>NZ_JBHWIQ010000024.1:0-69200 GCF_042732055.1 Streptomyces sp. NPDC059816
CATGACGGTGATCTTCACGCAAGCGTCAACCATGGAGATCACCACCAGCACATCACAGGATGCGACTGATCAGTTACCCAACACTTTCTCAGACGTCCCGCAGGGCGACCGCCCGCAGTCTCAGCCGCCGCGGCTGGAGCGTGATTCCGATGCGGGGTGCCGTGTCGGTCTCGGGAAGCGCGGCGAAACTCCACCGCGGGGCGACCGTCGCCAGGATGATCGCCATCTCGGCCATGCTGAAGTGGTCCCCGGGGCACTTGCGGTTGCCGGTGCCGAACGGCATCATCGCCTGCCGTCCCGCGTCGGCGACCCGTTCGGGAAGCCACCGGTCCGGGTCGAACTCCAGGTGCCGCACGAAAGCCCGCGGGTCCCGCTGCATCGCATAGGGGCTGTACACGATGTCCGCCCCGGCCGGAATGCGGTACCCACCGAGTACGGAATCGGCCACCGCCCGCCGGGTCAATATCCATACAGCGGGCCGTACGCGCATCGCCTCGGTGATGACATTCCGGGTGTGCGTCAGCCGGGGCAGGTCACCGAAAACAACCGGACGTCCACCGGTGACGTTCCGGACCTCGGCCCGCAGGCGGTTTTCCTCCGCGGGGTGCTCGGCCAGCAACTGGAACGTCCACGTCAGTGTCGAGGCAACGTTTTCCGCGCCCGCCACAAGGAGGGAAACCGTCTGATCGTGGACCTCCTGATCGCCGAGGACTTCACCGTTTTCGTCCTTTGCCGCGAGCAATGCGGAGAGCAGGTCTTCACGATCCGTGGCCGAGTTGCGGCGCTCCGCCACGATCTCGTCGACAAGGCAGTGCAGATCGGCCAATGCGTCTTCGAACCGGCGGTGCGCCGGTAGCGGGAGTTTATAGAACGGCCCCGCCGACAGCACCATGCGCCGGTAGAGCCCGCCGAAGACGGTGTGCAGCGAACTGCTGAGCCGTTCCGCGCGCTCGTCGATCGACTCGACGTGCAACAGCGAACGGGCCACGATCCGCACCGCGGTGCGGAACACCTCGTCGCCGAGGTCGACGGCGGCCCCGGGCCGCCACCGCCCGGCCATGGCACGGGCCTCCTGCTCCATCACGGCCGCGTGCTCCGCGATCCGGTCCGCGCGGAACGCGGGCTGGATCATCCGCCGTTGGCGCCGGTGGACCTGACCGTTGCTGGTGGCGACGCCCTTGCCGATGAGCAGTTCCATGGTGTCCCACAGCGGACCGCCGACCACGAAGTCGGGGCTCTTGAGCAGCGTGGCCACGAGCGCCGGATCGCACACCGCGTACGCCGCCCGGGGGCCCAGTCTGATCCGCACCAGTTCGCCGCTGCCGCGCAGTCCGGCGAGGAAGCCGAGCGGGTCGCGCACGAGGTTCCACGCGTGCCCGAGGAGGGGCGCACCGCCCCCCGCCCAGGGGGGCGCGGGTGCGCCCGGCGCGGACGGGTCCGCCGTCGCGGTGCTGGGGCCGTCGGTCATCGCTCTCCTCCGGGCGCGGGCGGCTCGTCCTGGTCACTGACGTACGGGGGCGTGGAGCGGTCGGCCCAGCTGTCGACCTGGTAGCGCCCCGACTCGTGGTGGAACCAGTACACGGAACTGATCCAGTTCCGCATGTTCGACACATTGAGTTCTACCGCGGCGGCCAAGGGTTCCCCGCGCCAGGTTCCGTCTCTCAATCCGCGTACCAGATCGCCCACCTCCCGTTCCGCTTCCAGGAATTCCGTAATGCAGTCACCCACCCTGCGGCGTACCTCTGCCACAGCGTCCTCCAAAGTCATTCCTTCATGTCGGATGAGACTGATGCCGAGATTGTGGTACTCATCGCCCGCTATTTCCTTGGGCAAGGAGCAGAGGTCGTTGTACCAGGCGGCGAAATTCTGACAGGCGAGTCCTGCCCGCCGATACGCGGAATGCTCTCGAACGTGCTGTGGAATTTCGTACCGCGCAGCGGGTTCCAGAAGGTCGAGCCAGATCCAGTGGGCAAAGGTGAGGCGGCGGAGTTCCAGATACTCGTCGACGGTCGGAACCTGACCGGTCGTCCGGTTCTGGAATTCGGTGTCATACGCCTCGATCACCTCGTGGAAGTGCCCGGAGAACCGGGCGTTCCAACTCTCGCCCAGGAACGAGTACAACCGGACCATGCTGTCCGCGAATGCAGCGACCAGTGCGTCGTCGTGGTGCAGGTGGTGCCACGGTGCATCGAGTGCATCGTGGAGTCGCTGCCGGAGCCGGCCCCAGGCCGCGCTCCGGCCGTGCACGACGTCGCGGTCGTGACGATCGTCCCAGACGAAGAACCACGCACTGTAATCGGCAATTGCCTGGAGCACATCCGTGGGCGCGCCGATGTAGTAGCCGGCCATCAGATCCGTGTAGCGCAGCCCGTCCGCATACCTGGCGACCTTGTCGGCCGGCATGAGTCGCTTTTCCAGAAGCCAGGCGCGGGTCACCTCCTGGAGTTCCGGCCAATACGGGTGCACCTGCCGTGGAAACAGCTCCTCGATCACCGGAAGCGCGAGTGCCGGTGGAACTGCGATCTGCGTCGTTGTGGTGCTGTGGGAGAAAGCAGGCACGAGCGTCCCCTCTCAGTCGGCCTTACCCACACGGTAGGGCGCACTTACCCATCCCGTACCGCGCCGTCGCGCATCCCCGCGCACTTTCCATTCAGCACTACATCTGACCGAGTAGGGAACAGATTTACTCCGCATACTCACCCAAGCTGCCGAGAACGTCCCCATCCGTGACCGGATGGGGATCGCGTGCGCCGCGCAACACAACGGGCGCACGCGGGCGCACGAAACGGCGCCCGGCGAGAGCGTGTCTCAGCCGGGCGCCGTTCGTGCGCGGTCGGTACGCGGCCAGGGGGACCCCACCGGGCACAGCGGTCACAGCGGTACCGCCGAACCATCTGCGCGAGGGGTCCACGGGCGGCCCCAGCGGCCCCCCGCAGCAGGGTGCGGTGTGCCTCGGCGTGCCGGAACTCGTCTCCCCCGCTCGGGGAGGCACCTCACCGGAGGTCAGCCGTTGGCCACCACGGGATACCGCGGAGTGCCCTCTTCCATCTGGCGCAGAGCGTCCTTGCGATCCCGCTTGGACAGACGGTCGATATAGAGCTGACCGTAGAGGTGGTCCGTCTCGTGCTGTAGACACCGTGCGAAGTACCCACTACCGCGCACTACTACGGGGTGACCCTTCTCGTCCTGCCCCGTGACGACGGCATAGTCCGGGCGAGCCAGTTCCGCATAGGCCGTCGGCACCGACAGGCAGCCCTCGTTGGAGGTGTCGAGCACCCGCTGGTCCGCAGGCAGTTCCCGGAGCACCGGGTTGCACACCACACCGACGTGCCGCGTTCCCGAGTCGTCCATGCAGTCGTAGACGAAGACCTTCAGGTCCACACCGATCTGGTTGGCGGCGAGTCCCACGCCCTCGGCGGTGCGCTGGCTGGCGAACATGTCGTCCACCAGCTGCGCCAGTTCCCCGTCGAAGGCGGTGACGTCCTTGCACTCCGTGTGCAACACCGGATTGCCCACCACGGTGATCGGACGGGAGGTACCGCGCTCGCGGTACGCCGCCTCCCGGGCCTCGCAGTCCTCCGTGTCGATGACGAATCCCTCGTCGTCCACGGGGAGCACCCCGCCGTGCTGCTGATCGGTGTCCTGCTGGGCCATGTCCGACGTACGCCTTCCTACACTGTGTCCCGCCCGGAACCGGTCCCTCCGGGAGCCCCGGTGGGGACGCACGGTTCCGGGCGACTGCCGCCACACAGCCTACGGCGCCCGGCACCGCGCCCGGACGGGATATGGACGATCGTCGTCCCCCCGCGAGCGCATCACCCCTCGGGTCAGCACCCCTCGGGTCAGCACACCTCTTCGAGGTCCCGCCAGTCCCGGGTGCCCGGACTGTCCGCGACCCAGCCGTCGAGCAGGCCCCGCACCAGCGAGGCGGGGGCGGCGATCCCGCACTCCCGCTCGGGCACCCACTGGTGACCGTCGGTGCGGTGACCCAGCGGTCCGGGCTGGCCGGGCTCGCTGTGATCGTGCGGGTCGAGGTGCTCGCCGTCGCCCTCGTCGCTGGGCATCCGGCTCTCGGAACACATCCGGCACAGCAGCCGCACCGACGAGGACCAGTCCTCGGCGGCGTACCCGGCGTCGGCCGCGAGCCGCTCCAGGGCGTCCCGGTCCTCCTCGCCGTCCGCCTCCAGCAGGACCACCCAGGTGGGCACGGGCGAGGGCGCCCACAGTTCGATCTCGTCGAAGACCGGGTACGCGTGTCCGGCGGCGGTGGTCCGCTCCCCGTGCGGCACCCCGTCGTGCAGGACGACCTCGCCCCAGCGGCGCCCCGAGGAGGGCAGCGGAATGGAGAGCACCTCCATCCGCGCCGGGTCCAGTCGCCGCCCCCACACCACCTCGGCCTCGCCCTCCGGGGAGAGCCGCACGGCGGCGCTGCCGAGCTCCATCCCGACCGGTTCGCCGGCGTAGCCGCCCGTACCGGGCCGGCCGCCGGGCACCTTCAGTCCGTACGCCTGCCAGGCGCGCCGGGCGAGCGGCCAGTCCTGGAGCGCGGTCGCCGCGATGCCGACGTTCCACCAGTCGGGCGCCCCGGTCTCCCGGTCCAGCAGGGCGACGGCCCGTAGCCCGGCGGCCCGCGCCTGCTCCCAGTCGTGCCGGAACTTGTGCAGCAGGGCGAGGTTGAACCAGGACTCCGAGAGCCACGGTTCGAGGTCCGCGGCCCGGGTCAGCAGGGCCCCCGCGTCGTCGTACCGGCCGTCGCCGATGAGCGTGAACGCCCGGTCGGTGGCCTGCCGCCAGGACGCGGAGGGCCGGTGCCGTCCCTTGCCGAAGATCCTCATTCCCGCCTGCCGTCCTCACGGGGGGCGCGGATTACCGCCCCGCCCCCACAGCGTCTTCCTTCGCATCCAACCACGACCGGTCGGAGCGCCGCTCATTACCCATGGGTTACCCGGTGACGGACGACGTATGGCTGCGTTCTGGTGCGCTGTCCCGTGCGGGTGCGCTGAGGTTGCCCGCGCAGTTCCCCGCGCCCCCTGCGGTGCGCTTCCGTGCAGGTGCGCTGTTGCGTGCGGGTGCGCCCCGGCGTTCGCGCAGTTCCCCGCGCCCCTTGGGGGCCGCCCCCTGCGGTGCGCTGCCGCGTGCGGGTGCGCTGGGGTGGGCTGGGGCTCCCCTGGAAGGTGCCGGTGGTGGGAGTGCCCCGATCAGGGGCGCGGGGAACTGCGCAACAGCGGAACGCACCCCCGCAGAACAGCGCAGCCCCACCGGGGCGCACCGAAGGGGCGCGGGGAACGGCGCGAGCAACCACAGCGCACCCGCACAGGACAGCCGAACGTCAGCGCTCAGGCGCCTTCCGCGGAGGCGGGGACGTCCGTGCCGGACCGCTCCGGCAACGGCCCGCCCAACGGCTCGGTGACGGTCTCGCCGGAACGGATCAGCTCGATCCGCCCCATGACCTTGGCCCGCAGGTCGGTGGGGACGTCGTCATGGCCGCAGCACCGCTTGACCAGCTTCTTCACGGCCTGTTCGAGCCCGTACTTCTCCAGGCACGGCGAGCACTCCTCGAAGTGCGTCTCGAACTTGGTGCAGTCACCCTCGGGCATCTCCCGGTCCAGGTACTCGTACAAGTGGTCGAGTACCTCGGTGCAGTCCGTCTCGTGCGGCTCTCCGCAGCTCATGAGCCCGAGCCTTTCGCTTCGTTCGACTCTCCGGCACCGGCCGGGACGAGACCGCGGTCGCGCGCGTAGTCCTCCAGCATGCCGCGCAGCTGGCGGCGGCCCCGGTGCAACCGGGACATGACCGTCCCGATGGGGGTACCCATGATGTCCGCGATCTCCTTGTACGCAAAGCCCTCGACATCGGCCAGGTAGACCGCGATGCGGAACTCCTCGGGGATCGCCTGGAGCGCCTGCTTCACGTCCGAGTCCGGCAGGTGGTCGAGCGCCTGCGACTCGGCGGAGCGCAGCCCGGTGGACATGTGGGACTCGGCCCGCGCGAGCTGCCAGTCCTCGATCTCCTCGGCGGCACTGCGCTGGGGCTCCCGCTGCTTCTTGCGGTACGAGTTGATGAAGGTGTTGGTGAGGATCCGGTACAGCCACGCCTTGAGGTTGGTGCCCTCGCGGAACTGGTGGAACGACGCGTACGCCTTGGCGTAGGTCTCCTGCACCAGGTCCTCGGCATCGGCCGGGTTGCGCGTCATGCGCAGGGCCGCCGAGTACATCTGGTCGAGGAACCCGAGCGCGTCCCGCTCGAAGCGGGCGTTGCGCTCGGCCGTGCTCTCCCCGGGCTGCTCGGGCCGTTCCGCCTGGCCGTTCTCGGTCCCCGCGTCGGTCCCAGTGACCGGACCCACCTCCTCAAGCGCCGTGCCGGAGCCGAGGCCGGCTCCGTTCGCTTCGGAGAATAGTCGACCGGGGCCCTCGGGGGCGGTCCGGCCGTACGGGGCCAGGGGTGCCAGGGGCAGCTCGGAGGTCGCCGGTACCCGGGCGGGCGCCGCCTTCGGCGACGGCAGCACCGACCACTGGAGTCCGGCGGTACCGCTGCGGCTCGGGTGCGTGATCGACCCCATGCGACGCTCTCCCTCTTCCCTGACGTTCCCGACTGCTCCGACCGTGGCCGTCCGGCGGCCCGGTCCCGTGAACGTCCACGGGCGCTCGGGTTCCCACTGTTCGCGTCAACAGCACCCGGGCGCCCGGCATTCCCCACCGGACACGACGGCCTCAGCGCTGCCGGGTGATCCACTCGATGACCGCGTCGGTCAGTACGCGCAGCGCCTCGTCCTCGGTCACCGGGGCCCGCTTGGCCACGTGGAAGGAGTGGTCGCCGTGGTCCACCTCGACCAGTTCGTACGGGCCGTCGGGGAACTCGTCCGGCTGGCCGAAGGGGTCGTTGCCGCCCTGGACGACCAGGGTCGGGACCCCGGCGCCGAGCAGTTCGTCGGCCCGGGAGCGCTCCGGCCGGCCCGGCGGGTGCAGGGGGAAGCTCAGCGCCAGCACCGCGCTCGCCGCCAGCTCGCGCGCCGTGCGGCAGGCCACCCGCGCCCCCGCGCTGCGCCCGCCCGCCACCACCGGCAGCCCGGGGGCGGTGAGCGCGGGCCACAGGTCGCGCCAGGCGGCGTCCAGGGTCTTCGGGGCGGGGGCCAGCTTCTTCCCGGCGACCCGCCAGGGCTGCTCCACCAGGGCGACGGTCGTGCCGTGCCGGGGCAGCTCCCGTGCCAAGGCCAGCAGGTCACGGGTGCCGGTGCCCGCGCCGGCGCCGTGCCCCAGCGCCAGCACCCGCACCGGGCGCTCGGCGGGGTGCCAGGTGATGCGGGCCTCCCCCTGGCTGGTGGGGACGGTCTCGCCGGTCGGGGCGGGAGGGTGGTCGGTGCTCACGGGGACATCCTGACGGCTGGGGCGGCGCGGGGCGGGGAGGCAGGCCGCGGTGACGGCGCCGTCACCGCGGGAGCAGCCAGCGGGTGCCCCCTATCAGGGAGCAGAGGGAGACCGCGTGGAAGAAGAACAGCCACAGGGCGGCGGGCACGTTGGTGAGCCGGGACAGCTGGTCGGCGTCCGAGTCGCCGGCCCCGCCCCGGCGTCGCTTGGCCTGGAGTTCGAAGGCGGGACGGACGCCGCCCAGCAGCAGGAACCAGACGACCGTGTAGGCGAAGGCGGCCTGCACCTGGGGGCCGGCCAGCCAGGAGACCAGCAGGAAGGCACCGCCCGACAGGACGACGGTGAGTGCCCCGTACGCGTTGCGGATCATGACGAGCAGCACCAGGAGGAGGGCGGTGGCCAGCCACAGCAGCAGGGTGATGTGTCCGGCGCCCAGCAGTGCGGCGCCGCCGAGGCCGAGCAGCGGGGGCGCGGTGTACCCGGCGGCGGCGGTGAGGATCATGCCGATGCCGGTGGGTTTGCCCCGGCTGACGGTCAGTCCGGAGGTGTCCGAGTGCAGCCGGATGCCGTCGAGCCGACGGCCGGCGAGCAGGGCCACCAGCCCGTGGCCGCCCTCGTGCGCGATGGTGACGGCGTTGCGGGAGAGCCGCCACGCCGGGGCCGGGACGACCACCAGCAGCGCGGCGAGCGCCGTGGCGACGACGACCCAGGTGTCCGGGTCCGGTTGGGTGCCGGTGACGCGGTCCCAGAGGTCCGTGGCGCTGGCGATGGCGAGAGTGTTCATTTTCCGGGCGGCTCCCTCAACCGGGCGGGGGTCTGGCAGTGTGGCACGTATGTGCGGACGGTATGCGTCGAGTCGTAGGCCCGAGGACCTCGCGGGGATCTTCGCGATCGAGAAGTGGGAACCCGAGGAGACCCTGGAGCCGGACTGGAACGTGGCGCCCACCAAGGAGGTCCACGCGGTGTTGGACCGTCCCTTGAAGGACGCCGCGGACCCACGTCCGGTTCGCCAGTTGCGCAAGCTGAGGTGGGGACTCGTCCCGTCCTGGGCGAAGACGCCCGAGGGCGCCGCCCGCATGATCAACGCACGTTCCGAGACGGTGCACGAGAAGCCGTCGTTCCGGCGGGCGTTCACGACGCGGCGCTGCATCCTGCCCGCGGACGGGTACTACGAGTGGGTGACGGGCGCCGGTGAGCGGGACCTGGAGGTCGAGGGACGCAAGAAGCGGCCCCGCAAGCAGCCGTACTTCGTGACCCCGGCCGACGGATCGGTGTTCGCGATGGCCGGACTGTACGAGTTCTGGCGGGACCGCACCCTGCCCGACGACCATCCGCGCGCCTGGTGGGCGACGTGCACGGTGCTCACCACGGAGGCGGAGACGACACCGCTGGCCGGGGCGCCCGCCGAGGGGCCGGCCACCCTCGCCCAGATCCATCCCCGGATGCCGCTGATGCTCACCCCGGACCGCTGGGACGCCTGGCTGGACCCGTCCCGCACCGACCCGGCGGAGCTGAGCGCCCTGCTCGCCCCGCCGCCCACCGGCCTGGTGCGGGCGTACCCGGTGGCCACGGCGGTCAGCAACGTGCGCAACAACGGCCCCGAGCTGCTGACGGAGCTCGATGGCCCGGAAGAGGCGACGCTGTTCTAGGGGCGCCCCTGTTCCAGGGGCGGCACCGCTCTCGTGGGCGGGCGGGCCGGGTGCGGCGGGCACCCGTACCCCACCTCTGTTACCAGGACGTTTCAGCTCATTTGCCCGAGAATCGTGCTGACGTCCAGCCACTAAGGTAAAGAGCATGACCGAGACTGCCGCGCATCCCGCCCTCTGGCCCGCCCCGCACGCGAGCGGAGCCGTCACCGCGACGGTCCAGGTGCCCGGTTCGAAATCCGTCACCAACCGTGGCCTGGTGCTCTCCGCCATCGCGTCCGAGCCGGGCTGGCTGCGCCGGCCGCTGCGCTCCCGGGACACCCTGTTGATGGCGTCGGCACTGCGTTCGATGGGCGTCGGCATCGAGGAGACGGTCTCGTCCGGTTCGTCGCAGCCCGCGGCCTCCGGTTCCGTTGCGGGCGGCGGGGGCGAGGCGTGGCGGGTCATCCCGGCGGGCCTGCACGGCCCGGCCACCGTGGACGTCGGCAACGCGGGCACCGTGATGCGCTTCGTCCCGCCGGTCGCGACCCTCGCGGACGGTCCGATCCGCTTCGACGGCGACCCCCGCTGCTACGAGCGCCCGCTGCACGGCGTGATCAACGGGTTGCGCGCACTGGGGGCCCGGATCGACGACGAGGGACGCGGCGCGCTGCCGCTGACCGTCCACGGCAGCGGCGCCCTGGAGGGCGGCCGGGTCGAGATCGACGCGTCCTCGTCCTCGCAGTTCGTGAGCGCGCTGCTGCTGTCGGGGCCGCGGTTCAACCAGGGCGTCGAGGTCCGGCACGTGGGCGGGCCGCTGCCGTCGATGCCGCACATCCGCATGACGGTGGACATGCTGCGTCGGGCGGGGGCCCAGGTCGACGCCCCCGAGTCGGGCGGCGAGCCCAACGTCTGGCGGGTCACCCCGGGCGCGCTGCGCGGGGTGGACCTGACCGTCGAGCCCGACCTGTCGAACGCGCAGCCGTTCCTCGCCGCCGCGCTGGTCACGGGCGGCCGGGTCGTCGTCCCCGACTGGCCGGAGCACACCACGCAGCCCGGTGACCGGCTGCGGGAGATCTTCACCGAGATGGGTGGTTCCTGCGAGCTGACGCCCGAGGGCCTGGTGTTCACCGGTTCCGGGAAGATCCACGGCATCGACGTGGACCTCAGCGAGGTCGGCGAGCTGACCCCGGGCGTCGCGGCGGTCGCAGCGCTGGCGGACTCCCCGTCGACGCTGCGCGGAGTGGCGCACCTGCGGCTGCACGAGACGGACCGGCTGGCCGCGCTCACCGAGGAGATCAACGGGCTGGGCGGCGACGTGACGGAGACCGCCGACGGTCTGGTGATCCGCCCCCGGCCGCTGCGCGGCGGCACCTTCCACACGTACGACGACCACCGGATGGCCACGGCCGGGGCGATCATCGGTCTGGCGGTGCCCGAGGTGCTGATCGAGAACGTCGCCACGACGGCCAAGACCCTCCCCGACTTTCCCGATCTGTGGACCGGGATGCTCGGGAACTGACGGACGGTTCGATCATGCGCCGCTACGGCAAGCACACCGACGAGGACGACATCCGGTTCCGCCCGAACCGCAAGGGCAACCGTCCCCGCAGCACCATCCGGCCCAAGCACGAGGACGCCGCGGACGGCATGGTCCTCACCGTCGACCGGGGACGGCTGACCTGTCTGGTCGACGGCCGGGTCGTGGTGGCCATGAAGGCCCGCGAACTGGGCCGCAAGGCGGCGGTGGTCGGCGACCGGGTGTCCCTGGTCGGTGACATGTCCGGCGCGAAGGACACCCTGGCGCGGATCGTGCGGATCGCGGAACGCACCTCGGTGCTGCGGCGCACGGCGGACGACGACGACCCGTACGAGCGGGTCGTCGTCGCCAACGCCGACCAACTCGCGATCGTCACCGCCCTCGCCGACCCGGAGCCCCGGCCCCGGCTGATCGACCGCTGTCTGGTGGCCGCGTACGACGGCGGGCTGGACCCGCTGCTGATCCTCACCAAGTCCGACCTCGCGCCGCCGGACAAGCTGTTGGAGACCTACGAAACCCTCGGGGTGCCGTACGTGGTGACCTCGCGGGACGGGTTGGCGGACGGCGGCGCCGCGGAGTTGGTGCGGGGGCTGCTGGACGACAAGGTCACCGCGTTCGTGGGCCACTCGGGGGTCGGCAAGACCACCCTCGTCAACGCCCTGGTGCCCGAGGAGCGGCGACGTGTGACGGGACACGTCAACGCGGTCACCGGCCGGGGTCGCCACACCACCACCTCCGCCCTGGCACTGCCGCTGTCCGGGGCCGCGGGCTGGGTGATCGACACCCCGGGCGTGCGGTCGTTCGGGCTGAACCACGTGGATCCGTCCCGGGTGATCCTCGCGTTCCCCGATCTGGAGCCGGGCACGGTCAACTGTCCGCGCGCGTGCAGCCACGACGAGCCGGACTGCGCCCTGGACGCCTGGGTCGCCGAGGGGCACGCGGACCCGGCGCGGCTGTACTCCCTGCGGCGGCTGTTGGAGGTCCGGGAGCGGCACGACGGCGACTGACCGACACGTTCGGGCGTGCGGCGCGGCCGTGTGGCGTCCGTCCCGGTGGGGGCGTCGCGTGTTTGCGGGACCCCCGGACAGGTGAAGGCATAATCGCACCGAGCCTGACCCAAGCCGGACGAAGCGGCCACGGAACGTGGGGACCCCGGGAGGCATCACATGGCGTGGCTGCTGGTCATCGTCGCCGGACTGCTCGAAACCGGCTTCGCGGTCTGTCTGAAGTTGTCCCACGGGTTCACCCGGCTGTGGCCCACGATCGCGTTCGCCGCCTTCGCCCTCGGCAGCTTCGGACTGCTGACCCTGGCCCTGAAGCGGCTGGACGTGGGCCCGGCCTACGCGGTGTGGACGGGGATCGGGGCGGCGGGGACGGCGATCTACGGGATGGTCTTCCTCGGGGACGTGGTCTCCACGCTGAAGATCGTGTCGATCTCCCTGGTGGTGGCCGGGGTGATCGGGCTTCAGATGTCGGGCTCCGCGCACTGAGCCCGGTCGCCGAGCGCCTCGCGCACCAGTTCCGCGGCCGTCCGTGCGGGGGGCGGCGCGTACACGCAGGACAGGGCGAGGCGCAGGGCGATCTCGGTCGCCCGGGTCAGTGCGGCCCGTTGGACGGCGTCCGCCGCGGGCGGCGCCAGTGCGGTGACGGCACGGTCGCGGACGTGGGCCAGCAGGGCGCCGGGGGACGGCACCGGCCCGTTGCCCGGACGGGGTGCGGGCAGGGCGGCGGGGCCGGAGGGCTCGGCGGCGAGCGCCCGGGCGGGTAGGCGCGGGCCCCACTGTCCGGTCAGCGTCGAGCGCACCAGCGGGTTGCCGCGGGCGGTGGTGACCAGCCACTCGGCCAGGGCCGGCAGACGGGCGAGGGGCTCGCCGGGGCCGGTGAGCACCCGGTCGACGCCCGCGAGGCAGCCGTCGACCTCCCGGTGGACGAGGGCACGGGCCAGCCCGTTCTTGCTGCCGAACTCGTTGTAGAGGGTCTGTCGCGACACCCGGGCGGTGGCCGCCACGTCGGCCATGCGCACGCCGGACCAGGAGGTCCGGGCGAGGGCGTCGCGGGCCGCGTCGAGCAGTAGGGCGCGGGCCGCGGTCATGCTCGGCTCCTCACGGACGACATCGATGTCGGTCCGGGCCCGGGGTACGGGGACTCACCGGGATCACGGACCCGCTGTCAGCGTTGACGGCACCCGGAGCACTGTCAAGGCCGGCGACCGGTTGCTCCCCGCTCCGCTCCCGTCCCGGTCGCCGGACGGGCGGTGGCCCCCGGACCGGCCCGCTGGATACTGTTCGGCCATGCCCGACTACCACGATGACCTGCGGTTGGCCCATGTGCTCGCCGACGCCGCCGACGCCGCCACCATGGAGCGCTTCAAGGCCCTCGACCTGAAGGTCGAGACGAAGCCGGACATGACCCCGGTGAGCGAGGCGGACAAGGCGGCCGAGGAGCTGATCCGCGGTCAGTTGCAGCGGGCCCGTCCGCGGGACGCGGTGATCGGCGAGGAGTACGGCATCGAGGGCACGGGCCCGCGGCGCTGGGTCATCGACCCGATCGACGGCACCAAGAACTACGTCCGCGGGGTCCCGGTGTGGGCGACGCTGATCGCACTGACGGAGGCGGCCGAGGGCGGCTACCAGCCGGTGGTGGGCCTGGTGTCGGCCCCGGCGCTGGGCCGCCGTTGGTGGGCGGCGAAGGGACACGGGGCGTTCAGCGGACGCAGTCTGACCTCGGCGTCCCGACTGCGGGTCTCCCAGGTCTCCCGGCTCGCCGACGCCTCGTTCGCCTACTCGTCGTTGAGCGGCTGGGAGGAGCAGGGGCGGCTCGACGGCTTCCTCGACCTCAGCCGAGCGGTGTGGCGGACCCGGGCGTACGGGGACTTCTGGCCGTACATGATGGTCGCCGAGGGTTCGGTGGACCTGTGCGCGGAGCCCGAGTTGTCGCTGTGGGACATGGCTGCGAACGCGGTGATCGTGTCGGAGGCGGGCGGGACGTTCACGGGGCTGGACGGTCGTCCGGGTCCGCACAGCGGGAACGGCGCGGCGTCCAACGGGCTGCTCCACGACGAGCTGTTGGGCTATCTGAACCAGCGGTACTGACGACGGCGGGCCGGTGGCTCGTCCGGGGGGCGGCGCCAGCGAACCGAGCGCTCCGGTTTCCGCAGGACTTCACGCTACGTGACCACACCCCCGGGACCGTCACCCGGAGTAGAGGATTTCCGGCCGTTCTTCACCCTCTCCACCCCCTTGTTGGCGGGTACGGCGGCTGCCACTCTGAAGGTCACTCCACTTGTGAACTTGTGAACTCGTTCGCAAGGGGGCTCCGTAGAAGCAGGAGGTGGCTTTCGACCATGCTCGTCCGCGACGCCATGAGCACGGTGGTCCTCACCATCGGCCCCGCGCACACCCTGCGCCGGGCCGCTTCCCTGATGTCGGCCCGCCGCGTCGGTGCGGCCGTCGTCCTCGACCCCGACACCAGCGGGCTCGGCATCCTGACCGAGCGCGACATCCTCGTCTCCATCGGCCTGGGGCAGGACCCCGACCGGGAGACGGCCGCAGCCCACACCACGACCGACGTGGTCTTCGCCGCCGAGGCGTGGACCCTCCAGGACGCCGCGGACGCGATGACCCGCGGCGGCTTCCGCCATCTGATCGTGCTCGGCGACAGCGAACCGGTCGGGGTGGTCTCGGTCCGCGACGTCCTGCGCTGCTGGGTGCCGACGCGGCGCCGGGCGGCCAGCGCGATCGGCTGACCCCGGGCGCACGACGTGCGACGGCCGGGCGGATGACCTCCGCCCGGCCGTCGTCCCACACACCGGGGGCGTGGCGCGGGTCGACCCCGCACCGCACCCCCGTCGCCCTCAGCCGCGCAGGGCCTGAACCGCGGCTTCCAGACGCTTTCCGAAGTCCCCGTCGGCCTGGCGGAAGTTGTTCACCGCGCGCTCGACGATGTCGTCGCGCGACACCTGGGCGATGGCTCCCGAGAGGTTCTCGATCAGACGGGACTTCTCGTCCTCCGACATCAGCCGGTACAGGTCACCGGCCTGGACGAAGTCGTTGTCCTCGGCGTGGCCGGGGGCCACGTGGTTGGCGGTCGATCCGGTGACCGTGGTGGCCGCCCACAGCGGTCGGTCGGTCTGGAACGGGCCGCCGAAGCTGTTGGGCTCGTAGTTCTTCGCACCCTTGTGGCGCCCGTCGTACAGGAAGCCGTCCCGGCTGTTGGTGCGCGCCTCGGCGGCGTGCGGACGGTTCACCGGGAGGTGGTCGGCGTTGATGCCGACCCGGTAGCGGTGGGCGTCCCCGTACGCGAACAGCCGACCCTGGAGCATCTTGTCCGGGGACGGGCCGATGCCCGGCACGAAGTGCGCGGGGCTGAAGATCGACTGCTCGACCTCGGCGAAGACGTTCTCCGGGTTGCGGTTCAGCTCCAGCTTGCCGATCTCGATCGGCGGGTAGTCCTCGTGCGGCCACACCTTGGTGAGGTCGAACGGGTTGAAGCGGTAGTTCGCCGCCTCGGCCGCGGGCATCACCTGCACCTGGACCGTCCAGGACGGGAAGTCGCCGCGCTCGATCGACTCGCGCAGGTCCCGCTGGTGGCTGTCCGGGTCCTCCCCCGCGAGACGGTTGGCCTCCGCCTGGGTGAGGTTCTTGATGCCCTGGTCGGTCTTGAAGTGGTACTTGACCCAGAAGACCTCGCCGGCCTCGTTGGTCCACTGGTAGGTGTGCGAGCCGTAGCCGTTCACGTGGCGGTACGAGGCAGGGATGCCCCGGTCGCCGAAGAGCCAGGTCACCTGGTGGGTGGACTCGGGGCTCAGCCCCCAGAAGTCCCAGACGTTGTCCGCCTCCTGCGAGCCCGTGTACGGGTCGCGCTTCTGGGTGTGGATGAAGTCGGGGAACTTGATGGCGTCCTTGATGAAGAACACCGGGGTGTTGTTGCCGACGAGGTCGTAGTTGCCCTCCTCGGTGTAGAACTTCAGCGCGAAGCCGCGCGGGTCGCGCACTGCGTCGGCCGCACCCAGGTTGCCGGCCACGGTCGAGAATCGGAGGAAGGTCTCGGTCTGTTTGCCCACCTCGGAGAGGAACTTCGCCCGGGTCCACTGGGTGACGTCCCGGGTCAGCGTGAAGGTGCCGTACGCACCCGCGCCGCGTGCGTGGACGACCCGCTCCGGAATGCGCTCACGGTTGAAGTGCGCCAGCTTCTCCAGCAAGGACTGGTCCTGGACCAGTACGGGACCACCGACGCCCGCCGTCTCGCTGTTCTGGTTGTCGGCGACCGGAGCGCCGGCCTCCGTGGTGAGCGGTCCCTGCGACGTCACGTGCGCCTCCTGCGTCATCCTGAGCCAGTTTGACCTCTTGGCCAATGCCGTAGCCGATCCTACAATGGACAATGTCTAAGTCAAGCAACTCTCCAAAGTCACACCCATTCGGGATCAAGGTCCCCCTGCTGTTAGGCTGATGCGCATGAGTGACCTGTTGGAGCGGCTGCGTGGACGTGGCTGGCGGATGACCGCACAGCGCCGTGTCGTGGCCGAGGTCCTCGACGGTGAGCACGTCCATCTGACCGCCGACGAGGTGCACGCGCGCGCTGTGGTGCGGCTCCCGGAGATCTCCCGGGCGACCGTGTACAACACGCTCGGCGAGTTGGTCTCGCTGGGCGAGGTGCTCGAAGTGGCGACCGACAAGCGGGCCAAGCGGTACGACCCGAACGCTCATCGGCCCCACCACCACCTGGTGTGTTCGGGCTGCGGGGCGATTCGCGACGTGCATCCGCTGGGCAATCCCCTGGGTGACCTCCCCGATTCGGAGCGGTTCGGGTTCACCGTGTCCGCGGTGGAGATGACGTTCAAGGGACTCTGTCCCCGTTGCACGAGTAACTAGCCGGACGGCGCACTTTCCGCTGGGTGCGTTGCTGTCGGGCTGCGCTGTTCCCTGCGGGTACGTCGTGGTTGCTCGCGCCGTTCCCCGCGCCCCCGGGTGGTGCCTCCTGCGGTGCGTTGTCCCCTGCGGGTGCGTCGTGGCTCGTCGCGCAGTTCCCCGCGCCCCTATCGGGGCACTCCGGCCCGGCGAATCCCCTCAGGCGAGCCTCCCGCAGGGAACAGCGCACCGCAGGAGGCAGCCCCCTAGGGGCGCGGGGAACTGCGCAACAGCGGGACGCACCTGTACGGAACAGCGCAGCCCCACTGGGTCGCACCGAAGGGGCGCGGGGAACTGCGCGAGCAGCCACGACGCACCTGCACGGGAGCACGACTAGGGCCCAGAGGCGAAGCCTCTGGGCCCTATGTCTGCAAGTAGCGGGGACAGGATTTGAACCTGCGACCTCTGGGTTATGAGCCCAGCGAGCTACCGAGCTGCTCCACCCCGCGTCGGTAAACTGAACTGTACGTGACGCACGGGTAAGGAGCAAATCACTGAGCCCAGCGCAGCGCCTCAGCGCTTGCGCGCCACCCCCCCGGCCATCAGTCGCTGCGCGACGTTCAGCGGCTCCTCGACCGGCTCGGTCGGACGCCACAACGGCAGGGACACCACCCCGGGCTCCAACAGCTCGTACCCGTCGAAGTACGCGGTGATCTCCTCGGTGGTGCGGAAGCGCCCCGTACCGAGGAGGTGCAGCATCGTCTGCTCGACGGCCCGGGCCTCCGGTCCGGTGTCGCAGAACGCCGTGATCACCAGGTGGCTGCCCGGGGGCACGTGGGACATGTACTCGTCGACGATGCCCTTGGGGTCCTCGTCGTCGTGCAGGTGGTGGAGGATGCCGACGAGCAGCATGCCGACCGGCTCGTCGAAGTTGATCAGCCGCTTGACGGCGGGTTCCTGGAGCACGGTCTGCGGGTCGCGCAGGTCCGCGTTGGAGACGCCGGTGTTCGCGTTCTCCTCCAGCAGGGCGCGACCGTGGGCGAGGACGATCGGATCGTTGTCGACGTAGACGACACGGGCGTCGGGGTTGACGCGCTGGGCCACGTGGTGGGTGTTCTCCAGCGTGGGGAGCCCGGCACCGAGGTCGATGAACTGCTTGATCCCCACCTCGGACGCCAGGTGGCTGACCGCACGGCCGAGCACGGCCCGGTTGAACCACCCCACGTCCCCGATGTGCGGCACCGTCTGCTTGACCCCTTCGGCAACCACGCGGTCAACCTCGTAGTTGTCCTTGCCGCCGAGGACCGCGTCGTACACCCGCGCGATACTGGGCTTGCTCGTGTCGATTTCCTCCGCCACCGCGACTCTCCGTCCCTGTGCCACCCGTACGGGCGATATCCAGCCGCCAGGTTAACCCCCGTGAGGCGCGCCACAGTTATCGCGGGCACCCCTTTTTTCAGGAATGACGGATCGTCAATCTCCGACTCGGCCCGCGGGTCGACGCCGCACGGTGTCAGGCGGAGAGTTCCTCGCCCAGCGCGTCCCTCAACCGGGCGGCGCGCCCGGCGACTTCCTCGGGTCCGAGGGACACCGCGAGGTCGGCCCACCGCTGGCCTTCGGCCAACTCCCCGCGCCGTGCGTGCAACAGCGCCAGCCGCAGGGCGGCCCGTCCGTGCCCGGCGCGGGCGGCCCGCTTCCACCACAGCGCGGCCTCGGGCTCGCTGCCCTCACGGGCGAGCAGCAGCCCCAGGTTGAAGGCGCCGTTGCGGCTGCCGGCCTCCGCCGCGAGGCGGTACCAGCGGGCCGCCTCGACGACGTCGCCGCGCGCGGAGGCGAACATCCCGACCCGCACCTGGGCCCGTCGGTGCCCCTGCTCGGCGGCCCGCTCGTACCACTCCTCGCACTCGGTGCGCTCCAGCACCGGCTCCCCCAACTCGTGTGCGGGAGCGGGCGGGCGGCGGGCGTCCAGCACCGCAGCGAGCCGGTACGCGGCCTCCGCGCTACCGCCGCCCGCGGCCCGTCGCAGGTGCCGTTCCGCCTCCTGCTCCTCGCCGTCGCGGAGCCTGGCGATGCCCACGTGCAGGGCGGCCTCGGTGTGTCCGGCGGCGGCGGCCCGCCCGTACCAGCGCACCGCGCCGGCCTCGTCGCCGCGCCCCTGGCAGAGGATGCCCAGGTTGAAGGCGGCGTCGACGCTGCCCGCCTCGGCCGCCTTGGAGAACCAGGGCTCGGCGCCCGCCGCGTCACCGACCTGGAGGAGCAGGACGGCGAGCGCGTTCGCCGCCTCGCGGTGCCCGGCGTAGGCGGCCTGGCGGTACCACTGCTCGGCCTGTGCGGTGCGGTCCTGCTGGGCGTACAGCAGCGCGAGGTTGTAGGCGCCGTTGACGTCGCCCGCGTCCATCGCGGCCCGGTACCAGCGCTCGGCGCTCTGCGGTTCGCCGCGCTGGGCGTGCAGCGCGCCGAGTGCGTTCGCGGCGTTGCCGTCGCCGTCCTGGGCGGCCCGCAGCCACCACACGGCGGCGTTCTCGACGTCCCCGGCGTCGCGCAGCAGGTACCCGAGGGCGCAGGCGGCGCGGGCCTCGCCGTCCTTGGCGGAGGTGAGGTACCAGCGGCCGGCCTCCTTGAGGTCACCGCGGCCCTCCAGGATGGCGCCCAGGTGGAGGGCGGCCTGCCGGTGCCCGCGCGCGGCGGCCTGGCGGTACCACTGCTCGGCCTCGCCGGCCGCCCGCGGTCGGGACGGACGGTCGGCCGGGGCGGGGGCCCGGGCGTCGGCGCGCTCGTCGAGCCGACGGGCGAGCCGGTAGGCGGCCTCCCGGTGGCCGCGTTCGGCGGCGGCCCGCATCCACTCCTCGGCTCCGGCGTCGGCGCGGTGCTCCAACAGGTCGGCGAGCGCGTACGCGCCGAGCGCGTGGCCCTGCTCGGCGGACTGGCGCAGCCAGTACTCGGCGGCGGGTTCGTCACCGCGTTCGCGTTGGTGGCGTCCGAGGGCGTGGGCGGCGGCGGCGGAACCGGCGACGGCGGCGATCCGCCACCAGCCGGCGGCCTCGTCGGAGTAGCCGCGCTGGTGGAGCAGGACGCCCAGGTTGTTGGCGGCGGCCCGGTCGCCGGCGGCGGTGGCGGCCCGCAGCCGGGGCTCGGCCCCGTCGAGGTCGCCGCGGCGCAGCAGGAGCGCCCCGAGGACGCTCAGGGCCTCCGTGTCACCGGCGTCGGCAGCGGCGCGGTGGCGTTCCTCCTCGGCCGCCGCACCGGTCTCGTCCCGGTCGACGGGCTGCGCAAATCGCCCTGTCTCCCACAGAGTTGCCTTGTCCCCCATAACATCCATCGTCGCACCACCCGCAACCTGGGCATTTCTGACACACCGCAGTCAGCGAGGTCACTACAGCGTTTTGTCGACATGCCCACACAGAGACAAGTCAAACACGTTGACCCCAACTCTCCCTGACGCTCGTGCCCTTGAGCGCGGCGTGCACACCGCCCGCGCCCGCGTCCACACACACATGACGAAGACCCGGAAGCTAGCTTGGCTTCCGGGCCTTCGCCTTCAGTAGCGGGGACAGGATTTGAACCTGCGACCTCTGGGTTATGAGCCCAGCGAGCTACCGAGCTGCTCCACCCCGCGTCGTGTTGTTTAGACCTTAGCACGGTGCGGGCGGGTGATCTTCCCGCTGGTGGAGCACCCGCCCCCGTGACGCTCGGGTGCTCGTCGGAGCGTGCGGGCCGCCCCGGGGGCGCGCGGTGTTCGCCGCGCCCCCGGGAGTGGTCCGGCCGCCCGGGTCAGGCGCCCCGGGCCGGCTTGTCGGCAGGCTTGTCGGAGGATGCCCCGGAGGGCTCCTCGTCGGGCTTCCCCGCCGGCTTGCCGTCCGCGCCCTCGTCCGCCTTCTGCTGGGCCTCCTCGGCCCGCTTCAGCGCGTCCTTGAGCTTGGTCTGGGCCTCGCCGTACGCCTTCCAGTCGTTGTCCTTCATCGCCTGCTGGCCGTCGTCGAAGGCCAGCTGGGCCTCTTCGAGTGCCTCTTGGACGGTGGGATCGGCGTTGCCCGGCGGCTCGGTCGGGGTCTCCCCCGGTGGCTGGGGCTCGTTGGTCTCCGGCTTCTCCGGCGGGCTCGCCTTCTCCGCGCCGAAGACGACGTTGAGCGCCTTCTCCAGCGTCGGTTCGAACGCCGTCTTGCCGTCGTAGGTGACCAGCACCCGGCGCATCAGGGGGTACTTCAGCCCGCCGCCGCGCACGTAGACCGGTTCCGCGTAGAGCAGTCCGCCGTCCAGGGGCACGGTCAGCAGGTTGCCGTACTCGACTTCCGAGTCACCACCACGCAGCAGCCTGATCTTCTCGGCGATGGCCGTGTCCGAGTTGAACTTGCTCTGGACCTGCTTGGGCCCGTCGATGGTCTCCGCCGACGGCATCTTCAGGATGCTGATCTTGCCGTAGTCGGAGGTGCCCGCCTCGGCGTTGACCGACATGAAGGCGCTGAGGTTGTCCCGTCCGTTCGGCGTGAACGTCGTCGTGAGGGAGAACGCCTGGTCCTTCTGGTCCGGCATCCGCATGCTCAGGTAGTACGGCGGCACGGCCTTGCCCGACCGGTTCGTCGGGTCGTCCGGCACCTGCCACACCTCGCTGCCGCTGAGGAACGCGTCGGCGTCCCCGACGTGGTAGCGGGTCAGCAGCTCGCGCTGGACCTTGAACAGGTCCTGCGGGTAGCGCAGGTGATCCATGAGCAGCGGGGAGATCTCGCTCTTGGGCTGCACCGTGTCCGGGAACGCCTTCATCCAGGTCTTGAGGACCGGGTCCTGGGTGTCCCACTGGTACAGCTTGACCTCACCCGAGTACGCGTCGACCGTCGCCTTGACCGAGTTGCGGATGTAGTTGACCTGGTTCTGCTGGGCCACCACCGCCCGCTGGTTGTTGCGCTCGGTGAGCGAGTCGGCCGTGGTGTCGCCGAGGGTGGTGCGGGACGCGTACGGGTAGCCGTTGGTGGTGGTGTACGCGTCGACGATCCACTGGATGCGGCCGTCGACGACCGCCGGGTAGGCGTCGCCGTCGATGGTCAGCCAGGGGGCGACCGCCTCGACGCGCTCCTTGGGCACCCGGTTGTACAGGATGCGGGAGCCGTCACCGATCGCGCCCGAGTAGAGGATCTGCGGCTCGCCGAAGGCGACGGCGTACGCCGCGCGGTTCAGCGGGTTCGACAGGTTGACGCCGCTGTCGCCCTTGTACCGGGTGGTCTTCTCGCCCTTGTCGTCGGAGTAGTCGATCTCGCTCTGCGGCCCGCCGACGATGGAGTACTGCGTCGTCTTCTCGCCGTAGTAGATCCGCTGCTCGTAGTCGCCGAGCGTGCCCTTGGAGGGCAGGTCCGACTCGGTGAAGACGGGGCTGCCCCCGGGGGTGGCCTCGGTGCCCTTGGCGGCGACCACGCCGTACCCGTGGGTGTAGCGGAAGTGGTCGTTGATCCAGTTGTTCTTCGGGATGCCGTTCAGGTCCAGCTCGCGCAGACCGATGACGGTGTCCTGCTCCTTGCCGTCGGGGCCCTTGTAGCGGTCCACGTCGAGGTTGGCCGGGAAGGCGTAGTAGTTCCGCATCTGCTGGAGCTGCTGGAACGTCGGCGACACCACGTTCGGGTCGATCATGCGCATGCTGGCCGCCTTGTCGGCGTCCTGGCGCAGTTTCGCCTTGTCCGTGGTGTTGCTCTTGCCCGGGTAGTCGGTGACGTTGATGTCCGCGATCCCGTACGCCTCGGTCGTCGCCTGGAGGTTCTTCTCGACGTACGGCGCTTCCTTGGCCTGCTCGTTCGGCTGGACCTGGAACTTCTGCACGATCGCCGGGTACAGGCCACCGATCAGGACCGCGGAGAGCACCATCAGGCCGAACCCGATCACCGGGAGCTGCCAGGTGCGCCGCCACAGCGTCGCGAAGAACAGCACGGCGCAGATGGCCGCGATGAAGAACAGGATCGTCTTCGCGGGCAGGTACGCGTTGGCGTCGACGTAGCGCAGGCCGGTCCAGTTGTCGGTGGCCTTGAAGTCGCTGGACTTCACGGCGAGCCCGTACCGGTCGAGCCAGTAGGCGATCGCCTTCAGCGAGACGAAGATGCCGAGGAGCACCGAGAGGTGCCCGGTGGCCGCGGCGGTGGCCCGCCCGCCGGGGCTGGTGACCCGCAGGCCGCCGTACAGGTAGTGCGTCAGGGCGGCGGCGATCAGCGAGAGCACCACCGTGGCGAAGCCGAAGCCCAGCAGGAAGCGGTACCAGGGCAGGTCGAAGGCGAAGAACGACACGTCCAGACCGAACTGGGGGTCCTTCTTGCCGAACGCGACGCCGTTCACCCACATGAGCCAGGTGCGCCACTGGCCCGCGGCTGACGCCCCGGCGATCAGCCCCACGATCGCCGTGAGTCCGAGCAGGATCCACTTCTTGTAGGGGGCGATCCCCATGCGGTACCGGTCGAGGTTCTGCTGCTCGGTCGACATCGCGCTCAACGGCGGACGCAGTCGGTGCGCCAGCCAGATGTTCACGCCCACGGAGGCCGCCATGAGCAGCCCGAAGACGAGGAACAGCCCGATCTTGGTCCACAGGGTCGTCGTGAACACCGACGAGTAGTTGACCGACCGGTACCAGAGCCAGTCAGTCCAGAACCCCGCGAACATGACGAACACCATGGCCAGCACGGCCAGGACGCCCAGTGTCATGAGCAGGGTGCGGACCCGCCGGGACGGTCGGCCCACTCTGATCCGTGGCCCGGTCGGGCCTCCGCCGCGGTCCGGCATCTGGAAAGCCAAGGTGCGCACCTCGAAGTCGCTGTAGTTCTGCTTCCGGACCCCCACGAACGCAGGGGTCTCACCTATGCAACTTACTGATGCTTTACTCGGTTCCCGGTTCCGGGGGTGAACGAGGCAGGATTGTGACCATGTCCAACACCGCCAACTCAGGCACCCCGATGGCCGCAGGTCCGCTGACGCGGGCCGTGCTGGAGATCGACGAGTACATCTCCGGGCTGGGCTGGGACCAGCCCGCCCGACTGTTCGCCCTGGTCGACACCGATCGGCTGCGCTCCCAGGAACCCACGCTCGCCGCGCGGCTCGGCCTCGCCGACGACCCCGCCGCCCCCAACCCGGGTGGCTCATTGACCCCGATCGAACAGGACGAGGTCCCGGCGGGCACCGCCCTGGACGAGTTCCTGGGCACCATCGCCTGGCCCGACGCCGTGGCCGGCTGCGCCCTGTCGGTGGAGCGGCTGATGCTGCCTCCGTCGGCCGAGGCGTCCGTCCCGGCCGGCCTGGACGGCGCGAAGCTCGCCGGTTGGGTCGCCCGGCACCCGGACCGCCAGGAGGTCCGGATGACGGTGGCGGTGCTGCGCGACGGCTCCCGCGATTCGGCGCTGCGACTGCGCGACAAGGACTCCGCGACGGACGTCCTGACCGGTTCCGACCTGGTGCCGGGTCTGGCCGACGCCTTGACGGCGACGTTCGCCGACTAGGCCCCGCGGGGCCGGACGGGTCCGCCGTCCGGCCCGGGGGGCTCAGCCCTTGGAGCAGGTGGGCAGGCGGTCCGTCCGGCCCTCGCGGATGTCCTCCAGGGACTGCATGGCGTCGTCCATGGTGTCGACCTTGACCAGGGTGAGGCCTTCGGGGACGTCCTCGGCGGCGCTCGCGCAGTTGTCCTTCGGGGTGAGGAAGAACTCGGCCCCCTGCTCCCGGGCGCCCACGGTCTTCATCTCGACGCCCCCGATCGGCCCGACCTTGCCGTCGTCGTCGATGGTGCCGGTGCCCGCGACGAACTTGCCGCCGGTCAGGTTCTCGGGGGTGAGCTTGTCCACGATGCCGAGGGCGAACATCAGCCCGGCGCTCGGACCGCCGACGTCGGCGAGCTTGATGTCGATGCTGAACGGGAAGGTGTGGTCGGTCCCGGCCTGGATGCCGACGATCGCCCGCTTGCCGTCCTCGGCCTCCTTGGTGGTGACGGTCACGTCCTCGGTGCGGGTGGCCGGCTTGCCGGTCTTCTCCGCCTCGGCCGCGTCCTTCGCCGGGATGACCGTGAAGACGACCTTCTCGCCGGGCTCGTGCCGGGTGACGAGCTTCGCGACGTCCGCGGGCGCCTTCACCGGCTTGCCGTCCACGCTCTTGATGACGTCCCCGGCGTGCAGCCTGCCCTGGGCGGGGCTGCCCTTGACCACGGAGGCGACGATCACCCAGGCCTGGACCGGGATGTCCAACTCCTCCAGTGCGGCGACCTTCGCGCTCTCCTGGGACTGGGTGAACTCCTCGGCGTTCTCCTGCTTGGACTGCTCCTCCGTCTTGCCGTCCGGGTAGAGCGTGTCGTGCGGCACGACGATGTTGTCGTGGGCCAGCCAGCCGTACACCGCCTCCACCAGGTTCATCCGGTAGTCGGCACTGGTGACGCGGACCGTCGTCATGTTCAGGTTGCCGGTCGTCGGGTACGTCTTGCGGCCGGCGATCTGGAGCACCGGCTCGCCGTCGTGTTCACCGAGCGTGTTCACGGTGGGACCCGGGGACATCTCCGAGTACGGCGTCTTGATGAGCACTCCCGCGCAGAGCAGCGCGATCAGCAACACGGTGGAAGCGAGCATCGTCGTCGTGCGGCGTGGCATGGAACGACAGTACGGGACCTGTCGGTGATCGCACCGCCCAGTCCGCCCGGACGGGTCGCCCGCGTTCCGGCCGCGACCCTCACACCACGTCGGAGCGGCTCTTCTCCATCGCCGCGCGGAACCGTTCGTAACCGGCCAGTTCCGGACCGTCGCCGGTGCGGCGGGTCCTGGTGGCCCAACTGCCCCACAGGCCCGCGCCGAGCGCGGCGAAAAGCGGAATCAGCAACCAGGCGATGGCCGCCATGCCGACCTCCCAACCCGGTGTGTGACCGCAACTGACTGATCAGCAGATTAACCGTCCGCAGTGACCACGCTCACGCCAGGGGGGCGGTTGCGCAAGCGGAGGACCCGCCCGGGCGAAGCGGGGGCGCTCAGCAGGCGCCCACCCACTCCTCCGTGCCGTCCGAGAAGCGCTGGTGCTTCCAGACGGGGACCTCCCGCTTGAGGTCGTCTATCAATCTGCGGCACGCGGCGAACGCTTCCGCCCGGTGCGGGCAGGACACGGCGACGATCACCGCGAGGTCGCCCACGGAGAGGTCGCCCACGCGGTGCACCGCGGCGAGGCCCTGGACCGGGAAGTCCGCGGCGACCTTCTCCGCGACCCGGCGGAGTTCGGCCTGGGCCGTGGGGTGGGCGGAGTAGCCGAGGCCCGCCACGGACGCGCCGGCGTCGTGGTTGCGGACCGTTCCCACGAACAGGGCGGTGCCGCCTGCTGTGGGGTCGCCCACCGCGTGGAACACCTCGTCCAGGGACAGGGGCTCCTCGCGTATCGCGACCAGTCGCACGGTGTTCGCTTCGCTCGGCTCGTCCATCTCGGTGCCCCCCTCGTTCCCGTACACCCTAGGACACGGGGTGCGCGGTTCCGCGCAGTGCAGCCGGGTCCCCTCACGGTGCGCTGTCCCGTGCGGCTGCGCTGTGCTTGCCCGCGCAGTTCCCCGCGCCCCTATCGCTGCACTGTTCCCTGCGGGTGCGTCGTGGTTGCCCGCGCCGTTCCCCGCGCCCCTAGGGGGCTGCGCCAACGGTGCGCCGCTCCCGGCAGGAGGCTGCCCCTGAGGGGCTCCGCCGGCCCGGAGTGCCCCGATAGGGGCGCGAGGAACTGCGCGAGCAACCGCGACACCGCCGCAGGGAACAGCGCACCGCAGGAGGCAGCCCCCGAAGGGGCGCGGGGAACGGCGCGAGCGACCACAGCGCACCCGCAGCCGAGCAGGGAACCGTCAGATGCGGCGGCGAGCCTTGCGCGCCCGCCGCACGAGCGCAGCCGTACCGAGCAACGCCACCGTAGCCCCCGCCGCCCCCGCGGCAGTCGCGTCCTTGCGCCCCAGCCGCCGCCCGGCCACCGTGTGCCGCCCGGAGACCTCCTCCAGCAGCTCCGCGAGGACCTCCTCGTTGGTCCACCGCGGACGCCACCCCGCGTCGTGCAGCCGGCTCCCGCTGACCACCCACGGGTACATCGTGTACGCGAGGTCCCCCGCGGGCGACGGCGTGAGCCCGATGCGGTGCAGCCGCGCGGCGGCCCCGAGCGCGACGGCGGACGGCAGCTCCATGCGGCGGATGCCGCTGAGCTCCTCGACCTCCTCCTGCTCCAGCCAGCCCTCGCAGCCGACGGCCACTTCGCCCTCGACCTTCTCCAGCACCGCGTACTCCAGCGCCCCGCACAGGTCGTCGACGTGGCAGAACTGCCAGGCGGGCCGGGAGCCGGCGACCACGAGCAGCCGGGGCGACTCGAAGTAGCGGGTCAGCGCGGTGTCGGTGCCGCCGACGAGCACGGCGGGGCGCACCACGGTCACGTTCAGTCCGGGGTGTGCCTTGGGCGCCCGGCGGGCGAGCCGTTCGATCTCCAGCAGGTCGCCGACGCCGGTCGCCTCGGCGGTGGCCCGCAGCTCGGCGTCCTCGGCGAGCGGCAGCTCGTTGTCGGCGAGGGCCCCGTAGACCATGGCGGAGGTGCACAGCACGACCCGGCGCACCCCGACGGCCGCGGCGGCCGTGAGCACGGTCTGGGTGCCGCGGACGTTGTAGGCGGTGCGGGCCGCCGCGTCGGTCTCCAGGTCGAGGTCGAGGGCGAGGTGGACGACGACGTCCGCTCCGCGGAGCTTCTCGGCGATGGCGGGGTCGCGCACGTCGAGGACGTGCCACTGCGCGTCCTCGCAGTCACCGCGCCGTTCGTCGATGGCGACGACCCGCTTGACCTCCTCGCTCGCGGCGAGCCGCTCCACGAGCAGCGCGCCCACCCCGGCCGCCGCGCCGGTCACGGCGACGACGGGCCCGCGCGGTGGCGGGCCGGCCGAGTGGTTTCGCGCTGCGCGAACCTGTTGATCTGGGGAACTCACCGGGCGTCTCCAGCGGTTGTCTTCAGTACGTACGGCTTGTGACGCGTACGGACCAGGTGGCACCCATCCTGCCGCAGGCCGGGAGTCGGCGGAGCACCGAGGCTCGATCGGCCCGGGGTGTCTACGCTGGGTGGTGACGCAGCGCATTCGCCGTCGGGAGACACCGGCGGCCCGACGAGCCGAGGAATCCCGTGAGTGACACCCCATTCGGATTCGGCCTTCCGCCGGAGGAGCCGGACAACGGCGACGAGGGCAAGCAGAAGGACCAGAGCGGTGGTGGTCAGGGACCTGCCAATCCGTTCGGTTTCGGGCTGCCCGGCATGGGCGGTCAGGGCGGGGACAACCCGTTCGCCGCGATGTTCGGTTCGATGAACCCGAACGACCTGGGCGCCGCGTTCCAGCAGCTCGGCCAGATGCTCTCGTACGAGGGCGGCCCGGTGAACTGGGACATGGCCAAGCAGATCGCCCGCCAGACGGTCTCCCAGGGCACGCCGGACGGCACCAAGGACGCCAGCGTGAGCCCGGCCGACCACACCTGGGTCGAGGAAACGGTACGGCTGGCCGATCTCTGGCTGGACGGCGCCACCTCGCTGCCCTCGGGTTCGGGCTCGGCCGTGGCGTGGAGCCGCGCCGAGTGGGTGGAAGCCACCCTCCCGGTGTGGCGGGAACTGGTCGACCCGGTCGCCGAGCGGGTCGGCGCGGCCATGGGGCAGGTGCTGCCGGACGAGATGCAGGCCATGGCGGGCCCGCTGATCGGCGTGATGCGCTCGATGGGCGGCGCCATGTTCGGTACGCAGATGGGCCAGGCCGTCGGCGTCCTCGCGGGTGAGGTCGTCGGCTCCTCCGACATCGGGCTGCCCCTGGGCCCGACCGGGAAGTCCGCGCTGCTCCCGTTGAACGTCGCCGCCTTCGGCAAGGACCTCAGCGTCCCCGAGGGCGAGGTGCGGCTCTACCTGGCCCTGCGCGAGGCCGCCCACCAGCGGTTGTTCGCCCATGTGCCATGGCTGCGCGCACACCTGTTCGGTGCGGTCGAGGGGTACGCGCGCGGCATCCAGGTCGACACGTCGAAGCTGGAGGACATGGTCGGCCAGCTCGACCCGTCGAACCCGGAGCAGTTGCAGGACGCCCTCCAGCAGGGCATGTTCCAGCCGGAGGACACGCCGGCGCAGAAGGCCGCCCTCGCCCGACTGGAGACCGCCCTCGCCCTGGTCGAGGGCTGGGTGGACGCGGTGGTGCACGAGGCGGCGAAGCCCCGGCTGTCGTCGGCGGACGCCCTGCGCGAGACACTGCGTCGACGCCGTGCCTCCGGCGGTCCGGCCGAGCAGACCTTCGCCACCCTGATCGGTCTGGAGCTCCGTCCGCGCCGGCTGCGGGACGCCTCCCGGCTGTGGGCCTCGCTCACCGACGCGCGCGGGGTGGACGGGCGTGACGGCCTCTGGGCCCACCCGGACATGCTGCCCACGGCCTCCGACCTGGACGACCCCGACGGTTTCGTCCACCGCGAGCAGCTCGACTTCTCCGAGTTGGACAAGCTCCTCGGCGAGGCGGCGGGCGCCGGCGGCACCACCGGCACCGAGAAGAAGGCCGACCCCGACGCCACCGGCCCCGACGACGGCAAGGGCAAGGGCAACACCACCGACGGCACCGACGGCACCGACCGTGAGGACGGCGACGACAGCAAGTGAGCCTGTACGACGACACGGTCGAGGTCCTGCGCGGGTACGGCGACCAGGACGAACTGCGGGAGCTGTACCTCGCGCACCTGGCCGCCCACCCGGACGGGGTGTGGAGGTCCTGCGGGGACGGTCACGTCACGGCCAGTGCCCTGGTCGTCGACCCGGAGCGCGAACGGGTCCTGCTGACCCTCCACGGCAAGATCCACAAGTGGCTCCAGATGGGCGGTCACTGCGAATCCGGTGACCGCACCCTCGCCGGGGCGGCGCTGCGCGAGGCCACCGAGGAGTCCGGGATCGCCGCGCTGCGCCTGCTGCGCGGCGGGCCGGTCCGGCTCGACCGGCACCTGACCCCGTGCGCCTGGCACCTCGACGTGCAGTACGCCGCACTCGCCCCCGCGGGGGCGGTGGAAACGCTCAGCGACGAGTCCCTGGACCTGCGCTGGTTCGGCTACGACGAGGTGGCGAAGGTCGCGGACGCGTCGGTCGTGCGGCTGCTGGAGGGCACCCGCGCCCTGCTGTGAGCGGGCTCAGAAAGTGGCGGGTGGTGCTGTTCCGCCGGTCGGCGGCGGTCCGCTGGGGAAACGTTCCGACCCCGACTCGGGCGGAGCGGCCGGCTTGGTCGGAGCGGTCTGCGGACGCGGCCAGGTACGCCCGGACGGGGCCGAGGTCGCCGGCCGGGGGACGTCGTCGCGGTTGACGTCGACGCGGCAGGTGGTGGCCTCCATGTCGACGTCCGTGCCGTGCAGGGCCACCGGGCGCGTACCGCTCGGGCTCCCCGCGTAGGCGATGGTGCAGACGACCTGTTCGACGGCCCGGTCGTCGAGGTCGGCGAGCCGCAGCGGCAGGAACACCGCGGTGGCGGACCCCTCTTCGTTCGCGCCGACGCCCAGCTTGTTGCCCACGGCGGACAGCTTCGGCAGTCCGGTGCGCAGTCCGGCGGCGCGTTCCTCCTTCGTGGGGCCGTCGAGGAGCGTCTTGAGCGCCTGGCCGAGGGTCACCGGGGTGGCGCCGCCCCAGGTGCCGTTGGTGAGGGGGCGGGGCACCGGGATCAGCTCGCCGTCCGGGGTCTCGAAGAACACCAGCATCCAGTTGCCCTCGCCGGGAATGACGAGGACGGTCGCGGGGCCGCCGGCTTCGATGACGTCGGTGGCCTGCACCCCGCAGCCGGTGAGGGCGAGCGCCGCCGCCAGGGCCAGGCCGCGCACGGTCCGGCGGCGCACGGGTCGCCCGACGCCTCGGGTGCCGTTCGTGTTCACTGCACGCCCTCCGGCCCGTACAGCGGTATCTCCACGGTGAACACGGCGCCCGCGCCGTCGACGCCGAGGCCGCCGCCGGGGAGGTTGGCGGCGCGGACGGCACCGCCGTGCAGGTGGACGTTCTCCTGGGTGATGGCGAGGCCGAGCCCGCTGCCCGCGGAGCGCACCCGGGCGGCGTCCGCCTTGTAGAAGCGGTCGAAGATGTGCGGCAGCACCTCGGTCCGGATGCCGGGGCCGCTGTCCGTGACCTCGGTGACGAACGTCGGCGTGCCGTGGGGCGTGGTGCCCCGGCGGAGCCGGACGGTGACGGGGGCGGCGCCGTGGCGCAGCGCGTTGCCGACGAGGTTGGCGACGACGACGTCGAAACGGCGCGGGTCGAGTCGGGCCCGGATGCCGTCGGGCAGGTCGGTGCGGACCCGCTCGGGGTGCCCACCGGTCCAGTGCCGACTGCGCAGGGTGCGGTGAATCGTTTCAGCCACGTCGACCTCGTCGGTGTGGAGTTCGGCGGCGCGGGCGTCGAAGCGGGAGATCTCCATCAGGTCCTCGACGAGCACGGCCAGCTTCCCCGTCTCGGCGCTGATCAGCCGGACCGCCTGGGCGGTGTCGGGCGGCAACCGTTCGGCGTCCTCGTCCAGGACCTCGGTGACGGCGAGCATCCCGGCCAACGGGGTGCGCAGTTCGTGGGAGACGTCGGAGGCGAAGCGCCGGGCGCGTTCCTCGGCGCGTTGGAGTTCGGCGACCGACTGTTCCAGCTTGCCCGCGGACTCGTTGTAGGTGTGGGCGAGGTCGGCGAGTTCGTCGTTGCCCCGGACCGGGATGCGGGTGTCGAGCCGCCCGCTGCCCATGCTGCGGGCGGCCCGTCGCAGTTCGCGCACCGGGCGGAGCACGCTGCGGGCCGCGAGCAGGGCGGGCACCAGGGCGATGGCGAGGCCCGGCATGGCCCCGGCCCGGGCGGCGGCGACCAGAGCCTCGGTCTGGGCCTGTTCCTCGCGCATCGGCAACACCGCGTAGAGCACCAGGCGGGTGGGCAGCACCCCGTCGGGGCCGGCCCGGAAGACGGCCGGCACACCGATCGTGAGGTAGGGCTCGCCGTTCTTCAGCACCCGTTGGAAGCTGCCGTGCGGGTGGTCGGGCGAGGTGGCGGCGCGGCGCAGTTGCGGGGTGATGACCGTGGACGTCGGGCTGGTGCCCGAGGACACCCGCAGACTCCCGTACTCGGCGAAGACGACCCAGGTGCGGGGCTTGCCCTTGCGGGCGATCTTGAGCAGTTCGTCCTGGATGCTGCGGCGGGTCAGCGGCGGTTGCACCCACATCCCCGAGACCTGTTCGCGGAAGGACGCCACTGCGGTGTCCTGGACGGAACTGAGGACCGAGTTGCGGGCCTCCCGATAGGTGAGGGTCGCGGTGGTACCGGCGCTGACGGCGGCGACCAGCAGGAACGCCAGCACGAGCCGGGTCCGCAGCCCGAACGGCGCCCGCCGGCGCCGGCGGGCGGGCCCGGTCGCGTCCCGTGCCGGCGCGTCGGCAGCGTGCCGGGACCTGCGGGGGCGGCCGATCACAGGGGGCCGAAGCGGTAGCCGAAGCCGCGCAGGGTCTGGATGTAGCGGGGGCTGCCGGGGACGTCCTCGATCTTGTTGCGCAGCCTCCGCACACAGGCGTCGACCAGCCGGGCGTCACCGTGGTAGCTGTGCTCCCAGACGTGTTCGAGGAGCTGCTGGCGGCTGAAGACCTGCTCGGGAGCCGCGCTCAGATGCAGCAGCAACCGCAGTTCGGAGGGGGCGAGGGCGAGCGCGCGCCCGGCTTTGGAGACGCTGAGCCCGGCGCGGTCGAGCACGAGTTCCCCGTGCGTCTCGACGGCGGACCGCCCGGACCCGGGGCCGGGGGCGTCCAGCCGGCGCAGCACGGCGCGGATGCGGGCCTCGATGACCTCGGTGCGGGCGGGTTTGACGATGTAGTCGTCGGCGCCCGCCTCCAGTCCGATGACGATGTCGAAGTCGTCGCCGCGGGCGGTGAGCATGATGATCGGGAGCTGGCTGCCCTCCCGGACCCGGCGGCACACCTCGACGCCGTTGACGCCGGGCAGCATCAGGTCCAACAGCAGGAGGTCGGGGCGGAACTCGTCGACGGCGGCCAGTCCGTCCTCCCCGGTCGCGGCCGTACGCACCTCGTGGCCCCGGCGGCGCAGACCGAGTGCGACCCCTTCCCGGACGGAGAGGTCGTCTTCTATGAGGAGCACACGTGGCATGAGCGGATTATTCCAGGGGTCGGGATCAGCGCCGCAGCAGGCGTCGGGCGACGCCGCTGGTCAGCCGGTCGAGTTCGGTCAGGCGCAGGGGTCGGGCGAGCACCGCGAAGACGACGGCGATGACGGCACCGCCCCCGATCGCGGCGACCAGGTGGCCCAGCGGAGCGAGACCCACGGTGGCGTAGTGGGCGAGGGCGGTGGCGGGCACGGCCGCGGCCAGCAGCCGACCGTGCTCCCCCAGGGTGGTGGACCGCCACAGCGGGCGGGCGGACGACCGGCGGGCCCGCCGGCGGCTGCCCGCGGCCTGGCCGCCGCGGCGGTGGCCGGTGACCGTGGCGGTGCTGCGGGGCGTGAGCCTGCGGCGCAGGACGTACGCGGTGAGCGCCCAGCCGACGAGCAGGGCGACCGAGTAGCCGCCCGCCATGCCGGTCACCGCGTGCCGCGCCGGCAGCACCAGGTACGCGGTGACGGCCAGGCCCGCGTTCAGCCCCGCGATCACCAGGTTGAGGAAGAACGGGGTGCGGGTGTCCGAGAGGGCGTAGAAGGCGCGGGCCACCACGTACTGCCCGGAGAACGCGATGAGTCCCGGGGCGAACGCCATCAGGGTGAGCGCCATGGCGGCGGTGTCGTCGGCGTCGGTGCGCCCGTACTGGAAGACCACCGCCATGGCGGGCCCCGCGAGGGCGAACAGCGCACAGGCCGCGGGCACGATCGCCGCGGCCGAGGTGCGCAGCGCCCCGGACACGTCGCGTCGCACGGCCGCGAGGTCGTCATCGGCCGCGGCCCGGCTCATCCGCGGCACCAGGGCGGTGACCAGCGACACCGTGACGATGCCGTGCGGCACCGCCCACAACAGGTAGGCGTTGTTGTAGGCGCTGAACCCGACGCCCCCGTCGGTGCCGAGGGCCGCGGCCCGCTCACCGGCGGTGGTGGCGAGCCGGGTCACCACCCAGTACGCGGCCTGGTTGGTGAGGACGAGCAGCACCAGCCAGCCCGCGGAGCGCAGCGGCCGGGCGAGCCCGCTGCCGCGCCAGTCGAAACGGGGCCGCCAGCGGAACCGGGCGCTGCGCAGCGCGGGCACCAGGGCCAGCGCCTGGAGGGCGATCCCGGCGGTGGTGCCCCAGCCGAGCAGCGCGGTCTCCGCACCGGTCAGGTCGCCGCCGTCGCCGACCGCGAGGTACAGGCCGAAGACGGAGATGACGACGACGTTGTTGAGGACCGGGGTCCACATCATCGCGCCGAACCGGCCGCGCGCGTTGAGCACCTGTCCCAGCAGGGTGAACACCCCGAGGAAGAAGATCTGCGGCAGGCAGTAGCGGGCGAACGCGACGGTGAGGGCGGCCTGTTCACCGTCGTACCCGGTGTACGCCTCCACGATCACGGGCGCCGCCCACACCGCGGCCCCGGTGAGGGCGAGCAGGGCGAGCACGCACACGGTGAACAGCCGGTCCGTCCAGGCCGCGCCCCCGTCGGCGTGCTCCTTCGCGGCCCGCACCAGTTCGGGCACGAACACCGCGTTGAGGGCGCCGCCGATCAACAGGGTGTAGACGATCATCGGGACGGCGTTGGCGACCGCGTACCCGTCGGCGGCGAGCCCCACGCCGAGCGCGGCGGCGACGATCGCGGAGCGCAGGAACCCGGTGGCCCGGGACACGATGGACCCGGCGGCCATGATCGCGCCGCTGCGGGCGACGGACGGGGCGGCCCGACGGTCGACGCGGGCGCGCGGGGCGCTCGCCCCGGGTCCGGCGGTCACGCTCACCGGCGGGCCAGGTACGCCTGGAAGGCCCGGTACAGGGCGTGGTTGGTGGTGCCGGGCAGCGGACGTTCCCACTCCCCCAGCGTCTCGACGACCTCGCCCCCGGTACCGAGCTTCCACCGCATCAGCCCGAAGGGCCGGTCGGCGGGGTCGAGGGTCGCGGGCACCCCGCGCATGTCGTACACGTCCGCCCCGAGGGCGTGCGCGTCCAGGATCATCCGCCATTGGAGGGCGTTGGACGGCCGCACGTCCCTGCGGTGATCGGCCGAGGCACCCGTCTGGTACCAGACCCGCCGGCCCACCGTGACCATGGTGTGCGCGGCGAGGACCTCCCCGGCGTGCCGGGCCAGGTAGAGCCTCATCCGACCGGGCTCCTCGGCGTTCAACGCCGCGTACTGGCGCTCGTAGTAGTCGAGGGAACGACCGAGACGGAACCCGTCACGGCGTTCGGTCAGGCACAACAGGCGGTAGAACTCCGGCAGTTCCGCGGCGCTCCCCACGACGACCTCGACGCCGGACTTCTGGGCCCGGCGGATGTTGCGCCGCCACTCCTGGTTGAGCCCCGACCACAGTTCGTCGGAGGTGCGCCCGGCCAGCGGCAGTTGGAAGACGTACCGGGGCTGGGCGTCCCCGTCGCCGCCCGCGACGGCCGCGGCGCCCGGGCCGCCCTTCGCACCGCGGGCGGGGTCGCCGCAGCGGTGCCAGCCGCGGGCGCGCAACCGTTCGGCGACGACGGTGCCGAGCGGGTCGACCGCGCAGTCGAGGATGTCGGTGAGGTGCGCGCCGGGACCCGTCCGGACCTTGAGGGTCTGGGCGGTCCAGCGGCGGTGGGCGGGTGAGGGCCCGATGCGCACCGCGAAGGCACCGGCGGCCCGCAGGTGGTCGAGCAGCGGATCGAGCCACGCATCGACGTCCGGCGCCGCCCAGTCGACGACCGGGCCCTCCGGCAGGTACGCGAAGTACTTGCGGGTGCCGGGGAACTGGCGCAGCAGCGCCAGGGCGACCCCGTGGAGGAGTCCCGCGGCCGGGTTCGGGCCCCACCCGAACAGCAGGGGCCGCCACTGCTCCTTGACACGTGCCCACGACGGGCACTGGAGGAAGCCGGCGCCGAGCGCGTCACCGGCGCGGGACGCCAGGAACGCCCGGTACTGGGCTTCGGTGACGGGCTCCAGCCGGACGGGCACCGACTGGGGGCCGGGACCCGGGCCGTGTCCCGCGGGTCCGTGGCCGTGCGCTGTGGCGGCGGAGTACGGCAGGTCCCGGCCGGGCGTCGTGAGGACAGCAGACACAGTGTGAGCCTCTCTTCCATCCCCGGGTGGGTACCGGGGACGGCAGGGATGCTCACAGGTAGGCGTGACCGCGCCGAGCAGGGTCTGTGACGGGACGATGACCGTTGCGGGAGGCGGCCGTCACCGTCCCGTCACACACGTCCCGCCCGGTACCCGAGGCCGGTCAGTTCCAGTCGTTGCCGCGGTTCTGGCCGTGGGAGCCCCGCTCGCCCATGCCGAACTGTGCGGCGACACCGGACCCGATCCGCGCGTTCTGCGGGGGCAACAACTCGCTCGGCTGTACGAGGACGTACCCCTCGCCCTGGAAGCCGAGCTCCCAGCCCTCCCCGGTGTTGCCGCGACGGCTGCGCGCCGCGCTCGACTGGGTCTGGGCCTGCATCTGGACCCGCAGCCCGGCGGACCAGGCGACGATCGCGTCCGAGTCGACGTTGATCGAGGTGCTCTCGCGCCCCACCCGCAACATCAGCGGCTCGCCGGAGGTCATGAGGGCGACCTTGCCCCGGCCGGTGATGTTGAGCTGGTACTTCCCGGTCCCCGAGATGCCGTACTGGCTGTCCACGGCGATGACCTGGAAGTTCAGCGTGGAGTCCAGGGCGAGGACGTAGGAGCTGTCGACCGTGAGGCCGTCCGACTCGATGTCGACCAGGTGGACGTACTGGGCGAGGTTCGCGAAGTACACGGTGCCCTCGCCCTGGCAGCGCATCAGGTCCAGACCCTCGCCGGTCTGTCGGCGACGGCGGCGTTCCTGGCCGCTCTGGTACTCGGCGTCGAACTCGATGGACCCCTGGTAGGCCACCATCGACCCCTTGCGGGCGAGGACGTCGTCCCGGCCCGTCAGGGCGACCCGCAGCAGCTGCGGGTTCTGGAGGGAGTACCGCTCCCGGGTCTGGTTGTCCGCGTGGGCGAACAGCGGGCTCTGCATGGTGTGCGCTTCCCCTCAGCCCCGGATACGGAGACGGTCGGTGCTGTCCTCGCTGGGCTGGACGACGACGATGCCCTGCCCGGAGAACGCCATCTGGAATGCCTCGCCGCTGCCCCGGCCGACCAGCGCCCCGGCCTTGAAGCTGCGCTTGCCCTTCACCTTGAGGTTCGGGGACCAGGCGAGCAGCGCGTCGGGGTCGACGTACGTCTCGTCCTCGCCCCGGCCGCACTCCACGACGATCGGCGTGCCGCGCGAGGTGAGCGCCACCCAGCCCTGACCGCCGACCGTGACGTTCCACAGGCCCTGGCCGGCGAGCCGGGTGAGTCCCTTGACCTTCTCCACGCCCCACTGGAGGTGGGCGTCGAACGCCAGGAGGTTGCCGCCGTTGACCGAGATCGCGTCGCCGCCCAGGTTCAGCACCACGGTGTCGGCACCGTAGTCGGCGAGGTACAGCAGCCCGTCGCCGAAGCACCGCATCAGCGGGGCGCCCTCACCGGTCGCCCACTCCCGGGCCTGCTGGCGCAGCGCGGGCGGACTGCCGTCGTACTGGACGTATCCGTCGTAGGCGACCATGGAGCCGGCCCGGGCGTAGACGTCCTGCCCGGTCTGGAGGGCCACCTTGACCATGTGCTTGCCGTGGTTCTCCATGCGGACGCCCACGGGGGCGGCGGGGGCCGGGGCGAAGCCCGGGAAGTGTTGGTCCATCATGACGGGCTCCCTCAGGCCTCGTAGGGCTGGACGACGACGAAGTTCCCGGGAGCGCCGCGGAACTGGAGGTTCACGCCCTCACCCGTGGAGCCCGCCGAGCGGTTCGACCGCAGTCGCACTTGACTGGTGACGATCACCTGGGCGCCCGCCGACCAGGCGACCAGCGCATTGCAGTCGGCGAACGTGCTCGGGGTGACCGGCAGGACGACCGGGACGCCGTGCGTCTTCACGATCAGGGTGCCGGTCCCCTGGAACTGCATGGTGAACAGGGCGCCGCCGGGAATGCCGTGCCCCTCGATGCGGCGGACCTCGTACTGGAGCGTCTCGTCGAAGGCGAGGACGTTCTCCGCGGAGACGCAGATCGCGTCGCCCTGCAACTCGATGGTGTGCAGGTGCGACGCCTCCTCGGCGAAGAACACCTGCCCCTTGCCGGTGCAGCGCATCAGCTGCATCTCCTGGCCCGTGCCGCTGCCGACGACGCGGCCGACGAAGCCGGCGCTCTTGTGGCTGAAGTCGACCTTGCCCTGGTACAGCACCATGCTGCCCTGGCGGGCGAGCACGCCACCGCCTCCGGTGGCGAGGTCCACCCGGGCCAGCTTCTCGCTCTGCATCGTCCAGCGCTGACCGGTCGCGAGTTCGTTGAAGCGTTGCAGTCCGGCGGCGACGCCCGTCGGGGTGGCGGCCTGCGCGCTCGGTGCCCCGACGGCGAGGGGCTGACCGGCGGCGAACGGGGCCTGGGTTCGGTGGGGAGCCTGAGCCGGGTGCGGTGCTTGGGCTTGGTGCGGTGCTTGGGCTTGGTGCGGCGTCTGCGGCTGGCCGTAGCCCGGGGGCGGCGGGGCCGACGGCGTGCCGTAGCCGGGGGGTGGCGGGGCGGACGGCGTGCCGTAGCCGGGGGGTGGCGGGGCGGACGGCGCGGGCACCTGGGGTGTGGCGGGCTGTGGGTATCCCGGGGGCGGCGGGGTGTGTCCGGGCGGGGCCGCGGCGAGCGGCGCGGCCATCGTCGGCGCGGAGTGGACCGGCGGCACCGGGGGCACAGGTTGCGGGGGCGGTGTCGCGCCCGGCGGCGGTGCGAAGCCCGCTGCGGGAGCGGGCGGCGGCGCCACAGCGGGCTGTACGGCGACGGACGGTACGGGGGCCGCGAACGCTGCGGGCTGCACGGGCTGTGCGGGTGCTGGCGGTGCGAAACCGGGCGCGGGGGCCGGTGCTGCGGGGGGCGCGAACCCGGGAGCCGGCTGGCCCTGGACCGGGGGGGCGAACCCGGGCACCGGATCGGGGGCGGCGGGCTCCTCCTCGGCGACCTCGCCGCCGAAGTTCCGCAGCAACGCGTCCAGCCCGCCGTCGAACCCCTGCCCGACGGCGGCGAAGCGCCACACGTCCTTCAGGTACAGGTCCCCGAGCATCACGGCACGCTCCGTCGTGAACTCAGTGCCGTCGAACGGGTACCGGGCGACTTCCTCGCCACCCGCGACGATGCGGAGGTAACCGGGCGCGATCTGCGACATCTGGCCCGCGCCGTCGATCGCCGCGGTGAACGACAACCGCTGGACGGCCGCGGGGATCTTCTCCAGCGTGACCCGGAACGACTCCGTGTCCCCGGCCTGCGGGCCGAGCAGCTGAATCGCTTCCTCCGGGCTCTTCGGCTGATTGAAGAAGACGAAGTACCGGTCGTCCGACAACTCGTCCTTCGCGTCGAGCCCGAAGCAGCTGATGTCGAAGGTCAACCCCGGCGCGGCTATCTGCACACCGACGTACAGATCGGTACCCGCGGTGAGATCACTGATCTTGGCCTTGTGGCCCCGTTGGAATTCCCTGGCCATGCGCTACGACCGTCCCCCATCCCGGATACCTGTACGTCGCGCCAGGCTAACCGCAAACACCAAGATCGGAGCATCCCGGTACAGACCCGGTACACAAACGCATTCGCAACGGCACACAAGACGATCACTCGTGCCGCGCCCACGCTTCGTCCCGTGCCGTGTCGTCCTGTGACTAGCCGGGCGGTGCGTCGAAGGGTGCGCCCGGCAGTGCCGACGGGGCGCGGCCCGGGGACGTCAGTCCTCGGACGTCACGGGCCGGTACGGGAGCCGGTCGGCGGCGACCACCCCTTCGAGATAGCCGCGGGCCCGCTCGGTCCTCGGGTACGCCTCCAGCAATCGCCAGAAGTCCGGGCCGTGCCCCGGCACCAGCAGGTGCGCGAGCTCATGGAGCAACACGTAGTCGACGACGTACTCGGGCATCCCCTGGAGCCGGTGCGAGAGTCGGATGCTGGCCTCGGAAGGCGTGCACGATCCCCAGCGGGTGTTCTGGTTGGTGACCCACCGCACGGACACCGGTCGAGCGAGACCGTCGAAGTACTGTCCCGACAGGCGCTCGGCACGCTGGACGAGCTCCGTGTCCCCGAGCAGCCGCTTGCTCTCCTGCGCGGCGAGCTTGTCGAGCATGACGCCCACCCAGCGCTGCTCCTCCGCCTCGGACATCCGGGCGGGGATGAGCACCACGGTGCGGTCGCCCTCCCGGTACGCGGAGACCGTACGCCGTCGACGCGCACTCCTGCGCACCTCGACCGCGCTCGCCCGCGAGCCGCCGGACAGGCGGCTCGTCGTACTGCGCGGTGGTTGTCCGGCGCTGTGCAAGGGGTCGACGGGCACGCCACGACGTTACCCGTTGCACCGGTGAGAAGTCCCGACCCCGGGTCGGTTCCCCGTTGATCCACTCCCTCAGCGTCGAGCCGGTATGAAGAATCCCCCCACCTGTGGATAACTTTCTGCACCCCCGCCCCCGATTCCGCATCATTGAACACACCGGCGGAGCACGGGGGTCTCCGCCGGTGCAGTCCTCCGTCCGTCCACGGCCGCGCTCGGATCCGGACCCGAGCCGCCTCCCCGCGGAACGGCAGCGACGGGACGGCGGGTGCGGGGGGCGTGGGGTGGGGAGGGGGCTGGGGTGGGGGGAGGGGGGAGGCCCCCCAGAACAGCGCGAACCAATCAACCGTCACCGCCCAAGGAGCACTCGCCATGCCCGCGCACCCCCTGCTGAAGCCCGCTCTCCGACGCGCTTGGCGTGACCTGCGCACCGTTCAGTGCGGCGTGGCTCCGGCGCACGCGCTGACCTTCGGGCCGCTCGACCCGGCGACCGCTTCGTTCCTGGCCCTTCTCGACGGGACCCGGGGACGCGTGCTCCTGCGCGAGGAGGCCCGGCGGCTGGGGCTGCCCGACGGCCGCGCCGATGCCGTCGTGGAGCAGCTCGCCGAGGCGGGGCTCATGGACGACACGACGGGCGGCGGCCCTTCGGCCGAGGTGCTGCGTCGGCGCGGCCCCGTCGTCGACCGCCTCCGTGCCGATCACGCCTCGCTGACGGTGACCCGGCCCGGGGCGGGCGCGGCGATGCGTGCCCTCGCGGCGCGCGGCACGGCGCGGGTTCAGGTGCGGGGTGCGGGGCGGACCGGTGCCGTGGTCGCCTCGCTGCTGGCGGCGGCGGGGGTGGGGCTGGTGGACGTGCGCGACGGGGGCCGGGTCGCGCCCTGGGAGGTGGGGCCGGGTGGGCACGGTCCCGATGCGGTGGGTGAGCGGCGCGAGGACTCCGCACGTCGAGCGGTGCGCGGGGCCAGGTCGGATCGGGCACCGCGGCCCCGCGCACGGCTGTGTCCCCGACCACGGCCTTCCGGCGGACAGGGTTCTCCCGACGTCCCGGATGCCCCCGACACGCCCGATGCCCCGTGTCCCTCCCCCGCCCCTGAGCCGCCGCTCGCCCTGGTGCTGCTCACCCCGCGCGAGGGGGTGGACGTCCACGCACCCGACCCGGGTGCGGCGGCGGAGCTCATGGCGGCCGGGGTCCCGCACCTGTACGCGGGGGTGGTGGAGGGTACGGGGGTGGTGGGGCCGTTGGTGCTGCCCGGGGCGACGGCCTGCGCCCAGTGCCTCGCGTTGCACCAGCGGGCGGACGACCCCGCGTGGCCGCGCTTGTTGGCCCAGTGGCGTTCGGGGGCCGCGCAGCGCGTCCCGCCCTGTGATGTGACACTGGCCACTGCTGTGGCGGGGCTCGCCGCCGGGCACGCGTTGGCCGTGCTGGACGGTACGGTTCCGGCGAGTGCGGACAGTCGCTGGGAGGCCGTGCTGCCGCGTCTCGCCTGGCGTGCGCGGTCGTTGGGGCCGCACCCGGAGTGTCGGTGTGGTGCGGCGGCCCGCGCCGCGAATGCGGAACACCCCTCCGGGCGACCTGCGACACACGAGACAATGGCCCAGTAGCCGCCGTACGCGGCACGGCGGTCTGGGACTTGGAGGGGCGTATGTCTGATCTTCCCCGGAAGGCGGTTACCCGAACCGCCAAGCTGGCCGCGCTGCCACTCGGCATCGCCGGGCGCGCGACGTGGGGGCTCGGGAAACGCATCGGCGGCAAATCCGCGGAGATCGTGGGGCGGGAGCTGCAACAGCGCACGGCCGACCAGTTGTTCAAGGTCCTCGGTGAGCTGAAGGGCGGGGCGATGAAGTTCGGGCAGGCGATGTCCGTCTTCGAGTCGGCCCTTCCGGAAGAGGTGGCGGGTCCGTACCGGGCGGCTCTCACGAAGCTCCAGGAGGCTGCGCCTCCGATGCCGAAGCGCACGGTGCACGGGGTGTTGGTGGAGCGGTTGGGGGAAGACTGGCGCGACTTGTTCGAGGAGTTCGAGGACGAGCCGGCGGCGGCGGCGTCGATCGGTCAGGTGCACCACGCGGTCTGGCACGACGGGCGGGAGGTGGCCGTCAAGATCCAGTATCCGGGCGCGGGTGAGGCGCTGTTGTCGGACCTCACGCAGCTGGGGCGCTTCGCGAAGATGTTGGGGCCGCTGCTGCCGGGTGTGGACGTGAAGCCGCTGATCGCCGAGATGCGTGACCGGGTCGAGGAGGAGCTCGACTACGGCCTGGAGGCGCAGGCGCAGCGCGTCCATGCGGAGGAGTTCGCCGATGATCCGGACGTGTGGGTGCCGGCGGTGGTTCACCAGTGCGATCAGATACTGGTGACGGAGTGGATCGAGGGTGTTCCGCTGTCGGAGGTGATCGCCGACGGTTCGGTGGAACAGCGGGACCGCGCAGGGCAGTTGTTGGCCCGGTTCCTGTTCTCGGGCCCTGCCAGGACGGGGTTGCTGCACGCCGATCCGCATCCGGGGAACTTCCGTCTGCTGCCGGACGGTGACGGGGGGTGGATGCTCGGTGTCCTCGACTTCGGGACGGTGGACCGGTTGCCCGGTGGTCTGCCCGCGACGATAGGCGAGTCCCTGCGGATGACGCTGGACGGCGAGGCGGAGGCCGTGTACCAGTTGTTGCGTGATGAGGGCTTCGTGAAGGCGGACATCGCGCTCGACCCGCAGGGGGTGGTCGACTACCTGTTGCCGATCGTCGAGGCGGCCGAGGTGGACGAGTTCACGTTCACCCGGGAGTGGATGCGGACGCAGGCGGCTCGGATCGCTGATCCGCGGTCGCCCGCGTACCAGTTGGGCAAGCGGTTGAACCTTCCGCCGGCGTATCTGTTGATCCACCGGGTGACGCTCAGCACGATCGGTGTGTTGTGCCAGCTCGGTGCGACGGTTCGGCTCCGCGCGGAGTTGGAGGCGTGGGTGCCCGGTTTCCTGCCGGACGAGGACGTCTCCGGGGCGGCTGTTCCGGCCGGTTCGTCCTGACCGCGGGGCGCCCGGTCACCACCAGGGTGAGTCGAGGCGGCCCTCGATGGCTCTGAGGTTGTTCCGGGCGCACCGGTCGCAGAAGTAGCGGCGGGCTCCGTTCTCGACGGAACAGGTCCAGGTGGTGGCGGCGCCGTCGATGGTGCCGCAGCGGTCACAGGCGGTCGGGGTGTCGGGCGCGGGGCCGGCGTCGCTGGTGCGGTCGGGGGCACGGGTGCCGCTGGGGTTGTCGGTGTTCTGACGTTCCACCGGGCGACGATATCCCCGTGGTGGTGGGTGGGCCGACCGCGGCGCAGCGCTCTCGGCGGGGACGTCGGCTCGGGGTGGGTTCGCTGGGGCGTCGGTGTGCGGCGTGTTCGTCAACTGCCCACGGGGGCCGGTCCGTTCGGGACCGGCCCCCGTGGGCTGGTGGGTGGTGCGCAGGTTCCGGGTCGAGAACCGCACACTCGTTCTACGGGCGGCTGTCGGCTCCGCGGCTGCTCGCCCGGGGTGGCGAGGGCCCGAGCGGGCCGCCCCGGCCGGCGAGCGGGGCGGCGGGGCCGGCGAGCGGGGCGGCGGGGCCGGGCGGCGCACAGACGGCGGGGCCGGACTGCGAGCGGCGGGGTGCCGTTCCGCGTGCCGTGCCGGTGCGGTGACCGTGGTGGTCGCCGCACCGGATGCGGGGGTACTGCGCGTTACTGCATGACGGCGACGGCGAGCGCGCGGCGCGCTCGCATCGACGCACGTTCGGCACGGCGCTGCATGCGCCGGGCCGCGACGATCCGGGCGGCCGGACGGGCCGCCTCGGCCTCTCGAAGCCGCTCGCGCATATGCGCGCGTGCCAGGGCTTCTGGGATGAGTTGCATGGCTCGGTTCCTGTTCTGGCGTGCTTCGACGCCGGTGATGGTGGAGAAGTCTGTGTGCGCGGAGCCGGCGGGCTCGTGGGTGGTGGTCATCGGGGCCTGTTTCCGGGGGTCGTGCGTGAGGGGGCGGTCGATGGTGCCTAGGGTTTTCATGCGCTGACCGGGTTCTTGCGCGGACGGCCGCGGGGGCGCTTCCGGGCGACGACGACGCCCTGGACGAACAGTTCGCCGCCCCAGACGCCCCACGGCTCGCGCCGCTCCTTGGCCCCGGCGAGACAGGCTTCGACGAGCGGGCAGGTGCGGCACAGCGACTTGGCGTACTCGACGTCGGCCGGCGACTCCGCGAAGAAGACCTCCGGGTCGTAGGAGCGGCACGGTACGGGTACGCCGAGGTTCTCGATGGCGTCGTCGAGCGCGGTGAGCGCGGTGAGGGGCGTCACGGTGGAGTCCTTCGTGGGGCCGGGCGGGGAGATCGTGTCCGAGGGCGGAGCTGACGGAGCGTGCGCTTCGAGTTGCACGGGGTGTCTTCCTCGTTTGGTTCGGTCCGGCCGGTCGGCCGGTGGCTGTCTCCCTCAGCGGTGGCTGGGGAGGCTGGTACCGGGTTGTTCTGTTGTCCCGAGACCCCTTCGTTCCGTCTTCCCGCTCAGGGAAAACAGAAGGGCCGCGGATCCCGGGTGGGGTTCCGCGGCCCTGAAGGCGCCGGCCTGATCGAGGATCAGGCTGGATGACTCCAGGGTTCGAGCCCACGGAAGGCCCACATCGTGTGGTGCTGCTTCGACTGCCGCTTGCCGAGTTCGGCGCCGGTCGCGGTAAAGCCATAGGCCAGTGCCTTGGCTGCCTCTACTGCTTCCAGTGCCTCGGTCGGTCGGCCGGAGCGCTCGCGGATCACGAGGCCATGGGCGACCAGGACGGGCTCAGGACGCAGAGCGACGGCGGCGGACAGACCTGTCCCCGGGTTCGAGAAGCCGGGCAGGCAGGAGGCGATGGCCGAGCGATCGTGCATCACGGCGGTGTTGACGAAGGTGCGGGTCTTGATGCTGCTCACTGGATTCGCCTCCTCTCGGCGTCTTGGGGGACCTGGTCGAGCCCGGTCCGACGGATATGAAGTACAGCACGGATCGGGCGCTTCGGAGAAGCCCCCGTTTCCGTGCTTAAGAACCTATGGTGACGGCCGGGGCATGTGCAAACTATTTTTCCGACGAGTTTGCCTCAGTGGTCATCTCCCTCTGGAGATCGTTCCTGACCTGCGCAGATGGCGAGGACTTCGCCGCCGAAGCCGCGGACCTTACGCATCCCCACCCCCGGGATGCGGGCGAGGCTCCCCTCATCTAGGGGGACGGTCTCGGCGATGGCGATGAGGGTCTTGTCGGTGAAGACGCAGAACTCCGGCTGGCTGGTCTCCTTGGCGCGGGTGGCACGCCAGTCGTGCAGCCGGGTGTAGAGGCCCTCGTCCATGTCCGAGGGGCAGTCGTCGCAGCGCATCAGTTTCATCTCGCCCGCGTCGGTCAGGGTGCGGCGGCAGACGCGGCAGCGGGCGGGGGTGCGGGCGCGGCGCGGGGCGACGGGGGCGGGGGCGTCCTGTCCGCTGCCGGGTTCGACGCCGCCCCGGCCGAGCTGGCCGGTGCGGGTGCCGCCGCCGGTGGAGCCGGGGCGCAGTCCGTCGAGGAAGCGGCTGGCGGTGCGGCCGGGCCGTCCGCCGGGTGAGCGGGCGAGGGCCCAGGAGACGTGGAGGCGGTGGCGGGCGCGGGTCACTCCGACGTAGAGGAGGCGGCGTTCTTCCTCGATCTGTGCGGGGGTGCGCGCGTAGGTGATCGGCATCATTCCCTCGGCGACTCCGACGAGGAAGACGGCGTCCCATTCGAGGCCCTTGGCGGCGTGCAGGGAGGCGAGGGTGACGCCTTCGACGGTGGGGGCGTGCTGGGCGCCGGCGCGTTCGTCGAGTTCGGCGACGAGGTCGGCGAGGGTCGCGGTGGGGCGGGCCCGGGTGAGGTCCTCGGCGAGTCGTACGAGGGCGGCGAGGGATTCCCAGCGTTCGCGTACGGCTCCGGAGCCGGCGGGGGGCTGGGGTGTCCAGTTCTTGGTCGACAGCACGGCCCGGACCTGGGACGGCAGGTCGACGGCGTCGTCGAGGAGGCTGTCGTTCGCCCCGAAGCGGGCGGCTCCGCGCAGGGCCGCGCCCGCTTCGCGGACCTCGGGGCGTTCGAAGAAGCGTTCGGCGCCCCGGAGCTGGTAGGGCACGGAGGCGTCGGCGAGGGCCTGTTCGTAGGTTTCGGACTGGCTGTTGGTGCGGAAGAGGACGGCGATCTCACTGGCGGGCACGCCGGAGGCGATGAGCTCGCGGATGCGGCGGGCGGCTCCCTCCGCCTCGGCGGGTTCGTCGGGGTACTCCCGGTACTGCGGCTCGGGGCCGGTGTCGCGCTGGGAGATCAGTTCGAGGCGGTGGTCGGCGGCCCGGCCGCTGGCCTGGGCGAGCAGGCCGTTGGCGAGGTGGACTACCTGGGGGGTCGAGCGGTAGTCCCGGACGAGCTTGACGACGGTGGCCCCCGGATGGCGGGTGCGGAAGTCGAGCAGGTGGTCGGGGGTGGCGCCGGTGAAGGAGTAGATGGTCTGGCTGGCGTCGCCGACGACGCAGAGGTCCTCCCGGTCGCCGAGCCACAGTTCGAGCAGGCGTTGCTGGAGGGGGCTGACGTCCTGGTACTCGTCCACGACGAAGTGGTGGTACTGGCTTCTGACCTGGTCGGCGATGTCGTGGCGGTCTTGGAGGACGGCGACGGTCAGCAGCAGCACGTCCTCGAAGTCGATGACGGACCGCTGGCGCTTGAGGTCTTCGTAGGCGCTGTAGAGCTGGCTGATCTCGGCCGGGTTGCGGGGGGCGGTCCGGCCGGCGGCGTGCACGGCGGCGGCGTAGTCGGCGGGGACGGTCTGGGTGACCTTGGACCATTCGATCTCGGCGGTGACGTCGCGCAGCTCGCTGCGGTCGAGGCGGATGCCGCAGGCGGCGGCGGCGTCGGCGACGATGGCGATCTTGCGGTCGACGAGGCGGGGCAGGCCGCCGCCGACGGCCTTGGGCCAGAAGTACTGGAGCTGGCGGAGGGCGGCGGAGTGGAAGGTGCGGGCCTGCACTCCTTGGACGCCGAGCTGGCGGAGGCGTCCGCGCATCTCGCCCGCCGCGCGCTGGGTGAAGGTGACGGCGAGGATGCTGCCGGGGTGGAGGATTCCGGCGTGGACCCCGTAGGCGATGCGGTGGGTGATGGCCCTGGTCTTGCCGGTGCCGGCGCCGGCCAGTACGCACACCGGGCCGCGCAGGGCGGTCGCGACGGCGCGCTGTTCGGGGTCGAGCCCGTCCAGCACGGCGTCGGCGCCCTGCGGCGGCGCCGGGAACTGGCCGGGGCCCGGTTCCCGTGGGAAGAGTGTGGAGTGCGTTGCTGATGTCACCCCGCCATGCTGCCAGGTCCCTCGACCCGGTCGCGGAAGTTATCCACAGGGTGACGATCGCAGTCGTACTTGTATGACTCGTCCGGCGCCGTGCCCACTGCTTGGGGGGTGGGGGTCGCCTGCCGTTCCAGGGCGGTCCCCCGCCCGGCGGGCAGGCAGCGGTGCGTCGCTGCGCAGGGGGTCGGTCGACCCGGCGGCGGGAATGGCGGCTCCGCCACGTACGTTCTTGCTGTGCGGGCGGGCGCCGAGGCTCACCCCTGGGCACGAAGGAGCAGGAGACAGATGCCGGGCACTGTGACGATGTACAGCACCACGTGGTGCGGTTACTGCCAGCGGTTGAAGAGCCAGATGGACCGTGAGGGCATCGGCTATTCGGAGATCAACATCGAGCAGGACCCGGAGTCCGCGAAGTTCGTGGAGACGGCGAACGGCGGCAACCAGACGGTGCCCACGGTCGTGGTCGCGCCCCGCGGCGGCGGCTCCGACGTGGTGATGACGAACCCGAGCCTCGCCCAGGTGAAGCAGGCCCTCGCCAGCTGAACGGTGGCGGTGCGTCCCGGTGACGCACCGCCGAAGGCTCCCCCCGCGGCCGATGGGCCCGTCGGGGGGAGCCTTCGTCGTGCCGCAGGGGTCTCAGGGGCGGCGGGCTGCGGGGTCAGATGGCGGGGCCCTGCTTGGGCAGGGGCTTGCCGTACCAGAGTTCGATCAGCCGGGAGGCGATCGAGATCCCGTACGGGGGCAGCACCTCACCGGAGTCGAAGGCCGCGCCGAGTTCGTCCCGGGAGAACCAGCGGGCCTCCGAGATCTCGTCGCCGTCCACGTCGATCTCGGTCGTCGTGGCCCGGGCGAAGAACCCCAGCATCAGGCTGGACGGGAAGGGCCACGGCTGGCTCGCGACGTAGCCGACCTCGCCGACGGTGACTCCGACCTCCTCGCGGACCTCGCGCCGCACCGACTGCTCGATGGACTCCCCGGGCTCCACGAACCCGGCGAGGGTCGAGAAGCGGCCCTCGGGCCAGTGCACCTGGCGGCCGAGGAGCACCCGGTCCTCGTCGTCCGTCACCAGCATGATCACGGCGGGGTCGGTGCGCGGGTAGTGCTCGGCGCCGCAGGCGGGGCAGCGGCGGATGTGGCCGGCGGCGGCGATGACGGTGCGTTCGCCGCAGCGGGAGCAGAAGCGGTGCATCCGCTGCCAGTTCTCCAGGGCGACGGCGTGCACCATGAGGCCGACGTCACGGGGGGACAGCAGTTGTCCCGCCTCCCTCAGGCCCGCCGCGCGCGCCGACTGGTCGAGGCGGCCCGGCAGGGTGTCCTTCTGGAGCGCGAAGTACCGCACGCCGTCCTCGTCGGTGCCGAGGAAGTAGCGGTGGGCTTCGGTGAGGGGGGCTTCGAAGGTGGGGGTCATCACCAGTTCGGTGTGGCCCTCCGGTGTCTCGTCGATGAGGACCTGCCCCCCGGACACCACGAAGACCCTGGTCGTGGGGTGGCTCCAGGCAGCGGCGAGCCACGCTTCGTCGAGGCGCTGGTGGGCGGCGCGGTCGATGCCGCTCGGCGCGGTCAGCGGCAGCGGGTGATCGGCGTTGCGCTCGGTCCAGGTGGTCACAGGTGCTTCCATCTCCCCCGGGGATGCGGATGTGTCGGCGGGTTCAGCGAGGCGGACGGCGGGCGGCGGTGGGGGGCGCGGCCCGGCCGTGGTGAGGGGTGGTCCCACCAGTGTGCCCCGGGGTGCCGCCCGGATGGTGGCCCGTCCGGGCGGGCGGGGGCTCAGCGGTCACCGCGCCAGTTCTCGGCCAGGTCGTCCCAGAGGTGGGCCGCGGTTTCCACGCCCTTGAACAGCAGGTCCAGTTCGACCTTCTCGTCGGGGGCGTGCCAGCCGTCGGAGGGCACCGAGATGCCGAGGAACAGCACCGGGGCGCCGAGGACGTCCCTCAGGTCGGCGGCGGGTCCGGAGCCGCCCTCGCGGGTGTAGCGGATGTCGGTGTCGAAGGCGCGGGCCATGGCCCGGGTCACCGACTGGAGGGCGGGGTGGTCGAGCGGGGTGAGGCAGGGGCGGGTCGCCGCGCCGAAGACGATGTCGTGACGGATGCCGGCGGGGAGCTGGTCGGCGACCCAGCTGCGGACGGCTTCCTCGACGCGGTCCGGGTCCTGGCCGGCGACCAGCCGGAACGACAGCTTCAGCATCGCCCGCGCGGGGATGATCGTCTTGCCGCCGGGGCCCTGGTAGCCGCCGCCGATGCCGTTGACCTCGGCGGTCGGGCGGGCCCACAGGCGTTCCAGGGTGGTGTAGCCGGCCTCGCCCCGGGTGGCGTACGACTTCGCGGTGCGCAGCCACTCGGCCTCGTCGAAGGGGAGTTCGGCGAAGAGTGTCCGTTCGCGGTCGGTCAGCTCCTGGACGCCGTCGTAGAAGCCGGGGACGGTGACGCGTGCGTGCTCGTCGTGGAGGGCCGCGACGAGGCGGGCCGCGGCGTCCGCCGGGTTGGGCACGGCACCGCCGAAGGACCCGGAGTGGATGTCCTGGTCGGGTCCGAACAGTTCGATCTCGCAGTCGGCGAGGCCTCGCATGCCGGTGCACACGGTGGGCGTGTCGGCGGACCACATGCCGGTGTCGGAGACGATCACGGCGTCGGCGGTGAGCCGGGCGGCGTGCTCCTCGACCAGGGCGCGGAAGTGCGGCGAGCCGGACTCCTCCTCGCCCTCGACCAGCAGCTTGAGGTGGACGGCGGGCGTGGTGCGGCCGGTGGCGGCGAGGTGGGCGCGGACGCCGAGGGTGTGGAAGAACACCTGTCCCTTGTCGTCGGCGGCGCCGCGTGCGTACAGCCGGCCGCCCTCGACCACCGGTTCGAAGGGGTCGGTCCGCCAGCCGTCCTCGCGGGCGGCGGGCTGGACGTCGTGGTGGCCGTAGACGAGGACGGTGGGGGCGTCCGGGTCGTCGGAGGGCCATGCGGCGAACACGGCGGGGGCGCCGGGGGTGTCCCAGACCTCGACGGTCGGGAACCCGGTGTCCTTCAGGGCGGCGGCGAGCCAGTCGGCGCTGCGTCGCACGTCCGCGGCGTGCTCGGGCTGGGCCGAGACGGACGGGATCCGCAGCCAGTCGCCGAGGTCGGCGAGGAAGGCCTCGCGATGGTTCTGGACGTACGCGCGGACGGCACTGACGGCGCTGACGGCACTGTCAACGGGCTTGCTCATGGCCTTGAGCCTAACCGCCTCGCGAAGTGGTCCCGTCCGCTGGTTCCCCGGGGGCCGGTGGGCGCCCGGTGCCGTCGTCGTCGCCGGTGAGGAGTCGTTCCAGTTCGGCGCGGCCGGGCAGGTGCGCGGGGCGCACGGTCTCGCCGCTGCGCACGTACAGGAAGGTCGCCGTCACCGACTCCGGGGGGACGCCCTGCCGCTCGGCCCAGGCGAGTCGGTAGACGGCGAGTTGCAGCGGGTCGGCGTGGTGGCCCCGGCCGGTCTTCCAGTCGACGATCTCGTACGTGGTGCGGTCGCCGTCGTCGTTCCGGTAGACGGCGTCGATGCGGCCCCGGACGACGCGGCCGGCGAGTTCCAGTTGGAAGGGGGCCTCCACCCGGTACGGGGTGCGCCGGGCGTAGGGGGTGCGTTCGAAGGCGTCCTTCAGGGCTTCCAGGTCGTGTTCGTCGTCGATCTCGGCGTCGCTGCCGGGGAGGTCGTCGGGGTCGAGCAGGGGCAGGCGCAGCGCTTCGAAGCGGGTTTCGACCCAGGCGTGGAAGCGGGTGCCGCGGCGGGCGGCGGGCTGTGGGGGGCGCGGCATGGGCCGGGCGAGTTCCTGGGCGAAGCCGTCGGGGTCGGCGGCGAGGTGGAGGAGTTGGGAGGCGGTCAGGGAGGGGGGCAGTGGGACGTCGGTGACGCTCTGCCGGGCGCGCAGCAGCTCCCCGGTGAGGGCGGTGAGGTCGCGGTCCCAGGAGGCGATGGCCCGGGCCTCCTCGGGGGTGAGGTCCGCGGCGGTCGGTCGGTCCGCCTCGGTCGGTGGGTGGGGCGCGGTCGGTGGGTGGGGCGCGCGGGCGTGCGGGATCGCGGGGGTGGGGGCGTGCGGGTGCAAAGTGGGGCGGTCGTGGCTCCACTCCTCCCAGTCGGCGGAGTCCTCCCCGACGGCGAAGTCCTCCCCGACGGGGTGGTGCGCCTCGTCCTCGGGGTCGTCGGGGGGCGGCGGCCACTCGGGGTCGTAGGCGGGCGCCGGGTCGTACGCGGGTGCGCGGCCGTCGCCGCCGCGGACCGGGGCGTCGGAGCGGGCGTGGGGCGCACGGGTGCCGGTGAGCCGGTCGAGGTGGCCGAGGACGACGTCGGCGGCGGCCCGACGGCGGGCGAGCGCGTCGGGGTCGAGCGGCAGCGGCCAGGCGTGCTCGGCGGCGGCCGCCCGGAGCGCCGGGTTCTCGTCCTCCGGTCCGGGGCGGTCGGCCCAGGTTTCGATCTCGCCGTGGCCGGCGGCGCAGTGGTCGTGGAGGGCGTCCAGGAAGTCCGAGGGGCCGCGGGTGCGCTTCTGGGTGGGTCCCCACCAGTGGCCGGAGCCGAGGAGCAGGGACCGGGGGCGGGTGAAGGTGACGTAGCCGAGGCGTAGTTCCTCGGTGTGCTGGTGGTCCTTCATGTCCTCGTGGAACGCCTTGAGGCCGCGCGCGTCCCAGGAGGCGACCTCGGGCAGGGTGTCCGCGTCGCCGCGCAGGGTGTGCGGGAGGACCTTGCCCTGGGCGGTCCACTTGTCGCGGCCCTGGGCACTGGGGAAGGTGCCGCGGACGAGCCCGGGGACGGCGACGACGTCCCATTCGAGGCCCTTGGACTTGTGGGCGGTGAGGACCTTGACGGTGTTCTCGCCGCCGGGCAGGGCGTTGTCGAGGCCCTTCTCGTACTGGGCGGCGGTGCGCAGGAAGCCGAGGAAGGCGAGGAGCGTGGCGTCGTTGTCGTGGGCGGCGAAGGAGGCGGCCGTGTCGAGGAAGTTGGCGAGGGTCTCCCGGCGGCGGGCGGCCAGTGCGTGGGGGGACGCCGACAGTTCGACCTCCAGGCCGGTGGTGGCGAGCACCCGGTGCAGCACGTCCATCAGGGGGTCGGCGAGGGAGCGACGCAGATCGCGCAGTTCGGCGGCGAGGCGGGCGAAGCGGACGCGGGCGGCGGGCGAGAACGGCAGGCCGTCGTCGCCGGAGTCGGCGGGTTGTTCCAGGAAGGTGTCGAGGGCGTCGGCGAGGGAGACCACCTCGGCCGGGTCGACCCCTTCGACGGCTGCGGCGAGCCGCCGGTCGAGGTCGGGTTCGCCGTCGGCGCCTTCGTCGGCGGGGTGCGCGTGGCGCACGAGGAGGCGGGCGCGCCGCCCCAGCAGGGCGAGGTCGCGGGGGCCGATGCGCCAGCGGGGTCCGGTGAGCAGGCGCACCAGGGAGGCGTTGGCGCCGGGGTCCTGGAGGACTTCGCAGACGGCGACCAGGTCGGCGACCTCGGGCAGGTGCAGCAGTCCGGACAGGCCGACGACCTCGACGGGGACGTCCCGGGCGACGAGGGCGCCCTGGATGTCGGCGAAGTCGGCTGCGGTGCGGCACAGCACGGCGATCTCACCGGGCGGGGTGCCGGTGCGCACCAGGTGGGCGAGGGAGTCGGCGAGCCAGTCGAGCTCTTCGGCGTGGGTGCTCAGCAGGGCGCAGCGGACCGTGCCCTCGCGTTCGGCGCCCGGGGCGGGGCGCAGGGCTTCCACGCCGGCGTGGAGGGCGCGCAGGGGGGTCGCCAGGTCGTTGGCGAGGTCGAGGAGGCGGCCTCCGCTGCGACGGTTCTCGCTGAGGGCGTGGCGGGTGGCGGGGGTGCCGTCGGCGTGGGCGAAGTGGTGGGGGAAGTCGTCGAGGTTGGCGACGGACGCACCGCGCCAGCCGTAGATCGCCTGGCAGGGGTCGCCGACGGCGGTCACGGGGTGTCCGGTGCCGTTGCCGAAGAGCCCGGAGAGCAGGATGCGCTGGGCGACGGAGGTGTCCTGGTACTCGTCGAGGAGGACGACGCGGAACTCGTCGCGCAGGATGCCGCTGACTTCGGGGCGGGTGAGGGCGAGGGTGGCGGACAGGGCGATCTGGTCGCCGAAGTCGAGGAGGTCCCGGCTGCGTTTGGCCTCGCGGTAGCGCTGGACGAGGGCGGCGAGGTCGCGGCGGGCGGCGGCGGCCTCGGGGACCTTGCGCAGATCGGGGTTGGTCAGGGTGGCGCCGTCCAGGGTGCGCAGCAGTTCGGCGTCGTGGGCGCGGAGGTCCTCGGGGCGCACCAGGTGTTCGGCGAGGTCGGCGTCGAGGGCGAGGAGGTCGCTGACGAGGTCGGGGAAGGACCGGGTGAGCGCCGGGTAGGGGCCGGGGGCTTCGCGCAGGACGCGGGCGGCGAGCTGGAAGCGGGTGGCGTCGGCGAGGAGCCGGGTGGTGGGTTCCAGGCCGATGCGCAGTCCGTGGTCGGTGAGGAGTCGACCGGCGAAGGCGTGGTACGTGGAGATGACGGGTTCGCCCGGGGGGTTGTCCGGGTCGATGGTGTCGGGGTCGGTGACGCCCGCCGCGAGGAGGGCCTTGCGGACGCGTTCGGCGAGTTCGCCGGCGGCCTTGTTGGTGAAGGTCAGTCCGAGGACCTGTTCGGGGGCGACCTGTCCGGTGCCGACGAGCCACACCACGCGGGCGGCCATGACGGTGGTCTTGCCCGATCCGGCTCCGGCCACGATGACCTGCGGGGCGGGCGGCGCGATGATGCAGGCCGTCTGCTCCGGGGTGAACGGGATGCCGAGGAGTTGCTTCAGCTGCTCGGGGTCGGTGATGCGTGCGGGCACACGGACGAGGCTAACCGGGGACGGTGACATTCCGGGCCGGCCGGCGGTTGCGGCGACACCCCCCGGGCCCGCGGTGCCCGTCGTCGCCACCGGGTCGGGTGGCCGTACGGCCAAGGGGTGACGTGGGTACGGGCCCTGCGGTCAGTCGATGACGTGGCGTCCCTCGGGGCGGGCGCTGCACGAGGCGCGGAACGCACAGTGCCCGCAGTGCTGGCCGGTGGTGGGCGAGAACCGTTCGTCGAGGACCTTGCCGGCGGCGGTGGCGAGGAGGTCGCCGATCCACTGTCCGGCCAGCGGTTCCTGGGTCTGGACCTTGGGCACCTCGTCCCCGCCGTCCCGGCGGGCGGCGCCCTGCCGCAGGTGGACGAGTTCCGCGCCGCCCGGCTCGGGGCGCTCGCCGTCGAAGGCGTCGTCGACGGCGCCCTCCGTGACGGCGAGCTGGTAGACGGCGAGCTGGGGGTGGCGGGCGACCTCCGCCGCGGAGGGGGCGTGCTTGCCGGTCTTGAAGTCGACGACGTAGGCGCGGCCCTCGCCGTCGCGTTCGACGCGGTCCACCGAGCCGCGGATGCGCACCTCGAAGGAGCCGGCCGCCAGGGTCACGTCGAAGTCCTGTTCGCTGGCGACGGCGGTGCGCCCGGCGCGGTCGGTGACGTGCCAGTGCAGGAAGCGTTCGAGTGCCGCCCGTGCGTGTTCCTTCTCCTGGGCGGACTTCCAGGGCGCGTCGAAGGCGAGCGCGTCCCACACCGAGTCGAGGCGTTCCATCAGGACGGCGAGGTCGGCGGGGGTGCGTCCGGAGGCGACCTCGTCGGCGAGCACGTGCACCACGTTGCCGAAGCCCTGGGCGGCGGTGGCGGGGGCGTCGGCCTTCACCTCGCGGCCCAGGAACCACTGGAGTGCGCAGGTGTTCGCGAGCTGGTCGAGGGCGCTGCCCGACAGCGCCACCGGGTGGGAGCGGTCGCGGAGCGGGACCCTGCTCTCGGTGGGGTCGTCCATGCCCCACCAGCGGTGGGGGTGGGCGGCGGGCACCAGGGGGCGGCCCTCGCCGTCGTCGAGTGCGGCGAGTTCGGCGAGGCGCCCGGCGGCGGCCTCCCGCAGCGCGGCGGAGGCGTTCGGGTCGACGGTGGTGGCGCGCAGTTCCGCGACGAGCGCGGCGACGGCCAGCGGGCGGCGCGGGCGGCCGGTGACGTCCCGGGGTTCGACGCCGAGTTCCGCCAGGAAGCGGGACGGCTGGTCGCCGTCGTCGGCCGGGGCCTTCACAGCGGTGACGACGAGGCGTTCGCGGGCGCGGGTGGCCGCCACGTAGAAGAGGCGGCGTTCCTCGGCGAGCAGGGCGCCCGGGGAGAGCGGCTCGGCGAGCCCGTCCCGGCCGATGCGGTCGGCCTCCAGCAGCGAGCCGCGGCGCCGCAGGTCGGGCCAGAGCCCCTCCTGGACGCCGGCGACGACGACGAGTCGCCACTCCAGGCCCTTGGACCGGTGGGCGGTCATCAGGCGCACCGCGTCGGGGCGGACGGCGCGCCGGGTGAGGGTGTCGGCGGCGATGTCGGCGGCTTCGGTCTCGGCGAGGAAGTTGAGGGCGCCGCGCCCGCCGGTGCGTTGTTCGGCGCGGGCCGCGGCGGCGAAGAGCGCGCAGACGGCGTCGAGGTCGCGGTCCGCGTTGCGTCCGGCGGCGCCGCCGCGCCGGGCGGACCGTTCCAGGCGCTGGGGCCAGGAGGTGCCCTGCCACAGGTCCCACAGGGCTTCCTCGGCGGTCCCGCCGTCCGCGAGGCGTTTGCGCGCGGTGCGCAGCAGTGCGCCCAGGCGCTGTGCGCCGCGTGCGTAGGACGGGTCGTGCGCGGTGAGGCGTTCGGGTTCGGCGAGCGCCCGGGTGAGGAGGACGTCGGAGGCCTCGGGCAGCGGGTTCCCGGCGGCGCGTTCCTCGGCGCGCAGGGCCCGGCCCAGGCGTCGCAGGTCGGCGGTGTCCATGCCGGCGAGGGGTGAGGCGAGGAGGGTGAGCGCGGTCTCGGTGTCCAGCCAGCAGGTGTTCTTGGGGGTGTGCGCGGGGGTGTGCGCGGGGGTGTGTCCGGAGGTGCCTTCGGGGACGTCTCCGGGGGCGTCCGCGGAGCCTTCGACGGGACCGTCGGCCGCACCGGCGGGACCGTCGGCCGCACGGGCAGGGCCGCCGGACGCACCGGCAGGGCCGCCGGTCGCGCCGGTGGGCGCAGCCGAACCCGCGGGCGCAGCCGAATCCGCCGACGGGCCCGCACCCGCGGGCGGGGCGAGGGTCGCCTCGGCGACCGCCTTGAGGGCCATCAGCAGCGGCGCCACCGCGGGCTCGTGCCGCAGCGGCAGGTCCTCGCCGTCGATGTCGAGGGGCACCCCCGCCGAGGTGAGGGCGCGTCGCAGCGAGGGAATGGTGCGCCCGCCCGAGCGGACGAGGACGGCCATGTCACTCCAGGGCACCCCGTCCTCCAGGTGCGCGCGACGCAGGACGTCGGCGATGTTGTCCAGCTCCATACCCGGGGTCGGGTAGGTGTACGCCTCGACCCGCCCGCCGTCCCGGGCGGCGGTGAGGTCCCGGTGGGCGCGGACCCGCTCGGCGGGGAGCCGGGTGAGCGGCATGCGTTGGGTGAGCCGTCGGGTCGCGGCGAGCAGGTCGGCACCGGAGCGGCGGGAGGTGCCGAGCACGGCCACGCGCGGGGGGGTGCCGTCCGGGTGCCGGAAGGTCGCGGGGAAGTCGAGGATGCCGTTCACGTCGGCGCCCCGGAAGGCGTAGATCGACTGGTCGGGGTCGCCGAGGGCGACGAGGGTGCGCCCGCCGCCGGCGAGCGCGTCCAGGAGGCGTACTTGCGCCGGATCGGTGTCCTGGTACTCGTCGACGTACACCGCGTCGTACTGTCCGGCCAGGGCGGACGCGACCTCGGGGCGACGGGCGAGGAGGACGGCACGGTGGACGAGTTCGGTGTAGTCGAGGACCCCCTGGAGGTCGAGGACGTCCAGGTAGTCGGCGAGGAACGCGGCTGCGGCGCCCCAGTCGGGGCGGCCGGTGCGGGCGGCGAAGTCCCCGAGGGCGCGGGGGGCGAGGCCCAGTTCCCGGGTGCGGGCGATGACGGCGCGCACCTCGTCGGCGAAGCCCCGGGTGGTCAGGCAGGCGCGCAGTTCGTCGGGCCAGCGCACATGGCGCAGTCCGGCGCGTTCGAGGTCGATCTGTCCGGCGAGCAGTTCCCGCACGGTGACGTCCTGCTCGGGGCCGGACAGCAGGCGCAGGGGCTCGACGAACAGGTCGGCGTCCTGGTGGGCGCGGACGAGGGCGTAGCAGAAGGAGTGGAACGTGGTCGCCTGCGGGGCGCGGGCGGCGCCGATGCGCAGGGCCATCCGGTCGCGCAGTTCGACGGCGGCCTTGCGGCTGAAGGTGAGCACCAGGACGCGTGCGGGGTCCGCGCCGCGGGCCAGGCGCGCGGCGACCGCTTCGACGAGGGTCGTGGTCTTGCCGGTGCCGGGCCCGGCGAGGACGAGCATCGGGCCCTTCCCGTGGTCAACCACCGCGCGCTGGCCTGCGTCCAGACGAGGGGAGTCCACCGGAGCCTGCGCGGTGCGCACGAGTCGGTACGCGCCGGGACTCCCCGGCCGCGCACGGGGGTGCGGCGGGCGTCTGGTGGAGGAGGGGAAGCTCACGTGGGTCGCCGGTCCTGGTGGTCGTGCTGATGGGGGCGCGGTGGTGCGCGGTGGGCGGTGGGCACCTGCTGGCGGGTGACGGCCCGCCGGGTACCCCGGACGCTACGCGGTACGGGCCCTGCGCGGGGCGGCCGGGGCGGGAGCGGGCCGGGGGCGCTCCCCGCGGTCGGCCCGCTCCCGGCGCTGCCCGGCCGTCCGGTCCCGGCGCGTTGCGGCGGTCCGGTTCCGTCCTGCTGCGGCGGTCCGTCGCCCGTTCGGGGGTCGCGCGGCGGAAGCTTGCCGGTGTGCGTCAGGTCGTCGTGTGGTGCGTGTCATGTCTCGGTTCGTCCGTCCCATCGGGCGCGCCGCATGTCGAGCCGCGGCAGGTGGGTTCCGGAGGAGCCGCCCGCCGTGCGCAGCGGGGTGCCCTCCGCGCGGTAGTGGCCGAGCGCTTCGCGTTCGTGCCCCGGGAGCAGCACGCCGTCCGCGCGCACCACGCGCCACCAGGGCACCGCTCCGCCGTACAGCGCCATGACCCGGCCCACCTGGCGGGGGCCTCCCGTCTCCAGCCATTCGGCGACGTCGCCGTACGTCAGCACGCGGCCGGGCGGGATCAGCTCGGCCACTTCGAAGACCCGCTCGGCGTACTCGGGGTGACCGGGGTGTTCGGACGGTCCGTCCGCGGGACGGCTCTCCTCGCTCATCCGCCCTATCCTGCCCCACACCACCGACAGTACGAAGGGCGCGCAGCGGTCCGCGCAGGGCGCCCGAGGAAGGCGGGTGAGCAGGCCCCGGCACCGCCGTATCGCACCCTGATGCCCCGCTCTGCCGGGAGGGCATGCCAGGATCATGCGGGCGGTGACTGGTGATACGAGAACAAGAAGGCGCGGCGAAGCGACAGGGCATGGAACCCGATGGAGCGGGCATCCCTGGTGCGTCGACGCGCCCTGACACCGGAGAGCAGCCCCTGAAGGCGCACGAGGATTCCGACGAGACCGCGCCCGCCGGCGCGGGAGCACCCGGGCCGGACGGGCCGGGTGCCGAGCGGCGCGCGCCGGTGCCGGTGCCGGCCGGTGCGGACCCCGTGACCGTCACTCCGGAGGGTCCCGCGGACCCGGACGAGTTGACGGAGGCCGTCGGATCGTCGGGGTCCTACGTCGACGAGGTGGAGGGCGACGAACCGCTGCTGCCCGCGCGCGTGCACCGGCCGTCCGACCTGATGCGGCTGCTCAGCGGGGTGCTGGCGATCGCGGTGCTGCTGGCGATCGCGACGTTCGCGCACGGGACGACGTCGGGCCTGGAACAGGACATCAGCAAGGGCACCGAGGACGCCCCCGACCTGCTGATCAAGTTCGCGGGGTTGGCGTCGAGCATCGCGGTGCTGCTGGTGCCGGTGGCCTTCGCCGTGGAGCGGTTGATCAAACGGGACGGGTTGCGGATCGCCGACGGGGTCCTGGCGGCGGTCCTGGCGCACGGGGTGACGCTCGCCACGGACCTGTGGGTCGCCCAGGCGGCGCCGCAGTCGATCCAGGACGCGCTGACCCGGCCGTCCCCCGCGGACATCCACGCACTCACCGACCCGGTGCACGGCTATCTGGCCCCCGTGATCGCGTACATGACCGCGGTGGGGATGTCGCGCCGGCCGCGCTGGCGGGTCGTGCTCTGGGTGGTGCTGCTGCTCGACGCGTTCGCGATGCTCGTCACCGGTTACACCACCCCGTTCTCGATCATCCTGACGATCCTCATCGGCTGGACCATCGCCTACGGGACGCTGTACGCGGTGGGTTCCCCGAACGTGCGGCCCACCGGTCAGACGCTCCTGGCGGGGCTGCGCAGGGTGGGCTTCCACCCGGTGAGCGCGGCCCGCGAGGAGGGCGCCCCGGACAGCGCCGACAGCGGCGGTGACCGGGGGCGGCGGTACTGCGTCACCCTGGAGGACGGTCCCCCGCTCGACGTGACCGTGGTGGACCGGGAACAGCAGGCCCAGGGGTTCTTCTACCGGGTGTGGCGGCGGGTGACCCTGCGGGGCATCACCACGCGCCGCAGTCTCCAGTCGCTGCGCCAGGCGTTGGAGCAGGAGGCGCTGATCGCGTACGCGGCGATCGCGGCGGGTGCCAACGCGCCCAAGTTGATCGCCACGTCGGAGCTGGGCCCGGACGCGGTGATGCTGGTGTACGAGCACACCGGCGGGCGGAGCTTCGACTCGTTGCCCGACGGCGACGTCACGGACGGGCTGCTGCACGACACCTGGCGGCAGGTGCAGGCGCTCCAGTCGCGTCGCATCGCGCACCGCAGGCTGGCGGGCGACGCGATCCTGGTGGATCGTTCCGGCACGGTGATCCTCACCGATCTGCGGGGCGGCGAGATCGCGGCGGGCGACCTGGTGCTGCGGATGGACGTCGCCCAGTTGTTGACGACCCTGGGGCTGCGGGTGGGTGCCGAGCGGTCGGTGGCCTCGGCGGTGGCCGTGCTGGGGCCGGACCTGGTGGCGGACTGTCTGCCGCTGCTCCAGCCGATCGCCCTGACCCGCGCGACCCGCGGCACCTTGCGCAAGCTGGCCAGGGAACGTGCGCAGCGGGAGCGGGAGGCCGTACTGGAGGCGTCCCGCAAGGCGAAGCAGGAGCGACTCGCCGACACAGCCGACACTGCCGACCCAGCGGACACAGCCGACTCAGCCGACTCAGCCGACCCAGTCGACCCAGCAGACACAGCCAGCGCGGCGGGCACCGCGGGCACGGCAGACGCACCGGAGACAGCGGGCGCACCGGAAACGGCAGGCACCGCGGCCCGGACGACCGGGGTCACGGCCGGCGCCGCCGGCGGGACCGGGAAGGCCCGCGGGGCGGACGGGTCAAAGGAGGCCCCGGGGAGCGCCGTCGCGCGCCCGGCGGGCGACAAGAAGGCGGTGCGCGCCGAGAAGCAGGCGGAGAAACGGGCCATAGACGACGCGCTGGAGGAGGCCCGGGAGGAGGACCTGCTCACCCAGATCCGTCACCAGGTGCTGCTCATCCGTCCGCAGGCCCCCGTGGAACCGGCCCGGCTGGAACGCATCAGGCCCCGCACCCTGATCAGTTTCATCGCGGGCGCGATCGGTGCCTACTTCCTGTTGTCGCAGCTCACCCACATCGAGTTCGGGACCCTGATCGAGGAGGCCGAGTGGGGGTGGGTCGCCGCCGCCGCGCTGTTCTCGGCGCTGAGCTACTTCGCCGCCGCGATGAGCCTGCTCGGGTTCGTTCCGGAGCGGGTGCCCTTCCTGCGCACGGTGTCCGCCCAGGTCGCCGGTTCGTTCGTGAAGTTGGTGGCTCCGGCGGCCGTCGGCGGGGTGGCGCTCAACACCCGGTTCCTCCAGCGCTCGGGGGTCCGTCCGGGGCTCGCGGTGGCGAGCGTCGGCGCTTCGCAGCTGTTCGGGCTCGGCTCGCACATCCTGCTGCTGCTGGCGTTCGGGTACTTGACGGGCACCGAGAAGACGCCGTCCCTGTCGCCGTCGCGGACGGTCATCGCGGGGCTGTTGACGGTCGCCGTGCTGGTCCTGGTGGTCACCTCGATCCCGTTCCTGCGGAAGTTCGTCGTGACCCGGGTGCGCTCGCTGTTCGCGGGGGTGGTGCCGCGCATGCTGGACGTGCTCCAGCGCCCGCAGAAGCTGATCACCGGGATCGGCGGGATGCTGCTGCTGACCGCCTGCTTCGTGATGTGTCTGGACGCGTCGATCCGGGCGTTCGGCGACGAGACCACCTCACTGAGCCTGGCGAGCGTGGCGGTGGTGTTCCTCGCGGGCAACGCGCTCGGCTCGGCGGCGCCGACCCCGGGCGGGGTGGGCGCGGTGGAGGCGACGCTCACGGTCGGTCTGATCGCGGTGGGGCTGCCCAAGGAGGTCGCCGCCCCGGCGGTGCTGCTGTACCGGCTGTTGACATTGTGGCTGCCGGTGCTGCCGGGCTGGTTGTTCTTCAACCACCTCACCCGCAAGGGCGCCCTGTAGGGCCGCGTGTCCGACCGCCTCCTCGTGGGGGCGCACGGCGCGGGTGCAGGGCGCAGGGCCAGGGCGTGCGGCCGGGGCGTGGGCTCGGGGCGTGAGGGCGTGGAGCCGGGGGCGTGAAGGCGTCGAGCCGGGGCGTGAGGGCGTGGGCCCGCGGCCGGTCACCCGCACGGCTCACGGCCCGCGCGCCCCGCGCGCCGTGGCCACAGGATGGGGACATGCCGAAGCCCCTCCCCCGGCGGGCCGCCGCACTGGCCGCCTCCGTCGCCCTGCTGGCCGCATCGGCCGTGGCGTGCGCCGGCGACGACGGCTCCCCGGACGACCCGGCGGCGCAGGAACTCCAGTGGGCCGACTGCCCCAAGCCGACGCAGGCGGAGGGCGGCGGCCCGGCGCCCTCACCGCTCCCCGACGGCGAACTGTGGCAGTGCGCCACTCTGAAGGCCCCCCTCGACTGGGACGATCCGAAGGGGGACACCATCGGCATCGCCCTGATCCGGGCCAGGACCAGCGGACCGGACGACCGCCGGATCGGTTCCCTGATCTTCAACTTCGGCGGTCCAGGCGGCTCCGGGGTGACGACCCTGCCCGCGTTCGAGAACGAGTACGAGAAGCTGCGCACCCGTTACGACCTGGTCAGCTTCGACCCGCGCGGGGTGGGCCGCAGCGCGGGCGTGATCTGCGAGGACGACGAGCAGCTCGACGAGTACTTCCAGCAGGACGCGACCCCCGACGACGCAGCCGAACAGCGGCAGCTCGTGGCGAACACCCGGGCCTTCAACGCGGCCTGCGAGGACAGGTCGGGCCGGACGCTCCCCCATGTGCGCACCACGGACGCCGCACGCGACCTGGAGCTGATGCGTCAGGTGCTCGGCGACGACCGGCTCCACTACTTCGGCATCTCGTACGGCACCGAACTGGGCGGGGTGTACGCGCACCTGTTCCCCACGAAGGTCGGCCGGGCGGTGTTCGACGCGGTGGTCGACCCGACCCAGGACCCGGAACAGGGCGCCCTCGGGCAGACCCGCGGCTTCCAACTGGCCCTCGACAACTACGCCGAGCACTGCGTGTCCCAGGTCGAGGACTGCCCGGTCGGCGACACCGCCGAGGACGTCAAGGACCGTATCGCCGCGCTCCTGCGGGACCTGGAGACCAGGCCGTTGCCCGGCCTGTTCCCCCGCCAGCTGACCCAGACGGCCGCCACCGGCGGCATCGCCCAGTCCCTGTACTCACCGGACTTCTGGGAGTACCTGACGGAGGGGCTGGAGCAGGCGTACGACGGGGACGGCAAGATCCTGATGGCCCTGTCCGACGCGATGAACGGACGGGGCGAGGACGGCCACTACAGCAACGTCCAGGCCGCGAACGTGGCGATCAACTGCGCCGACGACGCACCGCGGTACACGCCGGGGGACGTCGAGGCACGGCTGCCCGCGTTCCGCGCCGCGTCCCCGGTGTTCGGGGACTTCCTCGCCTGGTCCATGGTCACCTGCACCGACTGGGCGGTCCCGGGCGCCGCCGACCACCCGGACGTCAGCGCGCCCGGCTCCGCGCCGATCCTGGTCGTCGGCAACACCGGTGACCCGGCCACCCCCTACGAGGGCACCCGGAAGATGGTGGCGGCGCTCGGCGGGAACGTGGGCGTGGAGCTCACGTACAAGGGCCAGGGGCACGGGGCGTACGACAGCGGTGACACCTGCGTGCGCGGGGCGGTGGACGGCTACCTGCTGGACGGCAAGGTCCCGCGGAAGGGGACGGTGTGTCCCTGACCCGGGCCGACGACCGCCCCGGCAGTCGCGCCGGTGGCCGGGGCTCAGGCACCGGGAACCCCGGGTCGACGGCACGGAACCCGGGTTGACGAGGGCGCGTCAGGAGTTGTCCACAGGCTTCGACGGGGAGCGGCCGGGCCTGCCTACTATGGCCGGACAGTTCGTGGAGGGGGAAGGTCATGGCACGGTACGTACGGTCGGCGGCGCTGCTCGCCGCCGTCGTGATGATCGCGGGGTGCAGTAGCGGTTCCGGCGGTGCGGACGATCCGCCCGGCGACCGCACCGCGTCGCGTTCCCCCGCCCCCGCCCCATCGGACACCGCGGGCGGCGGCCTCCCGGCCTCGCTGACCGAGCAACGGCTGTCCTGGGGCACGTGCGAGGCCGGTGCCGACGGCGAGGCCCCCGACGACTCCTGGCGCTGCGCCGACCTGAAGGTCCCGTTGGACTACGCGAAGCCCGACGGCAAGACGATCGACATCGCCCTGATCCGCGCGGGCGCGAAGGACGAGGGCTCGCGCATCGGCTCCCTCGTCTTCAACTTCGGCGGGCCCGGTGGCTCCGGCATCTCCATGCTGCCCTCCTTCGCCCCCGAGTACGACCGCCTCCAGAAGCGGTACGACCTGGTCAGCTTCGATCCGCGCGGGGTCGGCGACAGCGAGGGCGTGCGCTGTCGCACCGACGAGGCGATCCAGGCCGCCGAGGAGGTCGACCTCAGCCCCGACGGCGGCACGGAGGAGCGGGCGTTCCTGGCGGACGCGGCGGACTTCGCCGCGGGGTGCGAACGCGGCGCCGGGCAGCTCCTGGCCCATCTGTCGACCGACAACACCGCGCGGGACATGGACCTGATGCGCCACGTCCTAGGGGACGACGAGCTCCACTACTTCGGCATCTCGTACGGCACCCAGCTCGGTGGCGCCTACGCCCATCTGTTCCCGGGCCGGGTGGGACGACTGGTCTTCGACGCGGTGGTGGACCCCACCGCGGACGGCGTCGCCCAGGCGAAGAACCAGACCCGGGGCTTCCAACGTGCCCTGGACAACTACCTGAAGGACCAGGGCCAGGACCCGGCGGAAGGCAGCCGAGCCATAGCGGACCTGCTGAAGCGCATCGACGCGGAGCCGCTGCCCACCTCAGGCGACCGCGAGCTGACCCAGACCCTGGCGACCATCGGCATCGTCATCACGCTCTACAGCGAGCAGTCGTGGCCGGCGCTCGCCGAAGCCCTGGAGGGCGCGGAGGACGGCGACGGCAGTGCGCTGCTCGCCCTCGCCGACGCCTACAACGAGCGGGACGAGGCCGGGGGCTACAGCACCCAGAGCCACTCCCAGCGGGCGATCTCCTGCCGCGACTCCAAGGACCGCACGACCCCGGAGCAAGCGCGCGCCTCGCTGGCGGAGTTCCGTGAGATATCACCGGTGTTCGGGGAGTTCCTGGGCTGGGACACGGCCGGGTGGTGTCACCAGTGGCCGGTGCCGGGTCTTCAGGAGCGCTCCGAGGTGAGCGCCCCGGGCGCGGCTCCCATCCTGGTCATCGGCAACACCGGCGACCCGGCCACGCCCTACGAGGGCGCGGGCCGGATGGCGGACGGGCTCGGTGAGGGCGTCGGCGTCCTGATGACCTGGAAGGGCGAGGGGCACGGGGCCTACGGCAACGGCAGTGACTGCGTGGACGGCGCGGTCGACGCCTATCTGCTCGACGGCCGGGCGCCGAAGGACGGCAAGGTCTGTTCCTGACCGGTGGACCGATCGACCGGTGGATCGGTGAACCGTGCGGGGTGCCCGCGAACCGCACACCCCGCACCCCGCGCCCCGCACACGACGGGTCCCCGTGCCCGGAGGCACGGGGACCCGGTGGTCATGCGTGGAGTGCGGTGACGGTCAGTAGACCGGCTTGTTGGGCTCGATCTGGTGGACCCAGCCGATGACACCGCCACCGACGTGCACGGCGTCCGAGAAACCGGCCGCCTTCAGGACGGCGAGGACCTCCGCGCTGCGGATGCCCGTCTTGCAGTGCAGGACGATCTTGCGGTCCTGCGGCAGGCTCTCCAGGGCGGAGCCCATGAGGAACTCGTTCTTCGGGATCAGCTTGGCGCCGGGGATGGAGACGATCTCGTACTCGCCGGGCTCACGGACATCGATGACCTCGATGTTCTCGCCCTCGTCCATCCACTCCTTGAGCTGCTTGGGAGTGATCGTCGAGCCGGCCGCCGCCTCCTGGGCCTCCTCGGACACCACACCGCAGAAAGCCTCGTAGTCGATGAGTTCGGTGACCGTGGGGTTGTCACCGCAGACCGCGCAGTTCGGGTCCTTGCGGATCTTCACCTGGCGGTACTGCATCTCCAGGGCGTCGTAGATCATGAGGCGGCCGAGCAGGGGCTCGCCCGTGCCCGTGAGGAGCTTGATGGCCTCGGTGACCTGGATGGAGCCGATGGAGGCGCACAGCACACCGAGGACACCGCCCTCGGCGCAGGACGGCACCATGCCCGGCGGCGGGGGCTCGGGGTAGAGGCAGCGGTAGCAGGGACCGTGCTCGCTCCAGAAGACCGAGGCCTGACCGTCGAAGCGGTAGATGGAGCCCCACACGTACGGCTTGTTGAGGAGCACGCACGCGTCGTTGACGAGATAGCGGGTGGCGAAGTTGTCCGTGCCGTCCACGATCAGGTCGTACTGGCTGAAGATGTCCATCACGTTGTCGGCTTCGAGCCGCTCTTCGTGCAGGACGACCTCGACGTACGGGTTGATGCCCTTGACGCTGTCCCGGGCCGACTCGGCCTTGGACCGGCCGATGTCCGCCTGGCTGTGGATGATCTGGCGCTGGAGGTTCGACTCGTCGACCTCGTCGAACTCCACGATTCCTAGGGTGCCGACACCCGCCGCCGCCAGGTACATCAACGCCGGCGAACCGAGACCGCCGGCACCGACGGCGAGCACCTTGGCGTTCTTCAGCCGCTTCTGCCCGGCCATCCCGACATCCGGGATGATCAGGTGGCGGGAGTACCTGCGGACCTCGTCGACAGTGAGCTCAGAAGCGGGCTCTACCAGGGGTGGCAGCGACACGGGGACTCCGTTGGTCGGTATATCGGAAGGTTGTTCTGCGTGTAACACTGCCACGCACTCCGTCATTCCGAGACACCTGTTCCGATCCGCGAGACAAACTCGTCCCAGTAACCGGGCATGCCCTCCCAGGGGTCGGCGGCGCCCCCGCGACCGGTGCGGTCGGTGAACCAGATGGTGCCCGCACCCTGCCAGCGGGCGATGCGCAACGCCTCGTCCAGATGGCTGCGGGGCACCCCGTGGACGAGGTGGCAGAAGCGTTCCGGCGGATGGTCCGCGGTCCACTCGGCGACCTGCGACCAACGGTAGTCGCACCACGGGCCGGTGAAGGTGACCAGTTGGTCGGCGGCCCCCGCGTACCCGGGGTGCGGGTGACACCCCTGACCGAGGACGACGTGCGGGTCCTCCAGCAGGGCCCGCACACTGCTCACCGTGCGTCGGACCGCCCGGAGGCTGCTGTGGTCGACGGGGCAGCGACCGAGGTAGAAGCCGCCCACCCGGTACCAGTCGCGGTAGCGCCGGGCCTGGTCGAGCAGGGCCGGGAGGTCACCGCGCCCCCGGTCGAGGTCGAGGTGGCCCAGTACCCGGACGCCCGCATTGGTGAGCCGTCCGACGGCGTCCAGGCACTGCGGGTCGGGCCGGTCCCCGGGGCCGCCCGCCACGTCGAGGACGACCCAGTGCAGCGGATCCGCGGTCCGGGTGAGCGCGTGCCAGTCCTCGGACGCGAGCAGGGGGTGCGCGGGGCCGGGCGCGCCGACGCCCGGTCCGGTGCCCGTCCCGGTGGCGCCCCGCAGCGCGCTGGTCAGATACGGCACGCCGCCTCCATCCAGATGTCGGCGAGGGACTCCTCCAGATTGATGCGGGGACGCCAGCCGAGCCGGTCGCGGGCGGTGCGGACGTCGGCCTGCTGCCAACTGCCGCAGCCGTCCGGGTAGGGGTGGGCCGCCGGGGACACGTGGTCCGGGTCGGGGCGCGGGTGCCCGAGGGCGGCCCGCAGCGGCCCGGCCGAGGTGTCGAGTTCGTGCAGCGCGCCCCCGTATCCGGCGACCCGGGCGAGGACGGCGGCGGCGTCGCGCAGGCGCACGGCGCGGCCGGACCCGATGTTGACGACGCCCTGCGCGGCCGACAGGGAGGCCGCGTGCACGGCCCGCGCCACGTCGCGCACGTCCACGAAGTCGCGCTGCGCCCCGAGACCGCCGAGCTTCAGCTCGCCGTCACCGGACTGCATGGCGCGGCGCATGGCCTCCGCGAGCCGCCCCAGCGGCGAGCCCGCGGGGGTGCCGGGACCGGCGGGTGAGAAGACCCGGAGCACGACGGCGTCGAGGCCGGAGCCGAGGACGAGTTCGGTGGCCGCCAGCTTGCTGACGCCGTAGGGGCCGCCGGGGCGCGGCACGGCGTCCTCGGCGGTCGAGGAACCGGGCTGGCTGGGGCCGTACTCGGCGCCGCACCCGATCTGGACGAGTCGTGCCCCGCACCCGCTGCGGCGCAGGGCCTCGCAGACGGTGGCGACGGCGACGGTGTTGTGCCGGATCAACTCGCGGGCGCCGCCCCGGGTGGCGCCCGCGCAGTTGATGACGACTCCGGGGTGGACGGCGTCGAGGAACCGGGTGAGCGCGCCCGGACTGCCGGTGGCGAGGTCGAAACGCACATCGGCGTCGTCGCCGCGGCCGAGGGCGGTGAGCTGTACGGCCGGGTCGGCGATGAGCCGGTCGGCGACGAAGCGGCCGATGTACCCGCCGGCTCCGATCAGCAGCACTCTCATCGGGCGCCTCCAGGAACGCGGTCTCCGGATCGGAGGGTGGTCATCTCGCTTTCTCCTTCAGGGATGGTGCCGTACTGGAACGCCCGCGGTGTCGGCCACGCGGGAGGTGTGGGGGGTGGAGCGTGGGGTGTGGAGCTGTGGGGTGTGGTGGGGGTGGCGGACGGGTGGCGTGGGGGCGCGCGGGGGTCAGGGCGTCATGCGGCGCCTCCGGTGCCGGTGCGGGGGCCTCGTCACTCGGTAAATGCCGTGAAATGCCGTGACGTCCTGCTCGATGACGAGAGGGGCGAACGCCCGTGCTCGGGCGCTCGCGCCCCCGTGGGCGGCCGGCCGCCGGGCGACCAGGCGCGTGCGGTCGAGCGGTCCGGTGCGGGCGGCGGGGCCCCGGGTGACGGTGTGGCCCCGGGTGACGGTGTGGCCCGGGTCGACGTCACCGGTGCCGCCGGCCGCGGACCGTCCGGCGGTGCGGGCGCGCGGGGCGCCTACGACGGCGGTCGCGACGGACGGAAGGGTGGGCCCCCCGGGACAGCAGGCGCTGCGGGGCGCCGCCGGGGCGCCGGGCACACGGGGGGCGCCCCCGAGGGCGCTGCCGGCCCGTGGAGAGCGGTGCGCGGTGGTGAGCGCCGGGGCGCGGGGGGTGTCACGGGCGAGGTCGGCAAGCCCGGGCACGGCAGTGACGAAACGGTCCTCCAGAAGGGCGGAGCTGCCTATCGGAGCGTCGGCGGGCCCGTCCGACGGCACAGTTGCCGAGCCGGTGGGGGAAACCTCGCGGGAACCGGTCGAACCCGCGCCCCGCGCACTCCGCCTGCCGGGCGCCCCCTGCATCCACGCACCACCCGGGGCGCCCCCGGGAGCCGGCGCCCCCGGCGCACACAGCGCACCGAACAGCGACCCGTAGTGCTCGGCGACCCGTCGGCGCGCCCTGCGCCCCAGCACGCCCCCGGCAGCCCCGAAACCCTGCTCGGACACCGTCCCGGGCGCCGGCTCGGGCGTGAACCGGAGCGGAGCCGGCAGGTCACACCGGAGACGCCCCTCACCGTTCGGTGAGGGGGAGCCTCCCTTGGCGAACAATCCGATCCGCACGAGCGCACCCCCGGTTCCCGTTTGGGGAGCCGCCGTCGTTCGGCGGCCCGCAGCGGGACGAACGTATGCGGACGGACAGGTGG
>NZ_JBHWIQ010000024.1:69208-131183 GCF_042732055.1 Streptomyces sp. NPDC059816
CCGGGCGCCCCCGCGCACCCCCCCCCCCACGCGCTCCCCCGACGCCCCCCCCCCCCCCGCCCCCCCGCGGGAGAAAACCAAACAGCGGCCCACCACGCCGCCCCCCGGGCAGGACGCCCCGGGCGCCGCCCCCCCCCCCCCGCCACCGGAAGGGGTGAAGAGACGTAACTTTCGCGTACGGACGGCGTTCGGTCGCGCTATGGATCACGACGACCGCATGGAGTGACCTCCGGGCCGGGCCGGAAGCTCTCCTGATGATCGGTCAACTCTCCGGGTAGGCCCAGGGGTTGGCCCGGCAACTGATGCCGTCGTGGGCGAGGAACTTCGTCTGCTGCTGCATCACGGGGGCGAGTTCGCCGTCCGTTTGGCAGCTCACATGACCGAAGCCCAGCCGGTGCCCCACCTCGTGGTTGATGAGCATCTGCCGGTACGCGTGAATGCGCTTGCCGTAGGTCTCGGAGCCCTGCGCCCAGCGGTAGGCGTTGATCATCACGCGTTCGGTGCTGGCCGAGTCGCAGGAGACGTTGTCGATGGTGGTGTTGAGGCCGGACTTGGCGCACCACTGGCCGGTGGTCCCGGGACTCGCCAGGGTGATGACGAAGTCCGCCTCCCCCGAGGAGACCCGTTCGAAGGTACGGGCTCCGCCGTGGGCCCAACTGCGTTCGTCGTTCAGGGTCTTGTGGATCGCGTCGGCGAACAGTCGACCATCGAGGCCGAGGCCCCGCTCCACGTCGACGCGGTAGCGGAACCGCTGTCCCTTGCCGGGCGCCTTGACGAAACCGGGGACGGCGTCGAACTTCCCGGACGCTGTGAGCTCCGGGTCGAGCGGGTAGGTCCGCCCCATCTGCTCCGCGTACGTCGGGGGCTTCGCGACGGCCGGCTTGTCGGACGGGGTGGGCCGGCTGTCGGAGCGCGACGGCGCATCGTCGCGCTGCCGGTCGGTCTCCTCCGCGGCGCGGGTGTGCCCGGCGGTGCCACCGTCGCGCTCGGCCACCTGTCCGGCGACGACGACGGCGAGGACGGTGGTCACCGCGGCGGCGGTGATCCCGGTGAAGGTACGGCTCTTGCCTCCCCGGCCCGCAGGCCCCGACGGGTCGTGGCCCCGCTCGTCGCCGGGCCCGCGCGGCGGCGGTACCGCGGCCCGACGGCGGGCCCGTCCGGCGGCGGGCCGCCCGGGGTCGGCCCGGTGTTCGACCTCCTCGACGGCCGCGGAGGCAGGGGAATCGAGGGGGTCGGCGAGTTCGACGTCGTCCCAGCGGGTGACGGAGGCGTAGGGGTCGGCGGGGGCGTACGGGGGTCCGGCGGGCGGGGCGCCGGGGGTCGCGGGCCCGGTTCCGTACGGGCCAGAACGGTAGGGCGCCGGGAGGACCGTCCGTGGGCCCGCGGCGCCGGGGGCCGATCCGTGGGACCCCGCCGTGAACACGTCGTCCGCGCCGTCGGCACCGAATGCGTCGACGTAGTCCTGTCGGGGCCCGGGCACATGGGGGCGCCGGGGGGACGGCGGGGCGTGGCCGGCGCCGGGAACGGTGCCCCAGCCTCCCCCGGCCTCCCGCTGCTCGGGGTGTCCGCCCCGCACGGAGGGCACGCCCCGGGCGGGGGTCCCCTCGGCGTACGGCGGCGCTTGCGGGGTCCGCGGCTGTCCCGCCCGCGGCTCGCGAGCAGCGGCGGAAGGCTCTCCGGACCGGGGCGCGGCAGCGCGCGGCGCGGCGGCGTCACCCTTCTTCGCCGCAGGGCCCTTGCGGCTATGGCGTCCCACGCGGCGTCTCAGCTCCCCGTCTGCGCGTCGGCGGACTCATCCGTACCGGAGGGTCCCACAGTCGCGCGTCCGCTGTCCCGCCCACCGTCGTTCCGGTCCGTGCCGCCCGTTCTCGCGGCGGCCCCCGCGAGGTCCCGGACCAGGTCGTGGAAGGCGGTGGCGACGAGGTCGGGGTACTCCATCATGGCGACGTGCCCGGCGTCCGGCAGGGTGAGCAGTCGAGAACCCCGGAAGGAACGTGCCGCCCGTTCCGCCATGCGGGCGGAGACCAGCTGGTCGCGCCCGCCGTACACCAGCAGGGTCGGGGCGAGCACCCGTTCGGCCTGCCGCCACAGTCCGTGCTGCCCGCCGAGGGTGTAGGCGTCGACGATGCCGCGGGTGGAGCGGGCCATCGCGTCCCAGAAGTGGGGCAGCGTCTGGCGGTGCTCCATCTCCGCGACGGCCTCGGCGAAGCCCTGGGGCGTGACCCGTTCCGGATCGCCCCAGCACAGGCCGGCCACGCCGCGGACGCGCTGCTCGGCCGACCAGTCCCGGGTCAGCCGGGTGAACAGCGCGGCGACCCCGGGCAGCGCCAGCAGGGCCGTCGGCACCGCGGTGCGCTGGACGCGCAGTTCCGGCAGGGCGGGCGAGACCAGGGTCAGCGAGCGCACGAGGTCCGGCCGGACGGCGGCCACCCGGGTGGTGATCGCACCGCCCAGGGAGTTGCCGAACAGGTGCACGGGGCCGCGGCCGGCGGAGTCCAGGTAGCGGATCACCGCACGGGCGTGCGCGGTCACCGAGTAGGCGCCGTCCTCGGGGGGCGGCGAGTCGCCGAAGCCCGGCAGGTCGAGCGCCTCGCTGTGCACGAGGCCGTCGAGGAGGGGCATCAGGGCGGACCAGTTCCGTGAAGAACCGCCGAGCCCGTGGACGTAGAGCGCAGGTGGCAGGCCGGGGCGGGCCGCGGGGCGCGAGCGCACGGCGAGGGACAGCCCGGGGAGCCGGACGGAGTGCAGCCGTTCCCCCTCCGCGGCCCTGACCGCGCCGACCCGTGGCACGGCCGCGGCTGACAGGTGCGGCGACTCCGACGAAGACATGCGGCAATGTTACGAGACCATCACGCCCGGTTTCCTGTGTTCGCCGTCACAGACTGGGCGTAGCGTGGGTGCACCGGCACCCTCCCCCCACGAGGGGCCGGACGCCCCACCGCTCGGGAAGAGGACAGCATGGCCACCGACCCCACCGACCCCGGGACCCGGCGCTCCGAGGACGCCCGGGAAGCCGCGCAGGCCAGGACCGCCCACGACGTCGAGGCGCCGGAGGCGGACACGGCGGAGCAGCTGACCGAGCTCGCACCGGAGCAGGACGACGCGGTCCCGGGCTCCGATCCCGCTTCCGCCGACGAGGGGGACCGCGCCGAGCAGGCCCGCGTGGTGGCACTGGACGAGGACGACTACCGCTGACCGGACACCGCTGACGCACGGCGGCACGGGCCGTCGGCGGGCGCGGGCCGGTAGCGCTGGCGCAGCGCCCGCTGCGCGCCCTGTGTACGGTTCCCCCTGCGTCCGGGGCGTTCCCGCCCCGTCCGGTACGTGAAATTCTGCCCTCGCGCCGCGCGCCGAGGGGTTACCGAAAAGTACGATGGGCGTCGCGGCGCACACCGCACACGGTCGATCTTGGGAGGCGGCGTGACAGCCATCGAGCAGACAGACGCGGCCCGCCCGCGGGGCACCCGCCTCCCGCGGCGTGCCCGGCGCAACCAGCTCTTGGGCGCCGCCCAGGAGGTGTTCGTCGCCCAGGGTTACCACGCAGCCGCGATGGACGACATCGCGGAGCGCGCGGGGGTCAGCAAGCCGGTGCTGTACCAGCACTTCCCGGGCAAGCTCGATCTGTACCTGGCGCTCCTGGACCAGCACTGCGAGGCACTGCTCCGGGCGGTGCGCGGGGCCCTCGCCTCGACCTCGGACAACAAGCAGCGGGTGGCGGCCACGATGGACGCCTACTTCGCGTACGTGGAGGACGAGGGCGGCGCGTTCCGGCTGGTCTTCGAGTCGGACCTGACCAACGAGCCGGCCGTCCGGGAACGGGTGGACCGGGTGAGCCTCCAGTGCGCGGAGGCGATCTCCGAGGTGATCTCCGAGGACACGGGCCTGCCCAAGGAGGAGTCGATGCTCCTCGCGGTCGGGCTCGGCGGCGTCTCCCAGGTGGTGGCCCGCTACTGGCTGTCCAGCGGCAGCGACATCCCCCGGGACACGGCCGTGCACCTGCTGACCTCCTTGACCTGGCGCGGCATCGCCGGCTTCCCGCTGCACGGCACGGAGCAGCCGCAGTAGCCGCGGCGGTCGACCCGGTACGACGAACGGACCGCACCCGCGCGCTGTTCGCTACCGGCGTGCCCCACCGTGGCTTTCCCCCCGGCGCACCGGGCTAGTGTGTGCCAGGTACGGCGCGGAGGGTCGCGCACATCAAGACCGTCGGAGGGACATAGCCGTGGAGGTCAAGATCGGCGTGCAGCACGCGCCCCGCGAGATCGTTCTGGAGAGCGGTCAGACCGCCGAGGAGGTCGAGACCGCGGTGGCCGAGGCGCTGTCCGGCAAGTCTCAGCTGTTGAGCCTGGTGGACGATCACGGCCGCAAGGTGCTCGTGCCGGCCGACCGGCTCGCGTACGTGGAGCTCGGTGAGCCGACGCAGCGCAAGGTGGGCTTCAGCGCGCTGTAGGCGGCCGTCCGCCCGTGCGGTGACGCGGGCCCGCAGACACGACGGAGCGGTCCGGTGGGGTGAATCCCGCCGGGCCGCTCCTTCGTGTGCGCACCGGGACAGGATTGCCCGCTCGGCGGCGGGGGTAGATCCGCTGCACGGACGACGGATGCGGCGGAACCGCGTGGGAGGGACCACGGCATGGTTTGGGTGGCGATGGGTTCCGCGGTGATCGGACTCGGTCTGGCGCTGGCCGTACTGCGGTTGCGGGCGGATCGGCTGCCCGCGGTTCGGCTGGTGCTGACCACGGGGGTGGTGGGGGCGTTGTTCGGTGCGTTCGTGACGCGTACGGCTCTCGGGGATCCCGGGGTCGCCACGACGCTGTTCGGTGCGGCGACGCTTGCGGTTGCGCTGCTGTCCCTGTTGTTGCGCCCCCACCGCGTACGCCGCTCTGCTCCTGCTTGACCGTCGCACCCGGTTGCGCTGTCCCGTGCGGGTGCGCTGGGGTTGCCCGCGCAGTTCCCCGCGCCCCTTGAGTACGCCCTGACGCCCGTGCGCTGTCCTGTGCGGTGCGCTGCGCCCCTCGGTGCGTCCCGGTGGGCCTGCGCTGTCCCGTGCGGGTGCGCTGGGTGGTTGCGCAGTTCCCCGCGCCCCCTTAGGGGGTACGTCCTGACGGCCGTGCGCTTGTTCCGTGCGGGTGCGCTGCGCCCCTTGCGTACGTCCCGGTGGGCCTGCGCTGTCCCGTGCGGGTGCGTCCCGCTGTTGCGCAGTTCCCCGCGCCCCTATCGGGGCACCCTAGGCCGGCGGATCCCCTGAGCCCGACGGACCCCGTCAGCGCGGCGGGGCCCGTCAGAGGGGCGGAGCCCCATGGGGGCGCGGGGAACTGCGCGGGCAACCACGACGCACCCGCAGGGAACAGCGCACCGCAGGAGGCAACCCCCTAGGGGCGCGGGGAACGGCGCAATCGCCCAGCGGAACGCACCCGCAAGGGGCGCGGGGAACGGCGCGAGCAACCACAGCGCACCCGCACCCGACGTCAAGGGGAACGCCGCCAAGAACGACAGCGCACCGCGCGCATCACGCAGCCAACCCCAACGCAGCCATCCGCTTCGTGTGCGCCTCGGTGATCCGCGAGAACATCCGCCCGACCTCGGCCAGGTCGAACCCGTCCGCGACCCCACCCACCAGCATCGTCGACAGCGCATCGCGCTCCGCGACCACCCGCTGGGACTGCGACAGCGCCTCCCCCATCAGACGTCGCGCCCACAGGGCGAGCCGTCCCCCGACCCGGGGATCCGCGTCGATGGCCGCGCGCACCTTCTCGATGGCGAACCCGCCGTGCCCCGTGTCGTCGAGGACGGCGAGCACCAGCGCCCGGGTGTCGGAGTCGAGCCGGGCGGCGACCTCGCGGTAGAAGTCGCTGGCGATGGAGTCGCCCACGTACGCCTTGACCAGGCCCTCCAGCCAGTCCGACGGCGCGGTCTGCCGGTGGAACCCGTCCAGCGCGGCGACGAACGGCTGCATCGCCTCGGTGGGCTCGACCCCGACCGCCGCCAGTCGGTCCCGCAACTGCTCGAAGTGGGCGAACTCGGCCGACGCCATCTTGGCGAGCGCGGCCTTGTCGGCGAGGGTGGGCGCGAGCTTCGCGTCCTCCGCGAGCCGTTCGAACGCCGCCAGCTCCCCGTACGCGAGCGCGCCGAGCAGATCGACGACCGCGGCCCGGTACTGGGGGTCGGCGGAGGCGCGGTCCCAGTCCTGGGCGGCGACCCCGGTGGGTTCGGCGGGCGTTTCGGCAGCGTGGTCAGGCGTCGTCATGAAGCGCACAATAGCCCGCGCGGCCGACCCGGGAAGGCCCTGGTCAAGGAGTGTGGCGACGGGCGCACGAGCGGTGCACGGGGCGTGCGCGAGCCACCCTGCGACCGTGACGTGACGAATTCGGCCACCGCACCTGCGCGATTCCGGGGTATGGTGGTAATGCGCCCGCTGAGTGCGCCGATGTACCACGATGGTCATGTGAACGGGTGACCACGGCAGGTTGAGTCGGCGAACACGACGGGCACAGGAATGAGGATGCCCGGTCGCTGGCCCGATCGGCTCCGACCAGACAGCCCTCCCAGGTACGGCACAGTGCGTACCGACGATGGAGGGGCCCTCATAGCGGTACGAGAGTTTCGAGCGTCGGCTGTGGTCCCGCGCCACCCGGTTCGCGAAGGCGGCCGGGGTTCACCGGCACGGTACAAGACCCCCAAGCGCTCACTCCGCACCGCGTCTCACAGAAGAGGCACCACCCTGATTACGCAGACGCAAGCGACGACTTTCCGAGATCTCGGAATCCTTCCCGAGACCGCCGAGTCCCTTGAGGCCGTCGGTATCACGACGCCCTTCCCGATCCAGGAGATGACCCTCCCCGTCGCCCTCTCCGGCACGGACGTGATCGGCCAGGCGAAGACCGGTACCGGCAAGACCCTCGGGTTCGGCCTCCCGATCCTGGAGCGGGTCACCGTCCCGGCCGATGTCGAGGCGGGACGCGCCACCCCCGAGCAGTTGACCGACGCACCGCAGGCGCTCATCGTCGTACCGACCCGTGAGCTGTGCACCCAGGTCACCAACGACCTGCTCACCGCGGGCAAGGTACGCAACGTCCGGGTCACCGCGATCTACGGCGGCCGGGCCTACGAGCCGCAGGTCGAGACCCTGCGCAAGGGCGTCGACGTGGTCGTCGGCACCCCCGGACGCCTGCTCGACCTCGCGGGCCAGAAGAAGCTCGACCTCACGCACATCCGGTGCCTCGTCCTGGACGAGGCCGACGAGATGCTGGACCTGGGCTTCCTGCCGGACGTCGAGAAGATCATCAACATGCTGCCGCCGAAGCGGCAGACCATGCTGTTCTCCGCGACGATGCCCGGCGCCGTCATCGGTCTGGCGCGCCGCTACATGTCGCAGCCCACGCACATCCGCGCCACCGCGCCGGACGACGAGGGCGCGACCGTCGCGAACACCTCGCAGCACGTGTACCGCGCGCACTCCATGGACAAGCCGGAGATGGTCGCCCGCATCCTCCAGGCCGAGGGCCGCGCCCTGGCGATGGTCTTCTGCCGGACGAAGCGCACCGCGGCCGACATCGCCGAGCAGCTCCAGCGGCGCGGCTTCGCCTCCGGTGCCGTCCACGGCGACCTGGGCCAGGGCGCCCGGGAGCAGGCGCTGCGGGCGTTCCGCAACGGCAAGGTCGACGTGCTGGTGTGCACGGACGTGGCCGCGCGCGGCATCGACGTCGAGAACGTCACGCACGTGATCAACTACCAGTCCCCCGAGGACGAGAAGACGTATCTGCACCGCATCGGCCGCACCGGTCGCGCGGGTGCCTCGGGTACGGCGATCACCCTGGTCGACTGGGACGACATCCCGCGCTGGCAGCTCATCAACAAGGCGTTGGACCTGCCCTTCACCGATCCGCCGGAGACGTACTCCACGTCCCCGCACCTCTTCGCCGAGCTGCGCATCCCCGAGGGCACCAAGGGCATCCTGCCGCGTTCGGAGCGGACCCGGGCCGGGCTCGCCGCCGAAGAGGTCGAGGACCTCGGCGAGACCGGGCGCAGCCCGCGCGGTCGTGGTGGACGGGCCCCCGTCGCCGCCGCCCCGCAGGAACGCGAGCGGCCCGCCCGGACGCCGCGCAGTCGTCGTCGGACCCGTGGCGGGACCCCGTTGGAGGACGCCGCCGCGAACCCGACCGCGTCGAACACCGGCACGCAGTCGCCGGTCGAGCCCTCGCCCGAGGTCGTGGAGGCGCCCCGGCGTCGCCGCCGGACGCGTTCCGGTGCCACCGCCGGCGCAGCGCAGGGACCCGAGCTGGCCGCCGTGGCGGACGTCGAGGCCGTGACCGCTTCCGCGACGGTGGCCGAGGCCCCCGTCGCCGAGGAGGTCGAGGCGAAGCCCCGGCGCCGTCGGACCCGCAAGGCCGTCGAGGCACCGGCCGTGGTGGCCGAGGTCGCGGAGCCGAGCACCGAGGTGGCCGTCGAAGCGGTGACCGCGGAGCCCGAGGTCAAGCCGCGCCGTCGGACCCGCAAGGCGGTGGCCGCCCCCGAGGCGGAGGCCGTCGCGCCGACCGTCGAAGAGGCGCCGACCGTCGTGGCGGCCCCGGCCGCCGAAGACGCGGTGGATGCCGCGGAGGCCAAGCCGCGTCGCCGCACCCGTAAGAAGGCCGTCGCCACGGAGCCGGAGGCGCCCGTCGCCCCCGTCACCGCCGAGGAGGCTGCCGAGCCGGCCGCCGCCCCCAAGCGACGCACCCGCAAGAAGGCGGTCGCCCCCGTGGAGACCGCCACCGCCCCGGCCGCCGAGGCCGACGGCGGGGAGCCCACCGAAGCGCCGGCCAAGCCGCGCCGCACGCGTGCCAAGAAGGCCGCGGCGGTCGTCGAGCCCGCCGCTTCCGAGGCCGCGGACCCCGAGGCGAAGCCCCGGCGGCGCCGCACCCGCAAGGTGGCCGAGGCCCCCGAGGGCTGAGGTCGCGCACCTGACGGCCGGCGGCCCGGCACCCCGACACACGGGGGTGCCGGGCCGCCGTCGTGTCCGCCCGGCGCAACCTCCGCCTCGGCGGGGCGGCCCTTCCCGGCGACGGTTAGCCTTCGGGTATGAGCAGGCCCTCGACCTTCGTGCCGCCCCCGGGAGTCTCCGCACGGGTGATCTCCACGCCCCGCGGCGAGTTCGCCGCCCTCGACACGGACGGAGCGGACCGTCCGGACGGTCCCCTGCGCGGCACCGCGCTGCTGCTGCCCGGGTTCATGGGCAGCAAGGAGGACTTCATCGCACTGCTCCTGCCGCTGGCCGCCCGGGGCTACCGCACGGTGGCCGTCGACGGGCGCGGCCAGTACGAGTCGGCCGGCCCCCACGACGATCCGGCGCCCTACGCCCAGGAGGAGTTGGCGCGCGACGTGCTGGCCCAGCGGGACGCCCTCGCGGCCTCCGGCCCGGGCCCGGTCCACCTGCTGGGGCACTCGTTCGGCGGCCATCTGGCGCGCGCGGCGGTCCTGGCCGAGCCGGCGGCGTTCGCGTCGCTCACCCTGATGGCCTCCGGCCCCGCCGAGATATCCGCGCCGCAGCGCGAGCGCGTCAAGCTGTTGCGGGACGCCCTCGCCGTGCTCGACATGGGCCGGGTGTGGGAGGCGATGCAGTCGTTGGAGGCCCCCGCGCCCGAGGACGCCGCCACCGGCGCGGCGTCCGCAGACGGGTCCGCGACGGACGCAGACGGGTCCGCGACGGACGAGGCGGCGCTGCGCGCCCGCTGGCTGCGCAACAGCCCCGCCCAGATCCTCGCCGCCGGGCGACTGCTGTGCACGGAGCCGGACCGGGTGCCCGAGCTGGCCGCGCTCCCCCTGCCCCGGCACGTCATCTCGGGCGAGCGGGACGAGACCTGGCCGGTGCCGCTGCTCGACGAGATGGCCGACCGCCTCGCCGCGCGCCGCACGGTCGTCGTGGGCGCCGAACACTCCCCCAACACCGAGCGCCCCGCGCAGACCGCCACCGCCCTCGCCGACTTCTGGGACGCGGTCCCGCTCTGACGGGCCCGGCGCCCGGACCGGCCGTGCCGGCTGTGCCGGCCCGGTAGTGACGTGCTCAGTACTGGGTGCGCAGGTGCTCCCAGAAACCGTCGCGCAGGCTGCGTCGCAGGTCGGAGTGTCCGCGGAGCGAGTACTGGAGCTTGTTCTCCGCCTCCACCAGCAGGTCCTGGTCCACTGAGCCCGGCAGGTAGGGGTGTCCGGGCAGCAGATCGGCCAGGGCTTCGCGCCCCCGGGCGGCGAGCCACTTCGCGGCGATCTGCGCCCCCACGAACCGCACGTCCTCCCGGCTGGGCCGGGGAGTGTTCTGGGTCTCGTACGAGGAGACGGTCCGCCGGGACACGTACGGCTTGAAGAACTCCAGGTCGAAGACGCGCTGGCTGTCCACCTCCCACAGCAGGGGCTCGGCCTGGTTGCGGCCCTCGGGCGCCTCGACGCCCCACAGGTGGACCCGTGCCCCGTACCCCTGGGCCGCCTCCACCGCCGACACCAGGTCCTCGTCCCCGCCGAGCAGGGCCGCGTCGCTGATCGCCCGGTGTCGGGCCAACGACTCCAGGTCGGTGCGGATCAGGGAGTCGACGCCCTTCTGCTGGTTGTTGGCGTTGAGGTTGCCGAGCCTGACCTTGACGTCCGGCAGCTCGGCGATGGTCTGCTGTTCGGCGGTGTGGATGCGGCGGCGGGCCCCGTCGTACCAGTAGACGCGCAGCAGGCGGCTGTCGGCGAAGATGGTGCGGGCCCGGTCGATGAACGCCTCGATCAACCCCTCGGCGTCCAGGTCGAAGGCGCGCCGGTCCTCCGTCCCCGCGACGAGCCGGCCCGCCGCCGCGTAGACGTAGCCGGCGTCCACGAAGATCGCATGGGTGGCGGGCGTCTTGGCGACCTCGGCGACCATGCGCCGCAACAGTTCGTTGGTGAGGTCGAGCCGGGCGAGCAGGGCGGCGGACTCCTCGGCCCCCGGGGCCGGGGCGCCAGGGGCACCCCGGTGCGTCCCGGACGTTCTCACGGGTGTGACATCCGGCCCTGACCAGGGCGCACCCTGCTGTTCCTCGCTCATCGCCCCCATTGTCCGGGGCGCGCCGGAAGGGACACAACCCGTCCCACGACACCGACGTTCTTTAGTCCGGCGAAAATTTTCCTTAGTGTAGGGAATGAATACGGTGCACATCGTGCTGTACGGGGAGTGAGCGCACGTCCCGGGGCCCCCTGCGGCTGCCCGGCGTGCGACGCGCTCTTGACGGACCGGCTCGCCCCCGGCCCCGGAATTCCGGTGGTCGTGCGGGTGCGCGTCCGGTCCGTACGACCAGTTCTCCCTCCGGGGAGGATCACGCAGACGAAGGGAGAAGCTCTTGCGCTTCGAGATCATGCGCCTGAACGACGTCGACGGCAGCGCCGAAGAATCGACCGTCGTGGACGCCGCCTCCGTCAACCGGATCGTCCAACAGGCCGCCGCCATCGGGCAGCGGCTGTACATCCGCCCGGCGGAACCGTCCGCCTCGTAACAGCGCCGACGGGCACGCGGCCGACGGTCGCCGCGCCCGGTGTGTGACAGGGCCCCCGAACGACACGACGTCGTCACCGGGGGCCCTGTCGTGTGTCCAGGGGGCTGCTGCGTGTCCAGGGGGCTGCTGTGTCCAGAGGGCTCAGGCGGCCTTGATGACCTGGGTGACGCCGTTGATGATCTGCTGCACGGCGATGGCGGACAGCATCATGCCGGCGAGCCGGGTCACCAGGACCACTCCGCCGTCCTTGATGACCCGGATGATCAGCAGCGAGTACCGCATGGCGACCCAGAGCACCAGGTGGATCGCGATGATCGCGACCCACACCGACACCTGCGCGCCCACGGTGTCGGCCTTCTGCACGGCGAGGATCACCGAGACGATGGCACCGGGCCCGGCGAGCAGCGGCATGCCGAGCGGGACCAGGGCGACGTTGACGTCCTTGGTCTGCTTCGGTTCGTCGGTCTTGCCGGTGAGCAGGTCCAGGGCGATCAGCAGCAGCAGCAGTCCGCCCGCAATCATCAGGGCGGGCACGGAGACGTGCAGGTAGTTGAGGATCTCGTGGCCGAGCAAGCCGAACAGGGCGATCACCCCGAAGGCGACGCAGACCGCCTGGAAGGCCATCCGCTTCTGGACGCGGGTGGGTCGTCCGGAGGTCAGCGCGAGGAAGATCGGGGTGATTCCCGGCGGGTCCATGATGACGAAGAGGGTCAGGAACAGGGACCCGAACACAGCGAGGTCGAACACGGTAGGTAGTGCCTTGCGGGAGGGAGCGGGCGCCGTTCGGCGCAGCTCGGAGCGGTACGGGAGGGAACCTGCGTCCCGGACGGGGCACGGGAGCGCAGGGTGATGACGGCCGGCCGGCGCGCTGGGCCCGGGAGCGGGCTCGGGCGGGCGGCACGGGGCCCGGGGCGCGTACGGCCCGTGGGCGGGGGGTCAGCCGTCGGTGGTCAGCGGGGCGGGGGTTCCCCCGGCCCCGGGCACCGGGAACGCGCCGGTCGCGCGGCGGGTGATCTCGCCGTAGATCTCGGGGTCCGTGGTGAACTCGCCGAGCAGGCAGGTCTTGCGGCTGCCGTGGTAGTCGCTGGAGCCGGTGCCCAGGATCCCCAGTTCGGCGGCGAGTCCCCGCAGCCGGGCCCGGGTGGCGGGTTCGTGGTCCATGTGGTCGACCTCGATGCCGTCGAGTCCGGCGGCGGCCAGCGCGGCGATCGTCGCCTCGGACACCGTCGCGCCGCGGTGGACGGCACCGGGGTGCGCGAGGACGGTGACGCCGCCGGCGGCCTTGACCAGGCGGACCGCGTCGAAGGGGTTGAGTTCGTGCTTGGCGACGTACGCGCGGCCGCTGTCCCCGATCCACTGGGGGGCGAACGCCTCGGAGATCGAGGAGACGACACCGAGTTCCATCAGCGCCTCGGCGACGTGCGGACGTCCCACGGAGCCGTTGCCGGCGATCCGGGCGACCTGTTCCCAGGTCACCGGTACGCCGAGGCCCTGGAGCCGGGTCACCATGCCCCGGGCGCGCGGCACCCGGTCGTCACGGACCAGTTCGCGCTGGGCGAGCAGTTCGGGCTCGTCGGGGTCGAAGAGGTAGGCGAGCATGTGCAGGCCCACGCCGTCGAGGCGGCAGGAGAGTTCCGCGCCGGGGACCAGCGTCAGGTGTTCGGCGCCGGATGCGGGGTCCGCGAGGGCGGCCCGGGCCTCGGCGTGGCCGCGGGTGGTGTCGTGGTCGGTGAGCGCGACGACGGCGAGCCCGCTCGCGGCGGCCTTGCGGACGAGTTGGGCGGGGGTGTCCGTGCCGTCGGACGCGGTGGAGTGGGTGTGCAGGTCGATGCGCACGACGGACTCCAAACCGACTCGGCCCCACGGGGAACGCGGGACACAGGGACGCTCCAGAATAACCGGCCGTAGCGGCGTTCCGACCGTCCGGATACTGAGGCGGTGGCCACACTCCGGGGTTGGCTGCGGGTGGTCGGTGGGTGTCGGAGGGCGGTCAGCCGGTCAGGGGGACAGCAGCCGGGGGGAGAGTGCCCCGCAGGGCAGGAGGTCCATCTCGGCGCCGGCGTCCCGCAGATCGGTCAGGACCAGCTCGTCGTACATCAGCAGGCCGGACTGTTCGGGCCAGACGACCGCCCACAGCCACAGGCCGCGGGCCTCGCCGGCGAAGACCGCACGGTCGGGCGGCGCTCCGGAGACGTGCCACAGCGGGCTCGGGCGGCCGGAGGCGAGGACCTTGGCCTCGGGCGGCTTCTCGACGCTGATGTGCGGGCCCGGGTCGGGGCCGTCGACGCCGGCGTACCGGGCGCCGAGTCCGACGCCGAGTTCCTCGGCGACCAACAACAGCTCGCCGATGCCGCCGAGCGGCCCGGGGCCGGAGCAGGCGACGACGGTGGCCCGGCCGCCGCTGCGGTCGTCACCGGCGTAGCCGACGCCGGTGAAGAGCCAGCCGACGGGCAGCGGCCAGGGCATCCAGACGGGGACCCGGGCGCGGTTCACGACCACGCCGAGGGCTTCGACGCTGGGCGGGATCACGGGCTGGAGTGGCTGCACCGCCCCGTGCAGGGCGCACTGCCACGTATCGGCGAAGAGTCCGGGAGCCCTGACCCGGCCTCCACACTTCGGGCAACTGGGTTCGCCCCTCATAGCCGTCAACGGTCCCCCCTGACCGTCCGCGAGTCAAGGAAGATCAAAGGATGATCACCCGACTGCGCGCCCCGCGCCCGCAGTGACAGCCCCCGCCGCCGGACCCGTACTGCTGGACCGCGCCACCGGACCCGCGGGCCGGGGGCGCGGCGGGACGTCAGCCGAGCGGGGCCTCAGTCGAGCGGGACGCCCGCCCGCAGCGGATCGCGCAGGTCGGTGCCGCGCGCCAGCCACCGTTCGTGGAGGGCGCCCGCGCCGTGCACCCGCTTCCACGCGGCCTCGTTCGGGGTCATCGGCAGCAGCGGCAGGAAGGCGACGGCCTCGCGCGGCGGGTCCGGCTCCAGATCGGGGACGAGTCCACCGGGTTCGGCGACGAGCACGGAGGTGAAGGGCGCCCCCGGCCACAGCGGTCCGCCGACGTCGAGCGAGGCGCCCGGGGTGACCACCAGCCCTTCGACCTGCGGGCTCGCCGCCAGCACGGCCAGGGTCCGCAGCACCCCGTCGGTGTCGGCGATCCCACGGCGGACGGTGAGGACCAGCTCGGCCCGCGGCCCGCGCTCGGGGTCGGCGACCAGCGCCGTGGGGTCGCTCATGGGGCGGGCGGACATCCCCAGGGTGACGTAGCGGACGTACGGACCGGGCTCCCCCGGCGTCCCGGGGCCGGCCGGCGGGCCCTCGACGAAACGCAGGACCTCGATCCGGTCGGTGCCGAGGAACGTGACCGCCGCCCGGGCGTCCGGTTCCCCGAAGGTCGTACGCAAACGGGCCTCGACTAGCGGGAGAACATCTGCCATGACCGCGAGGATAGAACGCCCGTCCGGTCGTCAGAATCCGCATGTCACAGGCGTGTCGGGGAGGAGCGCCGGGGACGGCGGGTGTCAGGGAGCCGTAGCGGAACGGTGGGAAGGCGCCCTTGACACGTCAACCGACTGCTAGTCTTGGCCGCTGTTCGGGACGGTCTTCCCAGCGGTACGCATCGGCGTCGCGCTCACGTCCCGGAACCTTGGACATCCCCCACGGGGGACCGGCCGGAGGAGGTGGGGCTGTCATGGATCGAAGTCGATCGTGCAGTATCACCCGCTCTTCCGGTCGCTGAGTCCGTAGCTCCGCCGGTCACGGTCCCGCTCCACGCACCGTCCGGCTCCTACCGCTTCGCGTACGCGCCCCCTTCGGGCCCCTTCCCGTTCGGTCCGCCCCGTCATCCTTCGGGGACGGACACCGGGTCCCCCGTTCCGTCGCCGGTCCACCACCGGCGTCCGGTCGCGCGTGACGGAAGAGCACAGCGTTCCCACCGGGCCCACCCCGGCCCGTCCACCGTGCCCGGCCCTGCCCGGCCCGGTGCCGTACGGCCGTGTCAGCGGTGCAAGGCCGCTGCCGCGCACGCAGTACCCGCAGTTGTGAACCAGTAGCGAAACGCGAAGGAGCCGCCACCACGGTGCGGTGCTCCCCGCTTTGTGGACGTGCCACACATCGACCGTTCCGTCGATCCCTGCGATCCGACCGGAACACCGCGGCGCGGACGTCCCCATTCCGGGCAGTTCCACCCGTCGTCCGCGGCTCCCCGGTGCGAAGGAGTCCGCCCATGTCGATGATCCGTGACCTGCGTGCAGCCGTTCGGCCCGCCCACCGCAAGGACGACAGCGCCTACGACACCACCCGCGATCCGGCGACGCCCTCGGCGATCGTCGACTGCGCGGTCTACCGCGACGGCCGCCGCGTCGACTCGGCGGAGTGCCTGACCCCGCACGGCGCGATGCTCCAGGTGCGGCGGGACGGCGGATTCGCATGGATCGGCCTGCACGAGCCCACCGAGGCCGAGTTCGCGGTGATCGCAGCCGAGTTCGGGTTGCACCCGCTGGCCGTCGAGGACGCCGTCCACGCCCACCAGCGGCCCAAGCTGGAGCGGTACGACGACACCCTCTTCACCGTCTTCAAGACCATCCACTACGTCGAGCACGACGAACTCACCGCGACCAGCGCCATCGTGGAGACCGGCGAGGTCATGTGCTTCACCGGCGCGGACTTCTTCATCACCGTCCGGCACGGCGGCCAGGGCTCGCTGCGGGCGCTGCGCAGTCGCCTCCAGAGCGAACCGGAGCTGCTCGCCAAGGGCCCCTCGGCGGTCCTGCACGGCATCGCGGACCATGTCGTGGACGGCTATCTGGCGGTCGCCGACGCGGTGCAGGACGACGTCGACGAGGTCGAGACCGAGGTGTTCTCGCCCGGTCGGCGCGGGGTGGCGCGCGGGGTGGACGCCGGGCGGATCTACCAGCTCAAGCGGGAGGTGCTGGAGTTCAAGCGGGCGGTGGCCCCGCTGGCCCGGCCGATGCAACTGCTGAGCGAGCGGCCGATGCGGCTGGTCGACCCGGACATCCAGAAGTACTTCCGTGACGTGGCCGACCACCTCACCCGGGTGCAGGAGCAGGTCACCGGCTTCGACGAGCTGTTGAACTCGATCCTCCAGGCCAATCTGGCGCAGGCGTCCGTCGCGCAGAACGAGGACATGCGGAAGATCACCTCCTGGGCCGCGATCATCGCGGTGCCGACGATGGTCTGCGGGGTGTACGGGATGAACTTCGAGCACATGCCGGAGCTGGGCTGGCGGTACGGGTACCCGATGGTGCTCGGCGTCACGGTCGTCATCTGCCTCACCATCCACCGCACCCTGAAGCGCAACGGCTGGCTGTGACCGCAGGGGCGCCGCGCGTGGCCGGGGCGGTGCGCGCGCTGTCTACTCTTGCCCCATGACGGAATCACCTCTCGACCGGGCGCTCGTCGAGGAAGCCACCAAGAAGTCCGGGCTGATCTGGGTCCGGGGCGACGGCCCGGACCGACCGCTGTGGCACGTGTGGCACGAGGGCGCCGCGCTCGTCCTGGGCGACGGTCCGGGCGAACAGCCGCTGCCGGGGCTGGTCGACGGGGGCACGGCGACCGTCACCGTGCGCAGCAAGGACAAGGGCGGGCGGCTGGTCGCCTGGACCGCCCGGGTGGTGGAACTCGCACCGGACGGCGAACAGTGGACGGCGGCCGTCCAGGAGCTGAAGGGCAAGCGGCTGAACGCGCACGACGGGGAGGAGGCGCCCGGACGGTGGGCGCGGGAGTGCCGAGTGCTCCGTTTGGAGGTGGGCGCCGTCGACGCCGAGGTGCCGACGGGGTCCCTCGCGGCGGTGCCGCTGGAGACCCCGGTGACCACCCGTCAGCCCGCTCCCGCGGCGCTGCCCAAGCTGTTGCTGCGGCGGCGGCGCGGACGCTGAGCCGGTGCCGGGGATCCGTCAGGACGCGGGCAGCTTCCGACCGTAGTCGACGACCTCGGAGGGCGCCGGCTTCTTCAGCGGGACGTCGCGGTTCCAGTCGCTGAGGCTGATCGTCCCGGCGCCCCCGGCCCGGACCAGGCGCAGCGGGTAGGGGGTGCCCTCCAGGGAGACGTCGAGGGTGCCGCCCGCGCCCTGGTCGCCGGTGAGCCGGATGGTCTTGATCCCGCCGGCGGCCCCCCGTTCGCCCTTCTCCAGCGTGCCGTGCAGGGTGATCAGCCCGTCGAGCAGCAGGTCCATGTCGGCGAAGCCGCTCAGCTGCTGGTAGGAGGGGTCGCCGTCGGGAACCTTCACGTACTTGCCGTCGAGCTTCTCGGCGGCGGCCCGGTCCGATGCGGCCTTCTCCGGGGTGGTTTCGGAGCCCTTCGACCCGTGGGTCCAGAACGAGGAGTCGGCCTTGAGGTAGAGCTCCTCGCCGATCCTGAGCAGGCGGATCGTGCCGCCCTTGGAGCGCACCGACCCGGTGCCGCCCCGGTCCGACAGGCGCATGTCGAGGTGGTAGCCCTGGCCCTTGACCCGGACGGTGCCCGACAGCCGGACGGCCGCGGCCCGCTCCGCGGCGAGCCGGGTCTTGTTCTGGATCTCGGTGGCCGACAGCTTGCCGACCCCGTTGGTGCCCTGGTCGGGGTCCGGGGGGGCGTCGCCGCCGCAGCCCGCGAGCCCCAGGGTGGCGACCATCGTTCCCGCGCACACCATGCTCACCATCACCGCGCGCCGACCCCGGCGCAGGGGAACCGCTGACACAGACGGGGCTGCCTCTCGTACGGGGGACCGCCGCGATGAACGGTGGTGCACGGCAGCGTACCGGTGCTGTCCGCACCCGCCCGACCCAGTCCTTCGGGTTCCCGTGAGCGGGCGTCACCTACCCGGACGGGCTAGCCTGAAGCGCGAATTACCGGACAAACACCAAGAAGGGCCCATAGAGACGACACGTGCGGGTGGGACGTACGTGCGCGGCGCGGCACACACGAGGGAGGCACGTACATGGCAGCGGGTGCTCCTCGGATCTTCGTCTCCCACCTGTCCGGCGTCACGGTGTTCGATCCCGGTGGTGACCACGTCGGCCGGGTGCGCGACCTGGTCGCCATGTTGCGGGTCGGGCACCGGCCCCCGCGCCTGCTCGGCCTGGTGGTGGAGCTGACCTCACGGCGCCGGATCTTCCTGCCGATGACGCGGGTGACCGGTGTCCAGGCCGGCCAGGTGATCACCACGGGGGTGCTGAACGTGCGGCGCTTCGAACAGCGGCCGACCGAGCGGCTGGTCTTCGGGGAGTTGTTGGACCGACGGGTGCGCTTGGTGGACACCGGCGAGGAGGTCACGGTGCTCGACCTGTCCGTGCGGCAGCTGCCGGCGCGCCGGGACTGGGAGATCGACCGGATCTTCGTCCGCCGGGGCGCCCCCCGCCGCACCGCGGGCTTCCGACGGCACAAGGGCGAGGCGCTCACCGTCGGCTGGGAGGCCGTCACCGGCTTCTCGCTGGACGAACAGGGGCAGGGCGCGGAGACCCTGCTCGCCACCTTCGAACAGCTGCGCCCCGCCGACCTGGCGAACGTGCTGCACCACCTGTCCGCCAAGCGTCGCGCCGAGGTGGCCGCCGCGCTCGACGACGACCGGCTCGCGGACGTCCTGGAGGAGCTGCCCGAGGACGACCAGATCGAGATCCTCGGCAAGCTGAAGGAGGAGCGCGCGGCGGACGTGCTGGAGGCCATGGACCCGGACGACGCCGCCGACCTGCTGTCCGAGCTGCCCGAGCAGGACCAGGAGCGGCTGCTGAGCCTGATGCAGCCCGATGACGCGGCGGACATGCGGCGGCTGATGGCGTACGAGGAGCGCACCGCGGGCGGGTTGATGACCACCGAGCCGGTGGTGCTGCGGCCCGATGCGACGGTCGCCGACGCCCTGGCCCGGGTCCGCAACCCGGACCTGTCGCCGGCGCTCGCCGCCCAGGTGTACGTGTGCCGCCCGCCGGACGAGACGCCGACCGGGAAGTACCTGGGGACGGTGCACTTCCAGCGGCTGCTGCGGGACCCCCCGTACACGCTGGTGAGCTCGATCCTCGACGACGACCTCCAGGCGCTGTCGCCGCAGGACTCGCTGCCGGCGGTCGCCGGTTTCTTCGCGACGTACGACATGGTGGCCGCGCCGGTCGTGGACGACGGCGGTTCGCTGCTCGGGGCGGTGACCGTGGACGACGTCCTGGACCATCTGCTGCCCGAGGACTGGCGGGAGCACGAGTTCCACGAGTTGGCGGACGGGACCGGCGGCGAGGAGGCACCCGGACATGGCCGCTGACCGGGAGCAGACCCGGCCCCGGGTCCGGCTGGACCAGCCGCTCGCCCCGCGCCGCCGGCTGTGGCCCGACTACGACCCGGACGCCTTCGGGCGGCTGACCGAGCGGATCGCCCGGTTCCTCGGCACCGGACGGTTCATCGTCTGGATGACGTTCACGATCATCTGCTGGGTCGTGTGGAACATCTGGGCGCCGCCCGCGGTCCGCTTCGACCAGTACCCGTTCATCTTCCTGACCCTCGCCCTGTCGCTCCAGGCCTCGTACGCGGCGCCGCTGATCCTGCTCGCGCAGAACCGGCAGGACGACCGGGACCGGGTCAACCTGGAGCAGGACCGCAAGCAGAACGAGCGCTCGATCGCCGACACCGAGTACCTGAGTCGGGAGGTCGCGGCGCTGCGGACGGGGCTCGGCGAGGTGGCGACCAGGGACTGGATGCGCTCCGAGCTGGAGGGGCTGCTGAGGGAGCTCGACGAGCGGCGCGGCAGACCCGTGGAGCCCGCCGTGCGCCGGCCCCCGGGACGTGACGCAACCGATCGCTGACGGCCTCACCGGGCCCCGGTGGGGCGCCGTACCATCGACGGTATGGCTACGGAAGACGCGGTGCGCGAAGCACTGGCGACGGTGAACGACCCCGAGATCCAGCGACCCATCACCGAGCTGGGGATGGTCAAATCGGTGGAGATCGGTGCGGACGGCGTGGTCGCCGTGACCGTCTACCTCACGGTCTCCGGTTGCCCGATGCGCGAGACCATCACCACCAACGTGACCGAGGCGGTGGCCCGCGTCGAAGGCGTCACGCGGGTCGACGTCACCCTCGACGTGATGAGCGACGAACAGCGCAAGGAACTGGCCTCCGCCCTGCGCGGCGGAGGGGCCGAACGCGAGGTGCCGTTCGCCCAGCCCGGGTCGCTGACCCGGGTGTACGCGGTGGCCTCCGGCAAGGGCGGCGTCGGCAAGTCGTCCGTGACGGTGAACCTCGCGGCGGCGATGGCCGCCGACGGCCTGAAGGTCGGGGTCGTGGACGCCGACATCTACGGGCACTCGGTGCCGCGGATGCTGGGCGTCGACGGACGACCCACCCAGGTCGAGAACATGATCATGCCGCCCTCCTCGCACGGGGTGAAGGTGATCTCCATCGGCATGTTCACGCCCGGCAACGAGCCCGTGGTGTGGCGGGGCCCGATGCTGCACCGGGCGCTCCAGCAGTTCCTGGCGGACGTGTTCTGGGGCGACCTCGACGTGCTGCTGCTCGACCTACCGCCCGGCACCGGTGACATCGCGATCTCGGTCGCGCAGCTGGTGCCCAATGCGGAGATCCTCGTCGTCACGACCCCGCAGCAGGCCGCCGCCGAGGTCGCGGAGCGGGCCGGTTCGATCGCCGTGCAGACCCATCAGAAGATCGTCGGCGTGGTCGAGAACATGGCCGGGCTGCCGTGTCCGCACTGCGACGAGATGGTCGACGTGTTCGGCACGGGCGGCGGGCAGTCGGTCGCCGACGGGCTGACCCGGATCACCGGGGCGAACGTGCCGGTGCTGGGCTCCATCCCGATCGACGTGCGGCTGCGGGAGGGCGGCGACGACGGCACCCCGGTGGTGCTCTCCGACCCGGGCTCCCCGGCGGGCTCGGCGCTGCGCGCGATCGCCGGCAAGCTGGGCGGCCGGCAGCGGGGACTGGCGGGCCTCTCGCTGGGCATCACGCCCCGCAACAAGTTCTGACGCGGGTACGGGCCCGGGGGCAATCGCCTCGCCCCCGGTGCCCGACGGGCAGCATCATGACGCCGATGCGCATCACGACCTGCCGAGCGGAAGACCTGGACCCGCTCGAAGAAGCCCTGCCCTCGTCGAGCGCCGTCTCCTACCACCTCCGGCGGTACGCCCGACAGGTCGCAGGAACCCGCCCTCTTCCTGGTCAAGGAGCCCGGCCCGCACGACCACGACCGGTCGTGAGGGCCCGGGTCAGTGCGGACGGGTCACGGCCCGCCGGGTGTCAGGCGTACTCCTCGATGTCCTTGACCACCGAGAACCCGAGCCCGTAGGCGCTCATGCCCCGCCCGTACGCGCCGAGGTGCACGCCCTCGCGGGTGGACCCGGCGAGCACCCAGCCGTACTCGGACTCGCGGTAGTGGAACGGCGTCGGCACCCCGTCCACCGGCAGCGACAACGAGGCCCAGTCGTCGCTGGCGAGGTCGTCCGCCAGCACCCACGCGGTCTCGGTCTGCTGGGTCAGCCAGTCGTCGCGCAGGGTGTGGTCCATCTGCGCGGGCCAGGTGACGGCGAGCAGCCCGGACCCGGCGAGCCAGGCCGCGGACGACACCGACGTGGCCTCCAGCACCCCCGTGCCGTCGGCGGTCCTGCGCACCGGGCTGGCCGCGACGGTCACCACCACGGCGAACCGGTCGCGTTCGGCGGCGTCCCGGGTGTCGGCGGCCCGCAGCGAGGGTTCGTCGCCGTGCCCGATGGAACCGTGCTCGACCACCGCCTCGGCCGAGGTCCCGGCCTGGAGCAGCCACCGGGGACCGGTGAACGCCCCGTCGAGGCCGTACCAGGGGAACGGCGCCATCAGGAAGTTGTCCACCGTGCGGCGTGCGGGCACGGTCGGTCGTACGCCCCCGGTGCTCCCGGCGGCTTCGGTAGCTGCGGCGCCTTCCCGGGGTGGTGCTTGCGCGCCCACCTGACTCGTCGTCTCCATCTGCGGACGCCTCCTCGCACTCGTCGGACCGGAGCGGCCCGCCCCCCTCGGGCGACCTGGTGTCGGCCCGCACAACAACTAGGGAGAATAGCCACCCGGATTCCCGGAGTTACGGCGCCACCGCACGGCCCGGGGGCAAACCGGGCACAAACAGGCGAGTGGCGGCACCCCCGGCCCATGTCAGCGACCCGGCCCCACGGGTTGACGCACCGGGGGCACTCGGGGAGCACGCGGGAGCGCACCCGTACCGGATCACCCGGGCCGGGTGACGGGTCACCTGGTCCGGGTCCGGACGGGCGCGGGGACGGGACGGGTCAGGTCAGGTCGCGTCCATGTCGAACGGGGGCCGCTCCCCCGCGTCGAGGTTCCGCTTCTTCACCAGGTCGGCCCGACCACCGGCGGCGGACGCCCGGCCGGCCGCGGCCCGGGTGCCGTCGGTGCGGCTCTCCACGTCGTTCACCGAGTCCGACAGCTCGGCCATCTCCTTGCGGAGGTCGAAGCTGTCGCGGATGTCCTGGAGCCCCAGGTCGTCGTTGCCGAGCTGCTTGCGCAGATACGCCTTGGGGTTCAGGTCCTCGAACTCGAAGTCCTTGAACTCCGGGCCCAGTTCATCCCGTATGTCCTGCTTGGCGCTGTCGGAGAACTCACGGATCTTGCGGATCATCCGCGAAATGTCCTGGATCGCCTTCGGAAGCTTGTCGGGACCGAAGACGAGCATGCCGAGCACGGCGAGGGTCAGGACCTCGGCCCAGCCTATGTCATTGAACACCTAGCGCTCCCTTGCGATGTCCTCCGGCCCGCAGCGGGTCTTCCATGGTCCCGGACCGCTCCCACGGTACCCGCCGACCCCGTGCGTCCGGTACTGTCCGGGCCCGGTCGGAGCCATCCCGACCGGGCCGGAGGTCAGCCGCCGGTGGCCGACCCCAGGACGAGGGTCACCCGGTGCTCCCGGCCGCCGCGTTCCAGGGTGAGCTGGAGCCGGTCACCGGGACGGTGGGCGCGGATCTTGACGATCAGTTCCTCGCCGGAGCGGACCCGCTGGTCGTCGACCTCGGTGATCACGTCGCCGGGCCGGATGCCCGCCCGGGCGCCGGGGCCGTCCTCCACCACGGCCGGCGCCCCGTCGTTGCCCTCGGAACCGACCCGGGCGCCGTCGCCCGTGTAGTCCATGTCGAGCGTCACGCCGATGATCGGGTGGGTGGCCTTCCCCGTGTTGATCAACTCCTCGGCGACCCGCTTGCCCTGGTTGACGGGGATGGCGAAGCCCAGGCCGATGGAGCCGGACTGCCCGCTCGGGGCACCGTCACCGCCGTCGGCGGAGCGGATGGCGCTGTTGATGCCGATCACCCGGGCCCGGGAGTCCATCAACGGCCCCCCGGAGTTGCCGGGGTTGATCGGCGCGTCGGTCTGGAGGGCGTCGACGTAGGAGACGTCGCTGCCGTCGCCCTTCTCACCGCCCGCCGTGATGGGCCGTTCCGTGGCGCTGATGATGCCCGAGGTGACCGTGTTGGCCAGGTCGAAGGGGGCGCCGATCGCGACGACGGGATCGCCGACCCGGACGTCGTCGGAGTTCCCGAGCGGCAGCGGCTTGAGCCCGGCGACCCCCGTCACCTTGACCACCGCGAGGTCGTACCCCGTGTCCCGTCCGACGATCTCGGCCTCCGCGACCTCACCGGTGCTGAAGGTCACCGTGATCTCCCCGGCGGCCCCCGCGGGTTCGACCACGTGGTTGTTGGTGAGGATGTGTCCGCGGCCGTTCAGCACGAACCCGGTGCCCGTGCCCTGGTCGGCGCCGCCCCGCACGTGCAGGGTCACCACTCCGGGCAGGGAGCGCGCGGCGATCCCCGCGACGCTGTCGGGCGCCCGGTCCCGCGGCTCGGGGGCGGCTTGCGGCAGTTCGACCCGGGTGGTGCGCCTGGCCTCGAAGTACGCGCCCGTCACCCCGCCGACCGCGCCCGCGGCCAGGCCCAGGACGAGCGCCCCCACGAGCAGTCCGCGCCGCGCGGGCGCCCCCGTCCGGGGACCCGCCGCGCCGCGGGTGCCGTCGCCGACCGGCTGGAGCGGCGCCCCGGCCCACGGGTCGTACCGCGCCCAGGGCCCGCCCGCGCCCTCCTCGGGGCCCGGACCGCCCTGCGGCTGGGGCTGACCCGGGTGCGGACCGTACGGGGCGACTGCGCCGTGCGTCGGGGTTCCGTGGCCGGGTGGGACGGCTCCGGCGGGCGGCGGGGTGCCGTGGGGTGCGGCTGCGGGGCCGGGCAGGGAGGTCCCGTACGGCGGGGGCCCGGAGGGGCTCTGGGAGGGGATCGTGGGCACGCCGTGCGCGGGGGTGGCCGCGGGGTGCTGGACGGGCGGTGCGGGCGCCCAGGGGCCCGGCTGGCCGTACGGCGGGGTGCCGTAGGGGTCCGGGGCGTGCAGCGGCACGGGACGCCGCTCGGCGGGCGGCTCGGGGGGCGGGGCGGCAGCGGCCTGCGCGGTCCGCCCCGCAGCTCCGTCGGGGAGCGCGACGGGGCGGGGCGACAGGGGTTTCGTCAGGTCGACGGGGTGACCGGCGGGCCCACCGCGGTCGGCCGGTGCGTCCTCGGGCGGGGTTCCCGGGGCGGGCGCGGGCGCGGGTGTCGCGGTCCCCCCGCCGGGGGCCACGGGCGCCGGGCGACTCCACCACTTCGGCTTGCCCTCGTCCATCGTCTCCCCACACCCCGCTGCGCGGTCGTCACCGCTCGTGAACCATCGACTGGACGGCCCGTCCCTCGCGGAGCGCGTCCCCTGGAATTCAATCAGGTCCGGGGGGCGGTCCTGAAGGGCCGCGGCTCCTCAGCACGCCCCCGGACCTGGACCGGAGGTCCGGACGTCAGCGGGTGGCCTCCGGCGCCTGGGCGTGGGCGGGCGCGGGGTGCGGCGAAGGAGCCGGGGCGTCGGTCCGGGGGGACCGGAGGCCGTCGGATGCCGGATCGCCGAACCCTCGGGCTCCGCCCTCGCCCGCACGCACCAGCGGTGCCAGTGGCGCCAGCGGACGGGGGTCCGTGAGCGACCCCGTGACGGGGGGCACCGGGTGCAGCAGCCCGGACGTCACCGAGGCCCCGGCGAGCAGGGGTGCCGCCAGCGCCTGCACGGCCTCCAACGGCCGCAGGTGCGACTGGGGCGCCCCGGGGAGCAGCGGTGCCGCCGCAGGCGCGGGAGCCACCGGGCCGGCGAGCGCCCCGCCAGTGCGCTGGCCCAGCATGGGCGTGGCGGAGCGACGGCGTTGGGCGTCGCCGGCCGGAACGGCGTTGCCCTGGGTACGCAGGGGTGTGACGTTGTTGCTGCTGGGGCCGCGGGCGTCACCGCCGTCGACGGGCGCGGTGACCGTGGTGACCCCGCCGAGGGCGATCGCGGCGAGGGAGACGGCTCCGGCCGCGGCGAAGGCGAAGCGGCGGCGGCCCCGGGCGGCGGACCGCTCGGTGTCCGGCCGGCCCACGGGGTGGATGCGGAATCCCGAACCGGAGGCGCCCGGGGCACCGGCGCCGGAGGGCGCCGGAGAGCCGAGGGGGTGGCCGGGGGAGGCGGAGGTGAGCGTCGGGGCGAAGGCGAAGGGGTCGCCACCGGACTCGAAGATCGGAAGTCCGCTGCCGGGGCCGCCCGGGCCGCTCGGGCCACCGGGCAGTCCACCGCCAGGCAGGCCCTGGAGTCGGGCGAGGAAGCTCTCGGACAGGGGCGGGGGCGCCGCCTGGGCGAAGGCCGTCTTCAGGCGGCGTTGGGCATCCGCCTCGGCCTTGCAACGGGGGCAGGTCGCGAGGTGGGCGAGCACGCGATCGCGTGCGTCATGGCTCAACTCGCCGTCGACGAAGGAGGCGAGCCGGTCCCCGAGGTGCTGCTCGACAGGTGTCGGACGGGATCCACTCACGCGGGCGCGCCTCCTCCTCCCAGCGCGGGGGCACCGGCGACCACGGGCGCGCGACGTTCGGCGCGGGCGTGCGGCGACCGGTGGTGGAGGGCCTTGCGCAGCTGGGAGCGACCCCGGTGGATCCGGCTGCGGACCGTACCGAGCTTGACGCCCAGGGTGGCGGCGATCTCCTCGTAGGACAGGCCCTCGATGTCGCAGAGGACCACGGCGGCCCGGAACTCCGGCGCGAGGGTGTCCAGCGCCTGCTGGACGTCGGCGTCGAAGTGGGTGTCGTTGAAGACCTGCTGGGGTGAGGGCTCACGGCTGGGCAGGCGTTCCGCGGCGTCGTCCCCGAGGGAGTCGAAGCGGATGCGCTGCCGGCGCCGCACCATGTCCAGGAAGAGATTAGTGGTGATGCGGTGGAGCCAGCCCTCGAAGGTGCCGGGCGAGTACGTGGACAGGGAGCGGAAGACGCGGACGAAGACCTCCTGGGTGAGGTCCTCGGCGTCGTGCTGGTTGCCCGTGAGTCGGTAGGCGAGACGGTAGACCCGGCCACTGTGGGTGCTGACGATCTCCTCCCAGGTGGGCGGAGTCCACGTCTGCGCGTCCGCGTCGGCGGTGAAGGTCGCTGTCGGAGCGGAGTGGGCAACGCGGTCAGCGGTGTTGGTCACGGATTTCGGCTCACCCACCGATCGGAGAAGGCGCCGCAGCACTCCTCCCCTATCCGCGGGCGCAGCCGCACCTCCCCTGTCGGCTCTGGTGGTGTCCAGTGGAGCCCCTACCATAGCCACCCCGCCCGTTAGCTCCGGATAAGCAATTTTACGTGAATTTGGTACGTGGTTCTGGTCATGCGTCAGGACTTGCCGCCCGCTCCCGTCCATTCGCCGCCCCCGTTGTCCGTGATTCCCGTCGCACCTCGTTCCCCACCCTCCTATAACGCCCGGTCCCATCTGCGGGTTCCCGGCGCCAGCGGATACAGTCACGGCCAGACATCCCAGGGGGACAGGAGAGGGTCATTACCGGCAACCGGCAGACGGGCTTGGCGTTCGCTGACGCCTTTGTCGCCGAGGAGGAGGCGCTGCACTGGGCCCGGGACCGGGCCCGTGAGGCCGCACTGCGCCCGGTGTCGCCCGCGACCGGCGCCGCACTGCGGATGCTCGCCGCGACGGCGGGCGCCAAGGCGGTCGCCGAGATCGGCACCGGCACCGGGGTTTCCGGAATACATCTTCTGCACGGCATGCGACCGGACGGGGTGCTCACCACCGTCGATCCGGAGCCGGAGCGCCAGCAGTTCGCCAAGCAGGCGTTCCGACTCGCGGGTTTCGCCACGAATAGGGCGCGGTTCATTCCGGGGCGGGCGCTGGACGTGCTGCCGCGGCTCGCGGACAGCGGATACGACCTCGTTTTCTGTGACGGGGACCGCCTGGAGTGCGTCGACTATCTCGCTGAATCGTTGCGGCTCCTGAGGCCGGGCGGTCTGGTCTGTTTCGAGGGCGTCTTCGCGGACGGGCGGACCGTGGACTCGGGGCCGCAGCCGATGGAGGTGCTGAAACTGCGCGAGCTGGTGCGCGGGGTGCGGGAGAACGCCGAGCTGGTGCCGTCGCTGCTGCCCGTCGGCGACGGGTTGCTGTGCGCGGTGAAGCGGTAGCCACCGCCGGAGCCCAAACCCCCGGCGGGCGCCCCTGGGCACCCCGGGCGCCGGCGCTCGACCGGCCCGCCGCGAACCGCCCGCGGGCGGGGTGCACAGCACACGCGGGACGGGCGCGCTTCGCCCATGCAGCTGCCCCGACACCGCGTACGGTGCCGGGGCAGCTGGGAGAACGCAAAAGGTCGGGGCCTACCGTCAGCCGACGACCTTCTTGAGGGCATCGCCGAGCGCGTCGGCCTCATCCGGAGTCAGCTCTACGACGAGCCGACCGCCGCCTTCGAGCGGAACGCGCATGACGATGCCCCGCCCCTCCTTGGTCACCTCGAGCGGGCCGTCGCCCGTCCGCGGCTTCATGGCCGCCATGCTCGTTCCCCTTCCTGAAACCAGCTCATCGTCAGCCGACGACGCTCCCTTTCACAGGGCCAGCGTCCGGCGTCGAACACATTGCTTCCCGGTCATTATCCCGCATGCCGGGACCTGATGACCAACATCGGTCTGCATCGCTTGGGCAACGTGCTCCCGCAAAACCGCTCAATTCGCCGACCGGGCCGTGGTACTCCGGGTTCCCGGGGGGTTTGGGGGACCCGGAATTGTTTGATGCAGGTCACATGCGGATGCGCGGCGGCCTCCGTCATGCTGGGCTCGGACCGCCTTCCCCGACGGTCCCGAGGTGCCCGTGCGCACCGGGAAGCCCCCCGCCCGGAGAGGACCCCGCCATGGCCGACACCGTGCTCTACGAGGTGAGCGACGCACTCGCGACGATCACGCTGAACCGTCCGGGGGCGATGAACGCGCTCGACACCGTGACCAAGGAGGCGCTGCGGGACGCCGTCGAGGAGGCCGCGGCGGACGCTGCGGTGCGTGCGGTGCTGCTGACCGGGGCCGGCGAGCGGGCGTTCTGCGTGGGGCAGGACCTCAAGGAGCACATCGCGACGCTCGCGGCGGACCGCGGCCCGGACGCCGGGGAGGTCATGGGCACCGTCCGGGACCACTACAACCCGATCGTGCGGGCCCTGACCGGGATGGCGAAGCCCGTCGTGGCCGGGGTGAACGGCGTCGCCGCGGGCGCCGGCTTCGGCTTCGCCCTGGCGGCGGACGTGCGGGTGGTCGCCGACACCGCCTCGTTCACCACGGCGTTCGCCGGGGTCGCGCTGTCCGCGGACTCCGGGGTCTCCTGGACGCTGCCCCGGGTGGTGGGCCCCGGGCGCGCCGCCGACCTGCTGTTCCTCCCCCGGTCGATCGAGGCGGCCGAGGCGTACGAGCTGGGCATCGCCACCCGGGTGGTGCCGGCCGGTGAGCTGGCCGCCGAGGCCCGGCGGGTGGCCCGGGAGCTGGCGCAGGGGCCCACCCTCGCCTACGCGGCGCTCAAGGAGTCGCTGGCCTTCGCCCAGGCACACGCCCTCCCGGAGACCCTGGAGCAGGAGGACCGGCTCCAGCGGCGGGCCGGGGCGTCCCAGGACCATCGGATCGCCGTGGACGCCTTCGTCCACAAGACCCGACCGCGGTTCCTCGGCCGCTGACCGCCCGGCGGGCCGCGGGCCCCCTCCCGTCAGCGGCCGGACGCGGCGGGCGTCCGGGCCCAGCAGGCGTCCAGGTGGTCGTTGACCAGGCCGCACGCCTGCATGAGGGCGTAGGCGGTGGTGGGTCCGACGAACCGCAGCCCACGGGACTTGAGGGACTTCGCCAGTGCGGTGGACCCCTCGGTGACGGCCGGTACGTCGGCGAGGGTCCTGGGCGCCGGGCGGGTGGCGGGATCGGGGGCGTGGGACCAGATCAGCGCGTCGAGTTCACCCGCGGACCAGTCGGCCAGCGCACGGGCGTTGGCGATCGTCGCCGTCACCTTGGCGCGGTTGCGGATGATCCCCGCGTCGTCCAGCAGCCGTTCGACGTCGTGTTCCGTGAAGGCGGCGACCGCGGCGATCTCGAAGCCCGCGAAGGCCCGGCGGAAACCCTCGCGGCGGCGCAGGATCGTGATCCATGACAGGCCCGACTGGAACGCCTCCAGGGACAGCCGCTCGAACAGCGCGTCGTCGCCGTGGACCGGGCGGCCCCACTCCTCGTCGTGGTAGGCGCGGTAGTCGTCGGCGGACAGGCCCCAGGGGCAGCGCAGGCGGCCGTCCGGGCCGGGCACCGCTTCGGTCGGCGGGACGGGCGCGGCGGGCGCGTTCACGGCCTCGTCGGCGCCGGTCACGCGCGGTCCTCGGGGGGCGTGTCGGAGCCGGGCTCCTCGGTGCGGGCGGGCACCGGTCCGGTCGTCGCCCCCGAGGCCCGGGGACCGTCGAGGCGGTGGGCGCGGGCACCGGCGAGGGCGGATTCCAACTCCTCGATGCGTGCGTCCCGCTCGGACAGTTCGGCGCCGAGACGGCCGAGCGCCTCGTCCACCTCCACCATCCGGTAGCCGCGCAGCGCCAGCGGGAAGCGCAGCGCCTCCACGTCGGAGCGGCCCACCGGGCGGTCCGGGGGGAGCGGCTCGCTGTACTGCTCGGGCGGCGCCGCGGGCAGCGGTCCGCTCTCGCCACCGCCCACCACGGCGAGCGTCACCGCGCCGACCACGACCACGAGCGCGAGCAGCAGGAACAAGAACATGACCATCTCGACGGTCCCCAGGTCCGGTGGCCGGCCCGGGCGGGGACCGGCACGAAAAGTGTCAGGCTCGATCGTGCCATGCGGCGCCGACGGTTAAGGTCGCAGGCGACCGATCAGTACCGCCCGGTACCGCGGGACCGCACGTTCGTCGGAGGGACACAGGGGATGCTCAGGCTGGGCAGGCGCGAGTTCGGGGCGCACGAGCCGGTGGTCATGGCGATCGTCAACCGCACCCCGGACTCCTTCTACGACGGGGGCGCGACGTTCCGGGACGAGCCCGCGCTCGCGCGGGTGGAGCAGGCCGTCACCGAGGGGGCCGCCATCATCGACATCGGCGGGGTGAAGGCGGGCCCCGGCGCCGAGGTCACCGCCGAGGAGGAGGTCCGGCGCACGGTCGGCTTCGTCGCCGAGGTGCGGCGGCGGTTCCCCGAGGTGGTCATCAGTGTGGACACCTGGCGGCACGAGGTCGGCGAGGCCGTGTGCGAGGTGGGCGCGGACCTGCTGAACGACGCGTGGGGCGGGGTCGATCCGCGGCTCGCGGAGGTCGCCGCCCGGTACGGCGCGGGCCTGGTGTGCACCCACGCGGGCGGCGCCGAGCCCCGCACCCGGCCGCACCGGGTGGAGTACGCGGACGTGATGGCCGACGTCCTCGACGTGACGGTGGGGCTCGCGGAGCGGGCGGTGGCCCTCGGGGTGCCCAGGGAGTCGGTGCTCATCGATCCGGGGCACGACTTCGGGAAGAACACCCGCCACTCGTTGGAGGCGACCCGGCGGCTCGGCGAGATGGTCGCCACGGGGTGGCCGGTGCTGGTGTCCCTGTCCAACAAGGACTTCGTCGGGGAGACGCTGGACCGCCCGGTGAAGGAGCGGCTCATCGGGACCCTGGCGACGACCGCGGTGTCCGCGTGGCTCGGGGCCCAGGTGTACCGGGTGCACGAGGTGGCCGAGACCCGGCAGGTGCTCGACATGGTGGCGTCCATCGCCGGTCACCGTCCGCCGGCGGTCGTCCGGCGCGGGCTCGCCTGACGCCCGCGGGCCCGGTGGGACGCCCGCGGGCCCGGTGGACGCACCGCGCGCACCGGACCCCGGCGCGCGGTTAGCGGGCCACCTCCTTGGTGACCAGCTGCACCGCCTCCTCGACGCTGTCGGTCACGTGGAAGAGCGTCAGGTCCTTGTCGGCGGCCTTGCCGCTGGCGATCACCGTGTCGCGGAGCCAGTCCACCAGCCCGCTCCAGTACGCGGAGCCGAACAGCACGATCGGGAAGCGGGTGACCTTGCGGGTCTGGACGAGGGTCAGCGCCTCGAAGAGTTCGTCCAGGGTGCCGAACCCGCCGGGCAGGACGACGAAGCCCTGCGCGTACTTCACGAACATCGTCTTGCGGACGAAGAAGTAGCGGAAGTTCACCCCGATGTCGACGTGCGGGTTGAGGCCCTGCTCGAAGGGCAGCTCGATGCCGAGGCCGACGGAGATGCCGCGGGCCTCGCGCGCGCCCTTGTTCGCCGCCTCCATCGCGCCCGGGCCGCCCCCGGTGATCACCGCGAAGCCGGCGTCCACCAGGGCCTTGCCGATCTCCACCCCGGACTCGTACTCGGGGGTCCCGGGTCGGGTGCGGGCCGAACCGAAGACGCTGATGGCGCTGGGGAGTTCAGCGAGCGCCCCGAAGCCTTCCACGAACTCCGACTGGATGCGCATGACCCGCCAGGGGTCCGTGTGCACCCACCCCGAGTCCTCCTCGGTGTCCAGCAGCCGCTGGTCGGTGGTGCCGGGCTGGATCTGCCCCCGCCGTCGCACCACCGGGCCGACGACCTGCTCCTCCGGCGGACCCTGTGCGTCCGGAACGCCCATAGAACTCCCCTTCCACTGACGGTGTTGCCCCTTCAGCCTAGATCCACGGGGATGACGAACGGCGTAATTCAGGATGTCCGGGGTGCTGACACCGCCCCACGCCCGGGTCAGGAGGTGAGCCAGTGGCGCAACCGCTCCTCCGCGCCGAGGATCTGCCCGGTGTGCACCCGCTCGTCACGCTTGTGCGCAAGTTGCGGATTGCCCGGCCCGTAGTTCACGGCGGGCACGCCCAGCGCACTGAACCGGGACACGTCCGTCCAGCCGAACTTGGGCCGCGGGGTGCCGCCCACCGCCTCGATGAAGGCGCGGGCCGCCGGATGGGACAGCCCGGGCATCGCGGCACCGCTGTGGTCGTCGACCACGAACTCGTCGACCCCGCAGTCGGCGAAGACCTCCCGCACGTGGGCCAACGCCTCCTCCTCGCTGCGGTCGGGGGCGTACCGGAAGTTCACGGTGACCGTGCACACGTCCGGGATGACGTTCCCGGCGACCCCGCCCTCGATGCGCACGGCATTGAGGCCCTCGCGGTACTCCAGCCCGTCGATGACCGGGTAGCGCGGCTGGTAGGCGGCGAGCCGGGCGAGGATCGGGGCGGCGGCGTGGATCGCGTTGGAGCCCAGCCACGAGCGCGCGGAGTGGGCGCGTTCCCCGTGCGTGCGCAGCAGCACCCGCAAGGTGCCCTGGCAGCCGCCCTCGACCTGCTGGTCGGAGGGTTCGAGGAGCACGGCGAAATCGGCCTCCAGCCACTCCGGGTGCGCCTCGGCCACGTGCCGCAGGCCGTTCAGCTCGGCGGCGACCTCTTCGTTGTCGTAGAACACGAAGGTGAGGTCGCGGTTGGGTTCGGGGACCGTCCGGGCGATCCGCAGCTGCACGGCGACGCCCGACTTCATGTCACAGGTGCCGCAGCCCCACAGCACGCCGTCCTCGTCGAGCCGGGAGGGGACGTTGTCCGCGATGGGGACGGTGTCGATGTGCCCGGCGAGGACCACCCGCTCGGCGCGCCCCAGTTCGGTGCGGGCGATCACGTTGTTCCCGTACCGGTGGACCGTCAGGTGCCCCAGCGCGCGCAGGGCCTGCTCCACGGCGTCCGCCAGCGGCTTCTCGGTACCGCTCTCGGAGGGGAAGTCGACGAGCTGCGCGGTGAGCAGCGCGGCGTCCTGGTCCAGGTCCAGGGCGGCGTGCTCCCCGGAGCCCGGGCCGGGGTGCGCGGGGGCGTTCGACGGTACGGGGGCGGCGGGCGTGGTGCGGTCCATGGCCCGACCCTAACGCCCCCCTTTCCCGACCTCCGCGTCCCCGTTCCCGCGGCTGAGCACCCCGTTCCCGGCGCCGGGGGCACCGCACGGGACGCTGATCCGGGGCGCCCCGTCCCCTGGGGCACCGGCACTCCCTCCAGTACCGTGGGCCGCGTGTCCGATACCGCTGCCGCCGCCGAGTCCGCCGCTGCCGCCGGGCGCCGTCGCCGCGTGCGCCGTCGCCGTGTGCACCGCGCGGGCAGACGCGGGATCGCCCTGGCCGTGCTGCTCGCCGTGTCCGGCTACGTCGTGGTGCACCAGCTGAACGGCGCCCGGGGCGGTGCGCTGTGCACCGTGGTGTCGGGCAACGGCGACGGTGCCGCGTACCGGTTCTCGTCCGAGCAGGCCGTCAACGCGGCGACCGTCGCGGCCGTCGGCACCGCGCGCGGGATGCCCGAACGGGCGGTGACGATCGCCCTGGCCACCGCGCTCCAGGAATCGGGGCTGCGCAACATCGACCACGGCGACCGGGACTCGATCGGCCTGTTCCAGCAGCGGCCGTCCCAGGGCTGGGGCACCGCGGAGCAGATCGGCGACCCGGTGTACTCGTCGGCGGAGTTCTACGAGCACCTGGAGCAGGTCGCCGGGTACTCACGGCTGCCGCTGACGGTCGCCGCGCAGCGGGTGCAGCGCAGTGGCTATCCCCAGGCGTACGCCAAGCACGAGCCGGACGCCACCTTGTTGGCCGCGGCCCTCACGGGGCGGTCGGAGGCCACGCTGACCTGCGAGGACGGCGGGGTACGGGTCGCGGGCTCGGCGGCGGGCGTACGGGCCGCGCTGGTGCGGGACTTCGGCCAGGAGGTGCTGACGCCGGCGGGCGCCGAGGTGTCCCGCACTCCGGACGGCGAGGACGGCGGTACCGCGTCCGCCGCGCCGGTGCCGGCACCGGCACCGGGTGGGCGCGAGGTGCTGCTGCCGGTGTCCCGGGGACCGGGCGGTGAGCCGGGGAACCGGCAGCGCGGCTGGGAGTTGGCGCACTGGGCGGTCGCCAACTCGGCGGCGCTCGGCATCGAGGAAGTGACGTACGCGGGCCTGCGGTGGACCCCGGGCACCGCGCCGGGTCAGTGGCCGGTCACCCGGGGGGCCACCGGCAGCGGGGTGGACACCACCGCCGAACGGGTCCGAATCGTCACCGGACAGTAGCGGCCGGGGGTCACCCGGGCGGGGGATTCCCGCCCGGCCGCACCGGGGCCCGGGACAGCGGGGCGGGCGCGGTCCGCGCACCTCCCGCGAACGGTCCGGATCCCTTGGGGGCCCCGGGCTCCGAGCCGGTCGAGGCACGGGGGCGCGGGTGACCTTTGCCCGTTTTTGCGTCCAACGGATTATGCGATGCGTTGCCCAGTCTTTACCTCGGGGTGCCGCAACCTCCGGGGGCGTCCGTTCGGTAGTCACGGCGTCCGAGGGGCCCGCCGGGTCCACCGGACTTCGCTGAACCTCGTCTGAAGGAGCATCATGTCCCTCCCCCTGACCCGTCGGATCGCCCGCGCCGTACTGCTCGTGGCGGCGGGAGCGGTGCCCGTGGTGGGTGCGGCCGGCTCCGCGAGCGCCGCCGTGGACCTCCCGATGAACACGCCGGTGGGCGCGCTCACCGCCCTGGACGGTGCGAACGTCGGCAACACCGTGGACGGCGCGACGACCAACGCGACCGGGGTCGCCGGGAACACCGGGGCCAAGGTCGTCAAGAAGGCGGTGCCCCAGGCCGGCAAGACCGTGGGCAAGGGCGCCAAGAAGGCCGCCCCCGCCGCGCAGAAGGCGGCCGGGAGCCTCGGCGGTGCGGGTGGCGTGCTCGGTGGGGTGACCGGGGCCGCCGGCAAGGGCGGGCTGCCCGGCGGCCTGCCCCTCGGCTGACGTTCACGACACGGGGCCCGGGAAGCGGATGCGGCTTCCCGGGCCCCGTGCCGCGTCCGGTTCCGTGGTGTCGCGCGGGTCCCCGGGCGCGGCGGGTCAGGCCAGTCGGGCGACGGCCGCCGCGACCCGCTCGTCGGTCGCCGTCAGGGCGATCCGCACGTGCTGGGCGCCGGCCTCCCCGTAGAAGTCGCCGGGGGCCGCGAGGATGCCCAGGGAGGCCAGGTGCGCGACCGTGTCCCAGCAGGGTTCGCCGCGGGTGGCCCACAGGTACAGGCTCGCCTCGCTGTGGTCGATGCGGAAGCCGTGCGCTTCCAGGGCGGTCCTCAGCGCGGTCCGCCGGGCGCGGTAGCGGGCGCGCTGCTCGGCGACGTGCGTGTCGTCCGAGAGGGCCGCCACGGCCGCGGCCTGGGTGGGCGCCGAGGTCATCATGCCGCCGTGCTTGCGGAGCTGGAGCAGCGGGCCGAGCACGGCCTCGTCACCGGCGATGAACGCGGCCCGGTAGCCGGCCAGGTTGGAGCGCTTCGACAGGGAGTGGACGGCGACCAGACCCTGATGGGAGTCGCCGCACACGTCGGGGTGGAGCACCGAGACCGGCTCGGACTCCCAGCCGAGTTCGATGTAGCACTCGTCGGAGAACACCAGCACCCCGTGCGCACGGGCCCAGGCGACGATGTCGGCCAACTCGCCGCGGGACAGCACCCGGCCCGTCGGGTTGGACGGGGAGTTCAGCCAGAGCAGCTTGAGGTCGGTGGGGTCGAGGTCACGCGGATCGTCGTAGGTGACGGCTTCGGCGCGGGCCAGCCGGGCGCCGACCTCGTAGGTGGGGTACGCGAGCCGCGGGTAGGCGATCCGGTCGCCGGGGCCCAGGCCGAGCTGGGTGGGCAGCCAGGCGACGAGCTCCTTGGAGCCGACGACCGGCAGGACGCCCCGGTGGGTCATGCCCCGCGCGCCGAGCCGCCGCTCGCACCAGTGGGTGAGCGCGTCCCGCAGCTGCGGGGTGCCCCAGACGGTCGGGTAGCCCGGTGAGTCGGCCGCCGCGATCAGTGCCTTCTGGATCAGCTCCGGGACGGGGTCCACGGGGGTGCCGACGGAGAGGTCGACGATGCCGTCCGGATGGGCCGCCGCCGTGGCCTTGTAGGGCTCCAGCTTGTCCCACGGGAAGGTGGGGAGGCGGTCGGCGGGCGCTTCGGTCGCGGACACGGGATCAGTTCGCTTTCTGCGGTGCGGGCGGTGCGGTGTGAGCGGCCCGGGCCCCGGGTGGTGCGCCCGCGGGCCACGAGCGGGGTCACGGGGACCCACAGGGCCCGTGGACGCCTCAGCCCCGTACGGCGACGACCGTACGGGGCCGGGTGGCGCACGGGCCGGGTCCGCCTACTGGTTCTGCGGCGGGAGCGCGGCGACGAAGGGGTGGTCGCGCTCGATCAGGCCGAGCTTGCTGGCACCGCCGGGGGAGCCCAGCTCGTCGAAGAACTCGACGTTCGCCTTGTAGTAGTCCTTCCACTCCTCCGGGGTGTCGTCCTCGTAGAAGATCGCCTCGACCGGGCAGACCGGCTCACAGGCACCGCAGTCAACGCATTCGTCCGGGTGGATGTACAAGGACCGCGAGCCCTCGTAGATGCAGTCGACCGGGCATTCCTCGATGCACGCCTTGTCCTTGACGTCGACACAAGGCTGCGCGATGACGTATGTCACGCTGTCGTTCCTCCTCGATAGGGCGCTGGCGGGCCTGAAGTAGGCTCCGCCGCCTGGCGCGCGGGAGCGCGGCGTCGTCGATGCCCGCACCTAGTATCTCCGTTCTGGGGCATGATCCGAACAGGAGGGGTGGACAGAACCGTGGAATTCGGCGCACGAGGTTTGCTTGAGATCCGAATTACCCCGGCTGACGTGGGCAAACGCGTCTCCGTACGGCGGGTCCACCGCTCACCCGGAGACACCGCGGCGTTCACCGACACGGTCGGGCTTCTCACATCCTGGGACGAAGGCGAAGGTGTCCTCGTGGTGACCAGGCGTACCGGCGAGGCGGTGCGGATCGACGCGGCGACGTTGGTCGCGGGCAAGGTCGTGCCGGCCGCGCCGGCCCGCCGCCGGGGCCCGGCGGCGGACTACCCGGAGCTGGCCCGGGTCACCGCCCGCGCCTGGCAGCCGGTGGAGCACGAGCGGCTGGGCGACTGGGAGCTGCGGGCCGCCGCGGGGTTCACCCGGCGGGCCAACTCGGTGCTGCCGCTGGGCGATCCGGGCGTGCCGTTGGACGAGGCCCTGGCCCTGGTGCGGAAGTGGTACGAAGCGCGGGAGTTGCCCGCGTACCTCCAGACCGCCACCGGGGCGCGGGGGACGCAGGAGGAACTGTGCGCGGAGCTGGAGGCACGGGGCTGGACGCGGGAGGTGTCCGCCGAGGTGCGGATCGCCCCGTTGACCCCGCTGGCCACCCCGGAGCGGGCCGCTGAGCCCCCCGCCGCCGTACGGGTGGAGCGGGACTTCGACGTCGACTGGCTGCGCCGCTACCAGCGGTCCCGGGAACCGGGGCCCGAGGTGCGACAGGTCCTCGCGACCGGGGCCCCCGGGACCACGGTGTGGTTCGCCTCGGTCGACGGGGAGCCGGGCGCGCCGCCGCTGGCGATCGGCCGGTGCGTGGTGGACGGCCGGTGGGCGGGGTTCATGGCCGTCGAGGTGGCGCCCGAGGCCCGGCGCGGGGGGCTCGGCACGGCGGTGATGGCCGCACTGGCCGGGCGGGCGCTCGCTCAGGGCGCGTCGGCCGCCTGGCTCCAGGTCGAGGCGGACAACGCGCCCGCCCTCGCGATGTACGGGCGGGCGGGCTTCACCACCCATCACGCCTACCACCACTACCGGGCGCCCGGGCGCGGCTGAGGCGGGCGGACGGGCACGTGGGGGACACCTGGTGGCGACGGAGGTTCGCCGAAGAGGCGCGGGCGGAGCGCCCCGATCTGGCGGTGCTGTGCCTGCTGGTGGGCGCCGCGGCCGATCCGGCGTTCGCGGCGGGCGGGGAGGCCGGGCTCGACGCCGCGCAGACGGAGCTGGACCGGCTGGCCGGGGAGCTCCCGTACCGGCCCGGGGGTCCCCGTCAGTGGGCCGGTGCGGTCGCGGAACTGCTCGGAGAGCGGTACGGGTTCCGGGGCGCTCCCCCGGACTACCGGAAGCTGGAGTCGTCCCTGTTGCACGCGGTGCTGGAGCGGCGTCGGGGGCTGCCGATCCTGTTGTCGGTGGTGTGGTTGGAGGTGGCCCGGCGGGCCGGTGCGCCGGTCTACGGGGTCGCGCTGCCGGGGCACTTCGTGGTGGGGTTCGGCCCGCCGGACGAGCAGGTGCTCGCTGATCCGTTCGAGGGTGGGCGGGTGCTGTCGGAGGGTGACGCGGACGCCCTGGCGGTCCGGGCCACCGGGGCGCCGCTCGATCCGGCCGCGCTGGGGCCCGCCGATCCGTTGGAGATCGTGGTGCGCGTCCTGAACAACATCCGGGCGTGGGCGACGGCCCGCCCCGAGCGCTCCGACGTGGCGCTGTGGGCCGTGGAGCTGGCCTTGGCCCTGCCCTCGCACCCGGCGCGGCTGCGGTACGAGCGGGGCCAGCTGCTGGTGCAGCGGGGCGACTTCCTCGGCGGGGCCGCGGAGTTCGACGCGTACGCCGAGGTGGTCGGGGCGGTGGACGAACGGGCGGCCGAGCAGGTGCGGGTGCGGGCGCGGGCCGCGCGCTCCCGGCTCAACTGACTGCCGTCGGGGCCGTCAGGGTGCTGTCCCGTGCGGGTGCGTGGTCCGGTGCGGTGCGCTGTTGTCTTGCGCAGTTCCCCGCGCCCGTGACGGGGCGCTCCTCACCGCCGCCGTCCGCCCCCACACGGCCCCGACAGGGGCGCGGGGAACTGCGCGGGCAACCCCCGCGCACCCGGAGGGCCGTGACGGGCTTCAGGACGCGTTCAGGGGGATGGCCACGGTGCGTTCGGCCGGGGTCTTGCCCTTGAGCGCCTGCTTGAGGGCCGAGGCGACGTCCTGCGGGGTCACCGCGGTCTTCTCGCCGGTGCCCCGGGTGACCAGGACCCCGTCGAAGGTGCTGCCGTACAGGCTCTGGAGCGCCGCCAGGTCGTAGGTGTCGACGAGCTTGCCGTTCACCGCCTTCACCCCGATGATCTGCGGCAACGACTTGTCAGGGCCGAAGGGGATCGAGGCGTTCGGGCCGGCGGTGATGGTGACAAGACCGGACATCGCGGGCTCGGCGAACTCCTTCATCATCCGGTCCACCTCGGCCTTGCTGATCGACGGCTCGCGGCTGGTGGCGGCGAGCTTGACGGGCGCGGACCTGCCCGTCTCGACCTGGGCCCGGAACGCCTCCTCGATGGCCAGGAGGGAGCCCTTCACGTCGACGCCCTTGCCGGGCTTGCCGTAGGCGGCGACGGCCTTGCCGCCCTCGAAGCGGATTCCGCCATCGCCCGCGCCACTGCCGCCGCCGACCGCCCGTTCCAGCTGGACCTGGAGCTTCTCGGTGTCGACCGGCATCGACGGGGAGACGACGCGCTCCTCGCCGAACAGGGAGGTGACCACGGAGACCGGGTGGTAGTCGCTGCCCGCGGCGGACGCCACGGTGGCATCGGTGTCGAAGGTCAGACCGGCCTGGTCGGGCCGCAGCGGCACCGTCTTGCCGTCGACGGAGAGCTGGAGCGGCTGGGTGATCCGCTTGCCGAGCGCGGCATCGAGCTTCTTCACGGCCTCGTCGCGGGTGCCGCCGCCGATGTCGACCCCCAGCACGGTGGTGCCCTTGGGGACGTCCGAGTGGTTGAGCAGCAGTCCGGCGCCGTAGGTTCCCGAGCCGGCCAGCACGACGAGCACCGCGAGCAGGACGAGCTTGCTGCGGCCCTTCTTCTTGGCCGGCTTGGTCGGTTTGGCCGACCCCGTCGGCCCGGCCGGTGCGGTCGGCTTGTCGGCGGCGGGCGGCGGGACCACCGGAGCGGGTGCGGGCGGCTGCGCGACGGGCCCGGCTCCCGGGACCTCGCCCCCCGGGACGGGGTGGGTCACCCCGGGCTGCACCACGGGGATGCCGCTGGTGAGGGTGTGTCCCGAGACGTTGTCGCCGGGTCCGGCGGGCACGGCGCCGATGGGGCCGCCGGGTGTCAGGGGGCCGCCCGGAGGCGCCGGGGCGTGCTGCTGCGGCGTGAGGACGGCGGTGTCGTCGCTCATCCGCGGCGCCCCGACCCGCGGCATCTCACCGGTCGCCTCGGGCCCCTGGGGGACGCCGACGGGCGCGCCGGGGTTGAAGTACGGGAGGTCGCCGTGGGTGTCCTGCGGGCCGCCGACGGGTAGCCCCCCGAGGGTGCCGCCGCCGGGAACGTGACCGTGGTCCGCCGGGGCCTGGGCGGCCGGCGAACCGGGGTACATCGGCGTGCCGTTGGCGGGCGTGCCCGACGGGCCGCCGCGCCCAGGGCCCGACTTGCGGGGCGCGAACCACGCGCTCGGCTTCTCCGGATCGCCGTCGCCGCCCTGGCCGGGCGGCCGGGGAGCCGGCGCGGCGGAGGCGACCGGGGCGGTGGCCTGGCCGGGCACCGCCGGTTGGTGGGTGGCCCCGGTGTCGGCGTCCCGGCCGGGCACCGCGTCGGACTCGGCGACCGGGGTGCGCATGACGACCGGTGGGATCGGCCGCGACCCGGGGATGTTGATGCGGACCCGGGTGGTCAGGGTCGTCTCCGTCTTGCGGTCCTCTGCGGAGGCGTCGGCACTCTGGCGCTCGTCCGACCCGACACCCGGGGCGGCACCCGCGGGGGTGCCGTACGCCGGTGTCCCCGACGGGTATGCGGCTCCTCCGCGCCCGTGCGGCCCGGAGGACGAACTGTCAGTTTCACGACTCAAGGCAGGTTCTCCCGGTTGGCTCCACCGCCCGACTCGACCTCGCTAAGGGGTTTCCCCCGTCGCAGGCTGGGGTAGTTCGGCGGCGCGCACCACCATACTGGCCGCCGCCGGCAAGCGGACTGCGGCCGTGGGGAGAACCACGCCGAACCCGCCCCGCCGTGCTCCGGCGAAGTGGTACGTCACTTGCCAAGTCGGGCGGGATCCGCGCCCGGTTGCACCACCCGGCCGAGGGTGGCACACATCACAGCGACGGCGATCCCGCCGAGCAGGTACGCGTACGAACCGAAGCCCGTCGCGAACAGGAAGTCCCCCTCCGGTCGGCTGGAGGTGAGCAGGATGACGGCGACCAGCCACCCCGCGGCGGGCGCCACCGCTCCGGCCCGGGTCCGGGTGGCGAACGAGCCGCCGAGGAACAGTCCGCCCGTCCCGGCGAGGGAGAGCAGCAACCCGCCGGGGAACCAGCCCCCTTGGAGGAGCGAGCCGGCCACACCGATCACCAGGCCGAGGACGAACAGCAGGGCGTAGGCGGCGATCCGGCCCGCGGGCGGCGGTCCCTGGAGCAGGAAGCCGCCGGGTCCGGGGTCGGGTGCGGGGGCGTTCATCGGGCCGCCGCCCCTTCGTCGGCGGAGGACGCCGGGACGGACCGGGGCGCGCCGATGGTGTCGCCGGCGCCGGATGCGGGGGCGCCGGGTGCGGGGGCGTCCGCCACTCCGGCGAACAGGTCGGTCTCCGGGGTGCCGACCGCGGTGCCGCGGGCGAGTTCGTAGTACTCGACGGCGAACAGCGGCTGTGCCAGTTGGTTGGAGAGGGCGAACCAGGGGCCGGCGACCTCGACCTGGGTGACGTGGGCGCGCATCGCGGCGGCCTTCTCCTCGGCGTGCGCACTGCCGTCGACGACGGTGGTGACCCGGTCGTCGGCGACCACGCCGGGGACGTCACCGACGGACGCGGCGCGCGGGAACGGCAGGTCCGGCAGGGCCTCGTCGAGCCGGGCGAAGCCGTCCTCGACCACGGACCTGGGGACCCGGTTCCAGTAGATCTTGTCGATGGTGTGCGGCTCGCCGAGGTCGCGGCGGTACGCGCGCTCCGCCGCGAGGTCGGCCGCGCGGACGGCGACGCGGTGGGCCTTGATGTGGTCGGGGTGGCCGTAACCGCCGTTCGGGTCGTAGGTGACCAGGACCTGGGGGCGGACCTCACGGACGACTTCCACCAGGTGGGCGGCGGCCTCGTCCAGGTCGGCGCTCCAGAAGGAGCCTTCGCGACGGTTCTGCGGGAGGCCCGTCATGCCCGAGTCGCGGTACCGGCCGGGGCCGCCGAGGAACCGGTGATCGTGAACGCCCAACGCCTTCATGGCGGTCGCCAGCTCCCGCACGCGATGGGCGCCCAGGGCGTCCTCGCGGTCGGCGGTGAGCCGGGCCAGGTCGGGCGGGATGACCTCGCCCTCCTCGCCGAGGGTGCAGGTGACCAGGGTCACGCGGGCGCCTTCGGCCGCGTACTTGGCCATGGTCGCCCCGTTGGTGATCGACTCGTCGTCGGGGTGCGCGTGCACGAGCAGCAGGCGCCGGGCGGGCAGTTCCATCATGTGGACAGCCTACGAGGACGGGGCGCCCGTCGGCGGAAGAACCGAAGGGTTAGGGGATCTTGTCGTGATCCTTATGCGGTCGCGACGGCGACGGGCTGCCGTGCCCGTCCCGTCCCGCGGCGGCGGCGCGCCGGTCGCGCACCACCGCGTACTCCTCGGCGCACGTGCCTCCGGGCCCGCGCGCACGACACTCCGCACCCCTCAGGGGGCGCGTCACCACGGGTCGGGGTCAGAAGTCGATGTCGCCGATCATGCCCGCGACGTTCGAGGTGACCTCGGTGATCGTCGGGGCGATCGAAGAACTGGCGAGATAGAAGCCGAGCAGCATGCACACGACGGCGTGACCGCCCTTCAGTCCCGATTTCTTGATCAGGATGAAGACGATGATCGCCAGCAGCACCACCGCCGAAATCGAGAGTGCCACGGCGGTTCACCTCCCAAATGACCGTCACGGTTCGAACGTCTGACAGCGGGTTGATACCCACCTTGCGTCACGGATCATAACTATCCGCGTGATCGCATGGATCGCACAAGGTCGGCTCACGGCAGCACAGGGGGGCGCATGCGTCCTACGCTCGGAGGATGACTTCCGAGCCCCTGTCCTTCCCCCGTCAGTATGCCCGCACTCAGCGCTTCTCCCTTGGTGCACCAAGGACGTTCACGGTGGCTCCAGACGGGGAACGCGTCATTTTTCTGCGGTCGCGAAACGGCACCGATCGGGCGAATGCACTCTGGGTGCTGGACCTTCCGGAAGGCACCGAACGAGTGGTCGCCGACCCGGCCACCGTGCTCTCGGGGGCCCGGGAGCACCTGTCCGAGGCGGAACGGGCCCGCCGCGAGCGCAGCCGGGAGTCCGGCACGGGCGTCGTGGACTACGCGACGGACGCCGCCGCGGAGTTGGCGGCTTTCACCCTCTCCGGACGACTGTTCGTAGGGGAACTGCGGGCCGGCACGGTACGCGAACTCCCCGCGCCCGGCCCCGTACTGGACCCGCGCCCCTCGCCGGACGGTCGGTACGTGGCCTACGTGTCGGCCGGCGCGCTGCGAGTGACACGTGCCGACGGTGCGGACGCGAGCGACGGCGCTGCGAACGGGAGCGCCCTGGTGGGGCCCGAGACGGACACCGTGACGTACGGGCTCGCGGAGTTCATCGCCGCCGAGGAGATGGGGCGCTCGCGGGGCTTCTGGTGGGCGCCCGCATCGGACCGGCTGCTGGTGGCGCGGGCCGACGACGCCCCGGTGCACCGGTGGTGGATCTCCGATCCGGCGCATCCCGAGCGCACGCCGCAGCGGGCCGCCTACCCCCGTGCCGGAACGGCCAACGCCGAGGTGGGGCTGTGGGTCGTGGGTCTGGACGGGTCCCGGGTGGAGGTGGTGTGGGACCGGGAGCGGTACCCGTACCTGGCCCGGGTGCACTGGTCGGCCGCCGGAGCCCCCCTGTTGCTGGTGCAGACCCGGGACCAGCGGTCGCAGGCGTACCTGGCACTCGATCCGGACAACGGCAGCACGCGGATGGTGCACGCGGAGGACGGCGAACCTTGGCTGGAACTCTTCGCCGGAGCGCCCTGCTGGTCGCCGGACGGACAGTTGGTGCGCCTCGTCGACGAGGGCGGCGCCCGGGTGCTCGCGGTGGGCGACCGGCCGCTCACCGGTCCGCAGTTGCATGTGCGAGCGATCCTGGACGTCTCGGAGGACGACGTCCTGGTCGCGGCTTCGGCCGGGGCGGAGGCCGCCGCCCCGGAGACCGGTGAGGTGCACGTCTACCGCGTCAACGAGTGGGGCACCGAGCGGATCTCGCAGGAGGTCGGGGTGCACCGGGCGGTGCGGTCGGGGCCGGTGACCGTGCTGGTGTCGGCAGTGCCGGAGGCGCCGGGCGCACGGGTGCGGGTGTTGCGGGACGGTGCTCCCGTGGCCGAGGTGGCGTCGTACGCGGAACGTCCGGTTCTCGCCCCGCGCGTGACGCTCACGGAGGGGGGCACGCGACGCGTGCCGTGCGCCGTCCTGCTCCCGTCCGATCCGTCTCCCCACCAGGGTCTACTGCCGGTCCTCCTCGATCCGTACGGCGGACCACACGGTCAAAGGGTCCAGGCGGCGCACAACGCGTACCTGACCTCCCAGTGGTTCGCCGACCAGGGGTTCGCGGTGGTCGTCGCGGACGGCCGCGGTACGCCGGGCCGCTCCCCCGCTTGGGAGAAGGCGATCCACCAGGACCTGACGGTGACGCTCGACGACCAGATCGACGCACTGCACGGGCTCGCCGAGCGGTTCCCGCTGGACCTGTCCCGGGTGGCGATCCGGGGTTGGTCGTACGGCGGGTACCTGGCCGCGCTCGCGGTGCTGCGGCGGCCCGACGTGTTCCACGCGGCGGTGGCGGGGGCGCCCGTCACGGACTGGCGGCTGTACGACACGCACTACACCGAACGCTACCTCGGTGATCCCGCGAAGAGCCCGGAAGCGTACGAGGCCAACTCCCTCGTCACCGACGACGGGTTGTCCGGCGCCGCGGAGCCGCACCGGCCGTTGATGCTCGTGCACGGATTCGCGGACGACAACGTGGTCGTGGGGCACAGCCTCCGGCTGTCCTCGGCGCTGCTCGCGGCGGGGCGCCCGCACGAGGTGTTGCCGCTGACCGGGGTGACGCACATGGCGGCGCAGGAGGACGTGGCCGAGAACCTGCTGCTGCTTCAGGTCGACTTCCTGCGGCGGGCCCTCGGGCTGGGTGAGCGCTGACCCGTCGGGCGGCCGGCCGGGGCCACGCGGTGTGCCTCCGGCCGGCCTACGGCACCCGCACGGCCGTACGTCCACGAGCGTGCCGCGCGCGTATATCGGGATCGTGGCGGGTGGGTTGCCGAGGTGTTAACGACCCTCCGTCGACCCCGGCGGCTCGGGAGGCTCAGGTGGCTCCGGCGGCTCGGGGGTCGCAGGTGGCTCCGGGTGTTCGGGGGGCGCGGGTGGCTCCGGGTGTTCGGGGGGCGCGGGGGCTTCCGGGGGGACCACCTGTTTCTCCTCGGCGAAGTGGCAGGCGGAGGCGTGCGCGGCGGGCCCCTCGACGTACCGGAACTCGGCGGGCACCGCCAGCAGCGGCACCTCCAGTGCGCACCTCTCCTGGGCCTTCCAGCAACGGGTGCGGAAGCGGCAGCCGGAGGGCGGGTTCGCCGGTGAGGGCACGTCCCCGGTGAGGATCAGGCGTTCGCGGTGCTCGCGGGCCTCCGGGTCGGGGACGGGCACGGCGGACAGCAGCGCCTGGGTGTAGGGGTGGGTCGGGTGCTCGTAGATCTCGGTGCCGGTGCCCAGCTCGACGATCTTGCCGAGGTACATCACGCCGACGCGGTCGGAGATGTGCCGGACGATCGACAGGTCGTGCGCGATGAAGATGTAGGACAGGTTGAACTCGTCCTGGAGCTTCTCCATCAGGTTGATGACCTGCGCCTGCACCGACACGTCCAGCGCCGAGACGGGCTCGTCGGCGATGATGATCTCCGGGTTGAGGGCGAGGCCTCGGGCGATGCCGATGCGCTGGCGCTGACCGCCGGAGAACTGGTGCGGGTACCGGTTGATGTACTCCGGGTTGAGACCCACCACGTCCAGCAGGTCCTGCACCCGACGCCGGCGGTCGCCCTTCGGCGCCACCTCGGGATGGATGTCGAACGGCTCCCCGATGATGTCGCCGACCGTCATCCGCGGGTTCAACGAGGTGTACGGGTCCTGGAACACCATCTGAATGTTCCGCCGCACCGCCTTCAACGCCCGCCCGGACAGCTTGGTGATGTCCTGACCCTTGTACTTGATCACCCCGGCCGTGGGGCGTTCCAGGTGCACGAGGGTCTTGGCGACGGTGGACTTGCCGCAGCCGGACTCGCCCACGATGCCCAGCGTCTCGCCCTGGTACAGGTCGAAGTCGACCCCGTCGACCGCCTTCACCGCGCCGACCTGCTTCTTGAACAGGATGCCCCGGGTGAGCGGGAAGTGCTTGAAGAGTCCGCGCACTTCGAGGATCGGCTCCCCCCGGGCCACCGGCGCCTCCAGCACCTCGACGCGCTCCTCGTCGGACGGGGCGGACGGGGCGGACGCTGCGGACGGGTCGGACGCCGGGGACGGGGCCGGGACCTGGGCGTCAGCCATGGAGCGTCTCCCTCCAGAAGTGGCAGGCGCTGCGGCGCTTGTCGGACACCTCGGCCAGCGGTGGTACGTCGGTGCGGCACACGTCCTGGGCCATCGGGCAGCGCGGATGGAAGGCGCAACCGGACGGGATGTGCGCGAGGTTCGGGGGCAGCCCCTTGATGGCGAAGAGCTCCCGGCCCTTCTGGTCCAGGCGCGGGATCGATTCGAGCAGTCCCTTGGTGTACGGGTGGGCGGGGGCCTTGTAGATGTCGTGGACGGGTGCGGTCTCGACGATCCGGCCCGCGTACATCACCGCGATCTTGTCGGCGACGTCCGCGACCACGCCCAGGTCGTGCGTGATCAGGATCAGGCCCATGTTGTACTCGCGCTGGAGGTCGGCCAGCAGGTCCATCACCTGGGCCTGCACCGTCACGTCCAGCGCCGTCGTCGGCTCGTCCGCGATGATCAGGTCCGGCTCCAGGGCCAACGCCATCGCGATCATGATCCGCTGACGCATCCCGCCCGAGAACTGGTGCGGGTACTGGTTCACGCGTTCCGCGGCGGCCGGGATGCGGACCCGGTCCATCAGTTCGACGGCCTTGGCGCGGGCGGCCTTGCGGGAGAGTCCCCGGTGCACGCGGTACATCTCGCCGAGTTGGTCGCCCACCGTCAGGACCGGGTTCAGCGAGGACAGCGCGTCCTGGAAGATCATGGCCATGTCGGCGCCGCGGATCTTCCGACGGGCGTCCTCCTTGAGCTTCAGCAGGTCCCGCCCCCGGAACAGGACCTCACCGCCGGTGATCCGCCCGGGCGGGGTGTCGAGGATGCCCATGATCGCCTGGGCGGTCACCGACTTGCCGGAACCGGACTCCCCCAGCACGGCCAGCGTCTCGCCCGCGTCGACGGTGTAGCTGACGCCGTTGACGGCCCGGGCGACTCCGTCCCTGGTCCGGAACTCCACCCGCAGATCGCGTACCTCGAGCAGCATCGCGGTGGCCTCCTCAGCGCAGCTTGGGGTCGAGGGCGTCGCGGACCGCGTCGCCGAGGGTGATGAACGCGAGCACGGTGACGGCCAGCGCCCCGGAGGGCCACAGCAGCGCGTGCGGGGCGTTGCGGACGTAGGGGGAGGCGGAGGAGATGTCGATGCCCCAGGAGACGGTGGGCGGTTTCAGTCCGACGCCGAGGTAGGACAGGGTGGCCTCCAGGGCGATGTACGTGCCGAGTGCGATGGTCGCGACGACGATGACCGGGGCGATGGCGTTGGGGGCGATGTGGCGCAGCAGCATGCGGGTGTTGGAGGCGCCGAGGGCGCGGGCGGCCTGGACGTAGTCGTTCTGTTTGGCAGTGATGACCGAGCCGCGGGCGATCCGGGAGATCTGCGGCCAGCCCAGCAGGATCATGAAGCCGATGACGGGCCAGACGGTGTTGCTGGTGACCACGGACAGCAGCACCAGCCCGCCGAGGACGACGGGGATCGCGAAGAACACGTCGGTGAGCCGGGACAGCAGGGCGTCGGGTGCGCCGCCGAAGAACCCGGCGAGGCCGCCGAGGGTGGAGCCGAGCAGGGCGACCCCGAGCGTGGCGCAGACGCCGACGGTGACGGAGGTGCGGGCCCCGTAGACGGTCCGGGTGTAGACGTCGCAGCCCTGGCCGTTGAAGCCGAAGGGGTGGCCGGGCGAGGAGCCCTTCTGCGCGTCGGCCAGATTGCAGTTGAGGGGGTTGCCGGAGGCGATGGCGCCGGGCCACAGGGAGATGAAGACGAGGAAGAGGATGAACAGTGCGGAGAGCAGGAAGACCGGGTTGCGCCGTAGGTCGTGCCAGGCGTCGGACCACAGGGAGCGGGGTTTGGCGGCGGGTCCGGTGCCGAGGGGCCCGCCCGGGGTGCGCTCCAGCGTCTCGCCCTCCGCGGTGGCGAGGTCCATCGCCCCGCCCGCGCCGGTCGAGGCGATGGCGCCGTCGTCGGGCAGTTGCTCAGGCATAGCGGATCCTCGGGTCGAGTACGGCGTAGAGCAGGTCCACGACCAGGTTGGCCACCAGGAAGACGAGGACGAGGACGGTCACGAAGCCGACGACGGTCTGGGTGCTCTGGCGGAGGATGCCCTGGTAGAGCTGGTAGCCCACGCCGTGGATGTTGAAGATGCGCTCGGTGACGATGGCGCCGCCCATGAGGGCCCCGATGTCGGTGCCGATGAAGGTGACCACCGGGATGAGCGAGTTGCGCAGCAGGTGCCGGGTGACCACCCGGTGCCGGGGCAGCCCCTTGGCGACGGCGGTGCGGACGTAGTCGGCGCGGCGGTTCTCCGCGATGGTGGTCCGGGTCAGCCGGGTGACGTACGCGAGGGACACCGAGGCGAGGACCAGGCCGGGCACGATCAGCTCGTCGAAGGGTGCCTCGGGGGAGACCGAGGGGCGGATCCAGCCCCACTCGACCCCGAGGAGCAGTTGGAGCAGCAGGCCCGTGACGAAGGTGGGGACGGAGATCACGATGAGGGTGAGCACCAGGACCCCGGTGTCGAAGGGGCGGCCCCGCTGGAGCCCGGTGAGCACCCCGAGGGTGATGCCGATGACGATCTCGAAGAAGATCGCGACGATCGTCAGCCGGATGGTCACCGGGAACGCCGACGCCATGAGGTCGGTGACGGGCTGTCCGTTGAAGGCGGTGCCGAAGTCGCCGGTGAAGACGTTGCCCATGTAGGTGAGGTACTGCTGCACCACGGGTTTGTCGAGGCCGAACTCCTTCTTGAGCTGGGCGGCTGTCGCCGCATCGCAGGCGCGCTGTCCGCACAGGCCGGCGATGGGGTCGCCCATCACGTTGACCATCAGGAAGATCAGCAGGGTGGCGCCGATGAAGACGGGGATCATCTGCAGCAGACGCCGGATCACATAACGTCCCATGAACGGCTCCAGGGGTCGTGGTGTCCGGGGTGGGGTCCCGGCGCGCCGCGCGGGGCGGGCGGGACCGGTGGCCGGGCGCCGGCGTCAGCTGACCTCGATCTCGTTGTAGACGGGCACGCTGAACTGGTTGAGCTTCACGTGGGAGATCTGCTGGGAGTAGCCGGCGCTGCCGTTCTGGTACCAGAGCGGGATGGCGGCCATGTTGTCCCGGACGACCCCTTCGGCCTGTTGGAACAGGCCGACGGCCTTGGCCTGGTCCGTTTCGGCGTTGGCCTGGTCGACGAGCTTGTCGAAGTCCTTGTTGGACCACTGGCCGTCGTTGGAGGAGGCGTTGGTGTAGTACAGCGGCTGGAGGAAGTTCTGGATGAGCGGGTAGTCCATCTGCCAGCCGGCGCGGAAGGGGCCGGACATCTTCCGGTCGGTGATCTGGTTGCGGAAGTCGGCGAAGGTCCCGATCGGGTTGCCGACGCAGGCCGTGTCGTTGCCGAGCGCGTTGTTGATGGAGTTGCACACGGCGTCCACCCACTCCTTGTGGGAGCCGGTGTCGGAGTTGTACGAGATCTTCACCTGTCCGCCGGGGAGGCCGCCGCCCTCTTCGACGAGCTTCTTGGCCGCCGCCGGGTCGTAGTCGCAGGAGTCACCGCAGAGCCCGTCCTGGAAGCCGCCGTCCTTGCCGAGCACGGGGGAGGTCCAGTCGGTGGCGGGGGTGCGGGTCTTGTGGAAGATCGTTTCGGTGATCTGCTTCCGGTCGATGGCCCGGGACAGGCCCTGGCGGACCTTCAGGACCTTCGAGTCGGACCACGCCGAGTCGTAGAAGGGGAACGCCAGGGTCTGGATGATCCCGGCCGGGGTGTTGATGTACCGGTCGCCGAGGTCGGCACCGACGTTGCCCAGTTGGGCTGCCGGGATGTCGTCCACCAGGTCGAGGTTCCCCGCGATCAGGTCGGTGTACGCGGTGTTGTTGTCGGTGTAGACCTTGAGGTCGATGCCGCCGTTCTTCGCCTTGTCGGAGCCCGGGTAGTCGGCCCAGGCCCGCAGGGACATCTGCGAACCGTTGGTGTAGGACTCGATGGCGTACGGGCCGTTGCCGACGGGCTTGCTGAGCCAGGCGGCGTGGTCGTCGAAGAACGCCCGGGGCAGGGGGGCGAAGGCGGCGTACCCGAGGGTGTCGGGGAACGTGGAGAACTTCTGGTTCAGCTTCACCGTGAACGTCTTGGGGTCCACGACCTTCAGCCCCGAGAGGGTGTCGGCGCTCTGCCCGCCGGAGTCCGGGTGGACCTTGTCGTAGCCCTCGATGTACCCGAAGAAGTAGGCGTTCTTCTGGTTGTTCTTCAGGCTCGCGCCGTAGTTCCAGGCGTCCACGAAGGACTGGGACGTGACGTCCTCGCCGTTGCTGAACTTCCAGCCGTCCTTGACGGTGATGGTGAAGTTCTGCGAGTCGGTGGTGTCGATCTTCTCGGCGAGCATGTCCTCGGCGGCGCCCGTGTCGGCGTTGTAGCGCTTGAGACCTCGGAAGATCATGTCGAGGACCTTGCCGCCCTGTACCTCGTTGGTGTTGGCGGGCTCCAGCGGGTTCTGCGGGTCCCCCCAGGAGGAACTCACGACCCCGGAGCCACCGCCACCGCCACCGCTGTCGCCGCCGCCCCCGCAGGCCGTCGCCGTCACCCCCAGGACGACGGCGGTCGCCGCCGCGACCCATGGGGCGCGCCTGACTCCACGCATGGAGTGCCTCCTCATCAGGTTCGCTCGTCACTTAGGCCCAAATATCACCTCACTCCCGATATTTCGCATATTCAGCCACCCGGGTGGGTGTACCCACCGGGTGGGACGACTCGACCGTGCCGGGCCGGGGCCCACCACCCCCCGATGGGCCCCGGCGACGTACGGTCGCTCCCGACGGAGCTACCGGGCCGCCCGGACGGTCTCGGTGACCTCCAGTCGAGTCTTGTCGAGGGCGACCAGGACGGTGACGCTCCGGCCCTGCACGTCCCGACCCTCATACAGCGCCTGAGGTGATCGCTTCGGGCCGGTCACCTCGTCCTCGGTGGTCAGCCCGCACGCGGCCAGCACGCTGCGCAGGTCCTTGTGGTCTTGCTGCGCCACCCACTCGGTCGAGTAGCGGGCCTCGCGCTCCACGACGACAGCGGTGCCGTCCGTGTCCTTGTTGGTGCTCAGGGAGTGGTGACGGTTGGGGCCCGGACCGGCCTTCGTCTCGTCGCACTGCATCGTGAGCCACAGGTCGGACATGCTGCTCAGGTTGGTCGGCGGCACCAGCGCGCTGGACGACCGCGTCTTCGAGGGATCGACGGAGGACGCCGCGTCCTCGCTGGCCACCGGTATGGCCGCCTCCTGGACGTCCCCTCCCGGGGAGTAGTTCCAGCCGGCCAGGCCGACCGCGGCCGCCGCCAGCGCGCCGGTGGCGGTCAGCCGACGGGTGCGGCGGCGGGCCGCCCGGGCCCGAACCTGTTCCGCCGCGGGCATCCGCAGCACCGCGTCTTCCAACAGTTCTTCCACCCTGGTCATGTCGCGACCACCCCCGTAGCACTCCACTCGTGTCGCATCTCTGTCTCCGCCTCCATATCGCTCAGACGTTCGCCGAGGATCTTGCGGGCCCGGCTCAGTCGGGTGCGCACCGCACCGTTGGACGCCCCGGTCTCCTGCGCCACCTGCTCGACCGGGAGGTCCAGCAGGTGGTGGAGCACGACGACCTGCCGCTGCTGCGGGGTCAACTGCCGCAGCGCGGCCATCAGGGCGACCCTGTCCGCGGTCGGTTCCGGGACGTCCCGCGGCGGACCGTGTCGGAAGTGGGCCAGTATCCGGCCGCGCTTGCGCCGCCAAGTGCTGATCGCCAGACGCAACGCGACCCGGCGCACCCACGGCAGGGGGTCGCCACCGGCGAGCAGCTTCGACCAGCGCTGCCACGCCCTGACGTACGCCTCCTGTACCGCGTCCTCCGCCTCCGCCACGTCACCCGTCACCGCGTACACCGTGGCGACCAGGCGCTTCACCGTGGCCGCGTAGAACACGTCGAAGTCGTCCGACGCCGCTGAGGTCGTCGCCATCGTCACCCCCGTCCCTCTCCGTGGCCGGCCGTTCCCGCCGTCCTGCCTTAAGCACGCCCGGGGACCGCCGGACGTTACGCACGACTTGCCACGCACCCGCACCCGCACCCGCACCGGGGAACGCCGAAGCCCCCCGCTGTGGTCAGCGGGGGGCTTCGGCAAGGATGCGGCCACCGTCCGGGGACGGTGGCCGTCCACCCGGGCTAGCCGGCGTGGACCACGTCCTTCTCCTCCGCGAAGTGGCACGCGGACTCGTGCGCGGCGAGGCTGTCCGTGCCCTGGAGCCGCTCGGGGATCGCCAGCAGGGGCACCTCCTGCGCACAGCGGTCCTCGGCCTTCCAGCAACGGGTGCGGAAGCGGCAGCCGGAGGGCGGGTTCGCCGGCGAGGGCACGTCCCCGGTGAGGATGATCCGGTCCCGGTTCTGCCGGGCCTCCGGATCGGGCACCGGCACGGCCGACAGCAGCGCCTGGGTGTACGGGTGGGTCGGGTGCTCGTAGATCTCGGTGTCGGTACCGATCTCCGCGATCTTGCCGAGGTACATCACGCCGACGCGGTCGGAGATGTGCCGGACGATCGACAGGTCGTGCGCGATGAAGATGTAGGACAGGTTGAACTCGTCCTGGAGCTTCTCCATCAGGTTGATGACCTGCGCCTGCACCGACACGTCCAACGCCGAGACGGGCTCGTCGCAGATGATGATCTCCGGGTTCAGCGCGAGCCCTCGGGCGATGCCGATGCGCTGGCGCTGACCGCCGGAGAACTGGTGCGGATACCGGTTGATGTACTCCGGGTTGAGACCCACCACGTCCAACAGGTCCTGCACCCGACGCCGACGGTCGCCCTTCGGCGCCACCTCGGGATGGATGTCGAACGGCTCCCCGATGATGTCACCGACCGTCATCCGCGGGTTCAACGAGGTGTACGGGTCCTGGAACACCATCTGGATGTTCCGCCGCACCGCCTTCAACGCCCGCCCGGACAGCTTGGTGATGTCCTGACCCTTGTAGAAGACCTCGCCCGCGGTGGCCCGCTCCAGACTCATCAGGAGCTTCGCCACGGTGGACTTGCCGCAGCCGGACTCGCCCACGATGCCCAGCGTCTCGCCCTGGTACAGGTCGAAGTCGACCCCGTCCACGGCCTTCACCGCGCCGACCTGCTTCTTGAACAGGATGCCCTGGGTGAGCGGGAAGTGCTTCTTCAGTCCGCGGACCTGGAGGATCGGCTCACCGCGCTCGACCGGGGCCTCGACGGCGGCGACCGCCTCGGCCTCGGACCGGGCGTCGACCACCTCGACCTCGGAGACGTTGGGCATGGCGGCGTCCTGCGGCTCGCCGGACTTCGAGAGCTTCGGGGAGTCAGCCATGGATCGTCTCCTTCCAGAAGTGACAGGCGCTGCGACGGCCGGGCAGCTCGCCGCCCTCGCGTTCCGTCACCGGGTGCAGCACGGGGATGTCCGTCCGGCAGACGTCCTGCACCGCGGTGCACCGCGGGTTGAACGCGCAGCCGCTCGGCACGTGCAGCAGGTTGGGCGGCAGGCCCTTGATCGCGAAGAGCTCCTGGCCCTTCTGGTCCAGGCGCGGGATCGAGTCCAGCAGTCCCTTGGTGTACGGGTGCGCGGGGCGCTTGTACAACTCGTGGACGGGTGCGGTCTCGACGATCCGGCCCGCGTACATCACCGCGATCTTGTCGGCGACGTCCGCGACCACGCCCAGGTCGTGCGTGATCAGGATCAGGCCCATGTTGTACTCGCGCTGGAGCTCCGCCAACAGGTCCATCACCTGCGCCTGCACCGTCACGTCCAGCGCCGTCGTCGGCTCGTCCGCGATGATCAGGTCCGGCTCCAGGGCCAACGCCATCGCGATCATGATCCGCTGACGCATCCCGCCCGAGAACTGGTGCGGGTAGTCGCTCACCCGGGACGAGGCGGCGGGGATCTTCACCCGGTCCATCAGTTCGATGGACTTGGCCTTGGCTTCCTTCTTGGAGGCGCCCTGGTGCACGCGGAACATCTCGCCGAGCTGGTAGCCGACGGACAGGACCGGGTTCAGCGAGGACAGCGCGTCCTGGAAGATCATGGCGATCTTCTGGCCGCGGATCTTCCGGCGCGCCTCGGCGGACATGGCGAGCATGTCCTGTCCGCGGAAACGGATCTCGCCCTGCGGGATCTTCGCCGGGGGCATGTCGAGGATGCCCATGATCGCCTGGGCGGTCACCGACTTGCCGGAACCGGACTCGCCCAGCACGGCCAGCGTCTCGCCCGCGTCGACGGTGTAGTTGACGCCGTTGACGGCCTTGACCACGCCGTCACGCGTGTGGAACTCGACGTGCAGGTCCCGCACGTCCAGCAGTGGCCCGCCCTGTTCGGCGGAGTCCCGGGGGCCCGGGACCGGTGCGGTCTTCTCGATGGTGGTCACGTACGCCTCCCTCAGCGTGTCTTCGGGTCGAGGGCGTTGCGGACGGCCTCACCGAGCATGATGAACGACAGCACCGTCAGGCTGAGCATGATCGACGGGAACAGCATGATGTGCTGCGCCACGCGGATCTGGTTGCCGCCCGCGGAGATGTCAGTGCCCCAGGAGACGCCGCTCAGGCCGAGGCCCAGGTACGACAGCGTCGCCTCCGCCGAGATGTACACACCCAGCGAGATGGTCGCCACGACGATGACCGGGGCGACGGCGTTGGGCAGGATGTGACGGAAGAGGATCCGTCGGGTACCCGCGCCGAGCGCCTTGGCCGCCTGGACGTAGTCGGCCTGCTTGATGGTGATCACCGAACCGCGCATCACGCGTGCGGTCTGGGTCCACCCCAGGAACGCCAGGGCGCCGATGACGATCAGGACCGTGCGGTCCGTGAACGAGTTCAGGACGACCATGGCGCCGAGCAGGAACGGGATGCCGAAGAAGACGTCCGTCAGGCGCGACAGGATCGAGTCGATGACCCCGCCGAAGTACCCCGCGAGCATGCCCACGAGGCCGCCGAAGAGGGTCACCACCGTGGCGGTGCCGAGTCCGACGAGCACCGAGGCACGGGTGCCGTGGATCATCCGGGCATAGACGCTGCGGCCCTGAGCGTCATAACCCAGCCACTCCGGTGAGAAGACCTTGCTCAGCTGGGGCTTCTGGAGGAAGTGGTTCTGCAGATCGCCCAGCGTGGGGTTGGCACTGGTGAACCAGCCCGGGAACGCGGTGATCGTCAGCAGGATCAGGATCATCACCGAGGAGATGATGAAGATCGGACGGCGGCGCAGGTCCTGCCAGGCGTCGCCCCACAGGCTGCGCGCCTTCTCCGCCTTCGCCTTGGGCTCCGGAGCCGGGTCCACCGCGGGCACGGCGTCCTGGACGGCGGCGTCGGCCGCGGTCTTGGTCAGGTCAGGCATAGCGAATCCTCGGGTCCAGGACCGCGTAGAGCAGGTCGACGATCAGGCTGGCGGCGAGGTAGACGAGGACCAGGACGGTCACCAGACCGACCAGGGTCGTGCCCTCGCGGCGCTGGATCGACTCGAAGATCGTGCCGCCCACGCCCTGGATGTTGAAGAGGCCCTCGGTGACGACCGCGCCGCCCATCAGGGCACCGATGTCGGTGCCGAGGAAGGTGACCACGGGGATCAGCGAGTTGCGCATCAGATGCACGCCGACGACCCGCCGCTTGGGCAGGCCCTTGGCGACGGCGGTGCGGATGTAGTCCGCGCGCAGATTCTCCGCGATGGACGTACGGGTGAGCCGTCCCACGTAGGCGAGGGACATCGCGGCCAGCACGATCGCCGGCATCAACAGCTCGCTGAGCTTCGTGGAGTCCGTGACGTTGGGCTCTAGCCAGCCCAGCTCGAACGCGAACACCGTCTTGAAGATGAAGCCGAGCACGAACACCGGAACGGAGATCAGCAGCATCGTGAACAGCAGGATCACGGTGTCGGTGAGCTTGCCGGCCTTCATGCCGGCGGCGATGCCGAGTCCGATGCCGACGATGACCTCGATGACGAACGCGACGGCGGCCAACCGGACCGTCACCGGGAACGCCTCGCTCAGGACGTCGGTGACCGGTCGGCCACTGGCGATCTGCGTGCCGAAGTCGGCGTGAAGGATCATGTCCTTCATGTAGTTGAAGTACTGGACCATGATCGGCTGGTCCAGACCGTACTCACGTCTCAGCGCGGCGATCGTCGCCTCGCTGCCGCCCTTGTCGCCGAACAGCCCGCGCACGGGGTCACCGGGCAGGGCGTAGACCATGAGGAAGATCAGCAGGGTCGTCCCGATGAAAACCGGGATCATCTGGAGCAGTCGTCGTGCGACATATCGCCCCATCGTGCCTCCATGTCAGTCACAGCGGCAGCCGTACGGGCCCCGCCCCCGCGAACCTGCTGGAGTTCGCGGGAGAAGGGCCCCCCGGCCGCGCGTCCGTCCCCGGCGGGGCCGGCCCTTGGTGGGCCGGCCCCGGGGGTCACGGGCTGTTTGCGGTTACTTCGTCACCTGGACGTCCGTCAGAACGGGGTCGCCCTTCTGGTTGTACTTGACGTTGCTGACGTTCTCCGAGTAACCAGCGTTGACCTTGTAGTACCAGAGCGGGATGCTCGGCATGTACTCCACGAGCTTCTTCTCGATCTCCTGGTACAGCTTCGTGGACTCCTCCAGCGTCTTGGCGCTGTCGGCTTCCTTGATGAGCTTGTCGATCTCCTTGTTGGAGAAGCCGCTCTGGTTGCCGTCGGCACCCGTGGCGTAGAGGTCACGGATGAAGTTGGAGTTCATCGGGAAGTCCAGGTTCCAGCCACTGCGGTACAGCGACTTGACCTGCTCGGCGGCGCGCGCCTGGAGGTCGGCCTGGAAGTCGGCCTTGGAGTCCCCGGTGCAGGCGACGCCCGTCGCCTTGGTGATCGAGCCGCAGACGGCCTCGACCCACTCCTTGTGACCGCCGTCCGCGTTGAACTGGATGGAGATCTTGTTGCCCGGGACGCCGCCGCCCTCTTCGATGAGGGCCTTGGCCTTCTTCGGGTCGTAGGTCGTGACCTCGCCGGCGGCGTTCTCCTGGAAGCCGAGCACGCCCTGGGCGACCCAACCGGTGGCCGGCTCACGGGTCTGCTGGAGCACCGTCTTGGTGATCGTCTCGCGGTCGATCGCCATCGACAGGCCCTTGATGACCTTGGGGTCGATGTCCTTGAACTGCTTGGTGTAGAACGCCGGGGCGATCGTCTGGATGGCGGAGTTCGCCGAGTCGACCGCGCGGTCACCGAGGTCCTGCTTGTAGACCGGCAGGTCCTTCGGGGCGATCTGACGCAGGACGTCGACGTTGCCCGACTTCAGGTCCTCGTAGGCCGTTTCCAGGTTGGTGTAGTTCTTGAAGATCACACCACCGTTCTTGGCCTTGTCCGGACCCTGGTACGCGTCGTTGCGGGCGACCTCGATCTGCTTCTTGTGCTGCCAGCTGACGAACTTGTACGGGCCGTTGCCGACCGGCTTCTGGCCCGCGGCGGCCGGGTCCGCGTAGAAGGACTCGGGGAGCGGCGAGAAGACCTCGTAGCCCAGCTTGTACACGTAGTACGGGAGCGGGGTGGAGAGCTCGATGGTGAAGGAGGTCTCGTCGACGACCTTCAGGCCGGACAGCTCGGTCGCCTTCGAGGTGGAGACCTTGTCGTAGCCCTTGATGTCCGAGAACCAAGCGCTGTTCTTCTGCTTGTTCTTCGGGTTCGCGGCCCAGTTCCACGCCTTGACGTAGGACTCGGCGGTGACCGCGGTGCCGTCGTGGAACTTCCAGCCCGGCTTGAGCTTGACCGTGTAGGTCGTGTTGTCCTTGGTCTCCACCGACTCGGCGTTGACCATCTCGATGGTGCCCTTGGAGTCGTAGCCCACCAGCTGCGAGAACAGGGCCCTGGTCACCAGGCTGCCGTTGGACTCCATGGTGTTGGCCGGCTGGAGCGGGTTCTCCGGCTCGCCGAGTTCCACGGAGAACTTGGCGTTGGCGTTGGCGGGGCCCTTCTTGCCGCCGTCGCCCTTGCCACTGTCGCTCTCGCCGCCGCCACAGGCGGTAGCACCCAGCGCCACAACCGCTGCTATGGCGACCCACTTGGCGCTCTTGGCACCGCGCATGGGTTTCCTCCTCATGAGTCCACTTGTTTCACTGCGAAAGGGGGCACGCGCGATCACGCCGACACCCCTGACGGCGAAGATCGAGTGCCCCAGTGTGCTCGTGAGTCGGCGCTCCCCACAGCGCATGACCCATTGACCCGAGCTCTACGCGGTCAACTATTAGCCATGGGGTCCGGCCCGACCACACCCTTTTGGTCTCGGTTAGATCACACCTGTCATCTACTTCTCCCAAAATCCGGACAAACCGATCCGATATAGATGGTCGCGAAACGGACGTGTTACATATCTATCGGTCAACACTGTCCGCATTTCGGACAACTTCGGGAGGAAAGCCAGTTGCACAGGTGAGCCTGAGGTGAGATAAGCAACACTCGCCCCCGATCGGGCAGAGCGGCTCGCAGGCAGAGGTGGGGTCCCCGCGCGTAGAACGGTACCCCGGTGGCATCGCGCTCACACTCCCGGACCCACCTCGTACGAGGGATTCGATCGCACACGGGAACAACTCCGCACCCCCGCAACCGCGTTGGGTGACCGTGTGCTGACTCGCTGGTCAGTCGAGAGGCCGATCACGCTCCGTAGTACACCATGCACCTGACATGCCAGCGCCCGGACGGGGGGCGGTGGCACGCCGAAGGCCCCCCGTGGACGCGGGGGGCCTTCGGAAGGTGCGGGAAGAGGCCGTGGATCAGCCGTGCTTGGCCCGGCTGGCCGCACGGGCCCGCTCACGGGCGTCCAGGTTCACCTTGCGGATGCGCACCGCCTCGGGGGTCACCTCGACGCACTCGTCGTCGCGGCAGAACTCCAACGACTGCTCCAGCGAGAGCTTGCGCGGCGGGATGATCGACTCCGACACGTCGGCCGTGGACGACCGCATGTTGGTGAGCTTCTTCTCCTTGGTGATGTTGACGTCCATGTCGTCGGCGCGGGAGTTCTCGCCGACGATCATGCCCTCGTACACCTCGGTGCCGGGCTCGATGAACAGGACGCCGCGCTCCTGGAGGTTGGTCATCGCGAAGGCGGTGACCGCACCGGAGCGGTCGGCGACCAGCGAGCCGTTGTTGCGGGTCTTCAGCTCGCCGAACCACGGCTCGTGGCCCTCGTGGATGGAGTGGGCGATGCCGGTGCCGCGGGTGTTGGTCAGGAACTCCGTACGGAACCCGATCAGACCGCGGGACGGGACGATGAACTCCATGCGGACCCAGCCGGAGCCGTGGTTCGACATGTTGTCCATCCGGCCCTTGCGGGTGCCCATGAGCTGCGTGACCGCTCCCATGTGCTCCTCGGGCACGTCGATCGTGATGCGCTCGATCGGCTCGTGGACCTTGCCGTCGACGTCCCTGGTGACGACCTGCGGCTTGCCGATCGTCAGCTCGAAGCCCTCCCGGCGCATGGTCTCCACCAGGATCGCCAGCGCCAGCTCACCGCGGCCCTGCACCTCCCAGGCGTCCGGGCGCTCGGTCGGCAGCACGCGCAGGCTGACGTTACCGACCAGCTCGCGCTCCAGGCGGTCCTTGACCAGCCGGGCGGTGACCTTGCGGTCCTTGACCACGGAGGTGGAGGCGCCCTTGCCGGTCGCGCCCCGGCCCACCAGCGGCGAGGTGTTCGTACCGATCGTCATCGAGATCGCCGGCTCGTCCACCGTGATCAGCGGGAGCGCCACCGGGTTCTCCGGGTCGGCGAGCGTCTCACCGATCATGATGTCCGGGATGCCCGCGACCGCACAGATGTCGCCGGGACCCGCCACCTCGGCGGGCTTGCGGGTCAGCGCCTCGGTCATCATCAGCTCGCTGATGCGGACGTTGGACACCGAACCGTCGCGCTTGATCCACGCGACCGTCTGGCCCTTGCGCAGCTCGCCCTGCTCGACGCGGAGCAGCGCGATGCGGCCGAGGAAGTTGTCGGCGTCCAGGTTGGTGACGTGGGCCTGGAGCGGGCCGTCCTCCTCGTACGAGGGGGCCGGGATGGTGTCCAGGATCGCCGAGAAGAACGGCTCCAGGCTGTCGCTGTCCGCGGGGACCGTGCCGTTCTCCGGCTTGGTCAGCGAGGCGATGCCGTCCCGGGCGCAGGCGTAGACGATCGGGAACTCGATCTGCTCCTCGTCCGCGTCGAGGTCCAGGAAGAGGTCGTACGTCTCGTTGACGACCTCGTCGATCCGGGAGTCCGGGCGGTCGGTCTTGTTGATGCAGAGGATCACCGGCAGCCGGGCGCTCAGTGCCTTGCGCAGCACGAAGCGGGTCTGCGGGAGGGGGCCCTCGGACGCGTCGACCAGGAGGACGACGCCGTCGACCATGGAGAGGCCGCGCTCGACCTCACCGCCGAAGTCGGCGTGGCCGGGGGTGTCGATGATGTTGATCGTGATCGGCTCGCCGCCGTCCTTGGGGTGGTACTTCACCGCCGTGTTCTTGGCGAGGATCGTGATGCCCTTCTCACGCTCCAGGTCGTTCGAGTCCATGACCCGGTCGTCGACCTGCTGGTGGGCCGCGAAGGCGCCCGCCTGCTTGAGCATGGCATCGACAAGGGTGGTCTTGCCGTGGTCGACGTGGGCGACGATGGCGACGTTGCGGATGTCGTGACGTGTTGCGGTCACAGCCATAGTGCGGCGCTTCTCCCAGGGTGAGTGGACGGCTACTCGTACGACTTGCTGTACGACGCCTGCCGGGCTGGACACGCCACGGCCTCACCCCATCGTACGTGGCCCCGCGGGGGGTGGCCGCCGCGGTGCATGGGGGACGGGGCCACCCACCCCGCGGGGCGGGGAGGCGGATCTGGGGGTAATCCGCTGGTCCGGGGGCGATTCCGGGAGCATTCCGGGGCCAATGGGTGGTCCGACAGTGCAGTGCTGGTGCGCGGGGCGGCAAGAGATTTGAGTATAATCTTATGTTTCCGGTGCGTTGTTTTTGGGTGTGTTGATCTCGGTGGTGGCCGGATGAA
>NZ_JBHWIQ010000025.1:0-22544 GCF_042732055.1 Streptomyces sp. NPDC059816
GCGGAGCCCCCGTCTGACGGGGGCTCCGCTCAGGTGTGCGGGGGTGTCCACAAGGCGGACGGGCCGTTCGGCTCGGGCCGGATACGCCGGTAGGGTGGCGGCGTCCCACCGGACGGCGTGGTCCGGTAGCACGTCCACGTTGCAAAGGTTTTCCGAGCCATGCGTCTTGGTGTCCTCACTTCCGGCGGTGACTGCCCTGGCCTGAACGCCGTCATCCGATCCGTCGTCCATCGTGCCGTAGTCGATCACGGTGACGAGGTGATCGGTTTCAACGACGGTTGGAAGGGCCTGCTGGAGTGTGACTACCGCAAGCTCGACCTCGACGCCGTCGGCGGCATCCTCGCCCTCGGCGGCACCATCCTCGGTTCCTCGCGGGTCCAGCCCGCGCACCTGGTGGACGGCGTGGAGCGGGCCAAGGGCCACGTCGCGGAGCTGGGCATCGACGCGATCATCCCGATCGGCGGCGAGGGCACCCTCAAGGCGGCCCGGCTGCTCTCCGACAACGGTCTGCCGATCGTCGGGGTGCCGAAGACGATAGACAACGACATCGCGGCCACGGACGTCACCTTCGGGTTCGACACGGCCGTCGGCGTGGCGACGGAGGCCCTCGACCGGCTGAAGACGACCGCCGAGTCGCACCAGCGGGTGCTGATCGTGGAGGTCATGGGCCGCCACACCGGGTGGATCGCCCTGCACTCCGGGATGGCTGCCGGAGCGCACGCGATCGTGGTCCCGGAACGTCCCTTCGACGTGGCGGAACTCGCGGAGCGCGTCGGCGAGCGGTTCTCGGCCGGCAAGAAGTTCGCGATCGTGGTGGCCGCCGAGGGCGCGAAGCCCCGGTCGGGCTCCATGGAGTTCGACGAGGGCGGCAAGGACGTCTACGGTCACGAGCGCTTCGCGGGGATCGCCCGACAGCTGTCGATCGAGCTGGAACAGCGCCTCGGCAAGGAGGCGCGCCCGGTGATCCTCGGCCACGTCCAGCGCGGCGGCACCCCGACCGCGTACGACAGGGTGCTGGCCACCCGGTTCGGCTGGCACGCGGTGGAGGCCGCGCACCGGGGCGAGTTCGGGCAGATGACCGCCCTGCGCGGCACCGAGATCGTGATGGTGCCGCTCGCGCAGGCCGTGGAGACCTTGAAGACGGTCCCCGACGAGCGCTACGCCGAGGCCGGGGTCGTGCTGTAGGCCGCTGCGGCGCCGTGACGGGGCCGCTCCCCCACCGGATGCGTGACCCGTACGGAGTTCCGACCGCCCCCGACCGCGACCGCGGTCGGGGGCGGTTCTAGTCTGGTGCGGACGGACACCCGAACCCGTACGAAACAGGAGCCGACGGATGGATCACAGCGGTCACGGCATGTCCATGGACCTGCCGCCGTTCACGCTGGAGCGGGGCCTGCAGTGGTCCCCCGAGCCGTTCTTCCTGATCGGTTGCCTGCTGGCGCTGGCCCTGTACGGCTGGGGCGTGACCCGACTGCTCCGGCGCGGGGACAAGTGGCCGGTGGGACGGACGGTGGCGTTCGTCCTGGGCGTGCTGTCGGTGATGCTGGTGACGTGCACCGGACTCAACGACTACGGCATGGTCATGTTCAGCGTGCACATGGTCCAGCACATGGTGATCAGCATGCTGTCCCCGATCATGCTGCTGTTGGGCGCCCCGATCACCCTGGCCCTGAGGGCGCTGCCGGTGGCCGCGCGGGGCAGCAAGGGGCCGCGTGAACTGCTGCTGGCGCTGCTGCACAGCCGGTACCTGAAGGTGATCACGCACCCCGGGTTCACGATCCCGCTGTTCATCGCCAGTCTGTACGGCTTGTACTTCACGCCACTGTTCGGGTTCCTGATGGAGTCGACGCCGGGCCACCTCGCGATGATGGTGCACTTCCTGGCGACGGGCCTGGTGTTCTTCTGGCCGATCATGGGCGTGGACCCGGGCCCGCACCGGCCCGGCTACGTGATGCGGATGCTGGAGCTGTTCGCGGGCATGCCCTTCCACGCCTTCTTCGGCATCGCGCTGATGATGGCGAGCACCCCGATGATCGGCCCCTACCAGAACCCGCCGGAGTCGCTGGGGATCGACGCCCTCGCCGACCAGACCGCTGCCGGCGGAATCGCCTGGGCGTTCAGCGAGGTGCCCTCGGTACTGGTGCTGATCGCCCTGGTCTTCCAGTGGTACGCCTCCGACCAACGTCAGGCCCGCCGTCTGGACCGGGCCGCCGACCGGGACGGGGACAAGGAGCTGGCGGCGTACAACGCCTATCTCGCCTCGCTGCACGCGCGCGGTCGCTGAGCGTCACCCCGGGACGGTCAGTTCACGGGGTGCGGCCCGACGCCTGGCGCGCGGGCCGTCCGGGGGGCGACCATGGGCGGAAGGCCACGGCCCGGGCGCGGGAAGTCCGGGCGGGCGTGAGGAGGGTGTCACGATGCCCAAAGCGACGCAGCGGTCGACCAGGACGATGGGGGCGCTCACCCTCGGGACCCTGGTGGCCGTGTCGGCCTACTCGGTGGCGCTCGGCAGCAACGGCTGGCTCTGGTTCGGTTGGGTGGTGGTCGGACTGACCACCCTGGGCATGGTCGTCGCGCGCGACTCCTGACGGGAAAACACGGGACGTGCCCCACGGCACGTCCCGTACCGTTCCCCCATGACCAGCGACCACCCTGCCCCCGCCCCGGACCTCGACGCCTACCTCGACCACCTCGGCTGGAGCGGCGGGCGGACCCCGACCCCCGCGACCCTGCGCGGCCTGAACCGCGCCCATCAGCTCGCCATCCCCTTCGAGAACCTGGAAGCGGTCCTGGGAACGGCCCCCTCCCTCGACCTCGCCGAGGTGACGGCGAAGCTCCTCGGTTCCCGGCGCGGCGGCTACTGCTACGAACACAACACCCTCTTCACCGCCGTGCTGCGCCGGCTCGGCTTCACGGTGACCGGGCTGATGGCCCGGGTCCAGGTGGGTGCCGGGCCCGGGGTGCTGAGGCCCCGCACCCACATGACGCTGCTCGTCGAGGTGCCCGGTGAACCGCACCCGTACCTGGCGGACGTGGGCTTCGGCTCCCCCGGCTCGCTGCTGGAGGCGATACCCTTCGTCGCCGACTCGGTCACGGAGACGGAGGGCGGCCGGCGCCACCGACTGGTCCTCGGGGAACGGACCGGACCGCTGCGGTCCTGGCTGCTCCAGTCCTGGCAGTCGGGGGCCTGGGAGGTCCAGTACGCCTTCACGGAGGAGCCCTTCGAGGCGCCCGACTACGCGGTGGCGAACTGGCACGTCGCGACGCACCCGCGGTCCCCGTTCAGTTCCTCCGTCTACGTGCTGCGCACCTTCACCGATCACCACCTCCAGTTGGTCGGCAACGAGCTGACCCACCTGGACCTGGCCGGCACCCGATCGGTGCGCACGCTCACGGGCGACGCCGAGCGGCTGAAGGTCCTCTCCGCCGAGTTCGGCATCGACCTGCCCGAGGGCACCCGGCTGCCCTGACGGCCGGACGGGCGAAGGTCCGCGCCCACGGGTCCGGAGCTGACATCCTGTCCCGAGTCGACCGCGGCGGTCGTCCACGGCCGGTCCGGCGCACGGGCGTCCGGCCCGGCCCCGCGGCACCCGGCACGGGTGCCGGGCGGTGGAGTTGGGAGAGACGCCTTGTTCTACTACGCGCTGAAGCACGTGCTCCTGGGGCCGTTGCTGCGACTGCTGTTCCGGCCCAGGATCGAGGGGCTCCAGCACGTACCGGAGTCGGGGGCGGCGATCGTCGCCGGGAACCACCTCTCGTTCGCCGACCACTTCCTGATGCCGGCGATCCTGAAGCGCCGCATCACCTTCCTCGCGAAGGCGGAGTACTTCACGGGGCCCGGGGTGCGGGGCCGGCTCACCTCGGCGTTCTTCCGCAGCGCCGGACAGATCCCCGTCGACCGCTCGGGCAAGGAGGCGGGGGCCGCGGCGATCCGGGAGGGTCTGGGCGTCCTCGCCAAGGGCGAGCTGCTGGGCATCTACCCGGAGGGGACCCGTTCGCACGACGGCCGTCTCTACAAGGGCAAGGTGGGGGTGGCGGCGATGGCGCTCGGCGCGGGCGTGCCGGTGGTTCCGTGCGCGATGATCGGCACCTTCGAGGCCCAGCCCCCGGGGCAGGTGCTGCCCCGGCCCCGGCCGGTGACGATCCGGTTCGGCGCACCGCTGGACTTCTCCCGCTATGCGGGGATGGAGCACGAGAAGGCGGTCCTGCGGGCCGTGACGGACGAGATCATGTACGCGGTGCTGGGCCTCTCCGGTCAGGAGTACGTGGACCGCTACGCGGCGGCGGTGAAGGCCGAGGAGGCCGCCGCGGGCCAGAGCGCGACGGGTGCGCGGCGCAGGAGGCTGCCGCGCCCGCCGCGCCGCTGAGGCCCGGCCCGCCCGGATGCCGGTGGGAGCCGGCGCGCCCGGCCGGCGCCGGGCGCGCCGGACCGGTCACGGCTTCGGTGTGGCGTGCGGGGCGCAGCTGACGTTCTTGCGGTCGACCTCGCCGGTCAGCAAGTACGTGTCGACGCGGTCGTTGACGCACGGGTTGGCGATCCCGGTGACGCCGTGCGAGCCGGCGTTCTCCTCGGTGATCAGTCGGGAGCCCTTGAACCGCTTGTGCAGTTCGAGCGCGCCCTCGTACGGCGTGGCCGCGTCACGGGCGGCCTGCACGATCAGGACGGGCGGCAGCCCCTTGCGGGTGGTGACCTCGACGGGGGTGTGCTGCTTCGACTTCCAGGTCGCGCAGGGCACGTTCATCCATGCGTTGGACCAGGTCAGGAAGGGGTACTTCTGGTGGAGCCGGGTGTTGTCCCGGTCCCAGGTGCGCCAGTCGCGCGGCCACTTGGCGTCGGCGCACTCCACGGCGGTGTACACGGCGTTGCCGTTCTCGGACGAGGCGTTGCCCGCGGTGTCCGACAGGTCGGGGGCGGCGGCGTCGACGAGTGCCTGGGTGTTCCCGGCGACGTACTGGCTCCACACCCGGGCGACGGGCACCCAGCGGGAGTCGTAGTACGGGGCCGACTGGAAGTAGCCGATCAGCTCGGCCGGGCCGACCACCCCGCCGAGGGGGTCCTTCTTGGCGGTGGCCCGCAGCGTGCGCCACTGCTCCTCGACCTCGGCGCGGGTGTCGCCGAGGTGGAACGCGGCGTCGTTCTTGGCGACCCAGGTCAGCCAGTCGTTCCAGCGCGTCTGGAAGGCCACGTCCTGGTCGAGGTTGGCCTGGTACCAGATCTTCTCGCGGGACGGGTTGACGACGCTGTCGGCCACGAGGCGGCGGACGTGGTCCGGGAAGAGCGTGCCGTAGACGGCGCCCAGGTAGGTGCCGTAGGAGACGCCCAGGAAGTTGAGCTTCTCCTCGCCGAGTGCGGCCCGGATGACGTCGAGGTCCCGTGCGGTGTTCGGCGTGGTCATGTGGGGCAGCATCTCGCCGCTGCGCTCGGCGCAGCCGTCCGCGTAGTCGGCGGCGAGCCCGCGCTGGACGCGCTTGTCGGCCTCGCTGTCGGGCACGGGGTCCATCTTGGGCGCCTTGACGAACTCCTGCGGGTCGATGCAGGAGATCGGCGCCGAGTGGCCGACGCCGCGCGGGTCGAAGCCGACGAAGTCGTACGCCTTGGAGGTCTTGACCCACAGCGGGTTCTTGGCGGTGACCCGGACCGGGAAGCGCATGCCGGAGCCGCCGGGTCCGCCCGGGTTGTAGACGAGGGCGCCCTGGCGCTCCTCGGGGGTGCCGGTGTGGCCGATCCGGTCGACCGCGAGCTTGATCTGCTTGCCGAACGGCTTGGCGTAGTCGAGCGGGACCGTCACCCAGCCGCACTGGATCGGCTTGGGGAGCCCCCAGTCGGTCGGACAGTCCTTCCAGTCGACCCCGGCCTCGGCGGCACGCGTCGCGGCGATGGCGGCGCCGATCTGCTGGCGCTCCTGACCCCGCACCTCGCCGCGGTCCCGGTCGCGGCCCTCGTACGCGCTGGCGGCGGGAGCGGCCAGCGCGCCGGCTATGAGGGTGGCCGCGATCATGGTTCCCGCGGAGCCCAGCGCAGTGGCCCGACTTGCTCGTGTCCGTCTCAAGTGGGATCTCCCGTACGCAGATTCGAGTAAATGCAGCGTGATCCTGTCCTGTGAGGAGTCCCTGACAACAGACGGGGTGCGACTTCTTTGCCAATCCGATAACCGGGATGCCGCGTACCGCTCACCGGCGTGTCCGGTGGTGACCGGTATCCGGTGGTTGAGGCGTGGGGGGCCCGCCTGTTGCCGCGTCGCGTGTTCCTCGGTGAGGTCAGTCGTGGTGTCACCGCACGTGGTCGCCGAAGGTGCCCTCGCTGTCGGCTGGCACGAGGCCCCGGCCGTCCGCTGCCCGCGCGCCGTTCCGTACCATCCGCTGGTGACGTCCCGTCTTCTTTCCACGCCGCGCCGCCGATTCGCAGCCGTGCTCACGGCGACGGCCGCCGTCGTCGCGTTCGGGTCGTGGGCGATGTGGCCGGTCCACGACCCGTCGTGCGTCGTCTACTCCGGGTCCTACGTGCCCATGAATGCGCCGAAGGCCGAGGTCGACGCCGCCGTGCAGCAGAGTCACGACGAGGCCCTCGCCGACGGCGCGTGCGGGCCCAAGCGCGCGCGCTTCCACTACTGGACCCGGTGAGGTCGGTCCTGACGTCACCGTGAGTGGTCACCGGGGGCGTATCGGGCCCAGGTTCCTCGGGCTTCGGTGACCAGTCGGGTGGCGGCGGTCCTGCCGCACTACTGCTGCGGGACGCCGGTCTCCCGCAGGCTGCTCGGAGGCGGACCTGGTTCATCGGCCGTCCGGGCTGACGGCCGGGGAAGAGCCACGGTGAGCTTCTGCTGCTGACACAGGGCGGGTGCCGGCGGGACCGGGCGTGGGCCCGCACGGGGTCAGCGACGGGATCCGGCAGCGGAGAAGTCGGATCTCCCCGTCGGACGGCGACGGTGGCGCCGTCGTCGAGGATCACATCGACGGCGAGACCGACGAGGCGGGCAGCGTTCGATGGTGCGACCTAGGTCGGCGAGCCGGACCGGCGAGGGCGCGGCGGTGTCGGACGGGCACGGGGCACAGACGGGGGGCGGTGGGCACGGGGCGGTGATCGCGCCGCACCGACCGTGGGACCGGGGGCGGAGCCGGGTCAGTCCGCCCGGCCGGTGACGGCGACGGTCACCCCGAGGCCGATCATCGTGCAGCCGCCGACGCCGCCGACCACGGCGTAGCGCTCCGCGGAGCGGGCGAACCAGCCCCGGGCGGTGGCCGCGACGAGGCCCCACACGCTGTCGCAGACCAGGGCGATGACGTTGAAGACGACTCCGAGCACCAACATCTGGGCGACGGCGTTGCCCTGCGTCCGGTCCACGAACTGCGGGAGCACGGCCGCGAAGAACACGATGGTCTTGGGATTGGCCACGCCGACGAGGAAACCGTCCCAGAGCGTGCGCAGACCGCCCCGGGCCGCGCCCCGCGCCGCGGCGGCTTCGGGGGGCACCCGTCGCTGTCGCACCGCCCTGACCCCGAGGTAGACGAGGTAGGCGGCGCCCACCAGCTTCAGCGCGGTGAAGACGACCACGGAACGCTCCACGATCGCCCCCACCCCGAACGCGACGGCCACGACGAGGACATAGGCACCGAGCGCATTGCCCAGCACCGTCGTCAGGGCCGCGCGGCGTCCCTGGGCGAGGGCCCGCCCGATGACGAACAGCACGCTGGGACCGGGGATGACGATGAGGGCCAGGGACATCACGGCGAAGGCGAGTAACCGATCGGGGGACACCATGCCCCCATTGCAGCACTCCACCGCACCGCGCCTCCAGGGATGTGACCGCTCAGCATCGCCCAGGGCCCGAGGGATCCCGACCCGGAAACAGACCGTCAGGTCGGTTATCCGGGGCCACCTGGTCCGCTCCCCGCCGTCCGACCCCTCCCGGGGGCTCCCAACCGGCCCCGTCCGTTCGAGGGGTGGCTCCGCAGGGCGGACACCCTGACGCGGGGCGCACAGCAGCGCCCGCGCACCGATGGGGCGTGCGCGGGCGTGAAGTCTTGCCAAGGGGCGCGTAGACGCGCTAGCGGGCGTCCGGACCCCGGTGCTCCGCCGTGATCCCGAAGCGTCGCCGTTCGCCCGGAGCGGAGGGAAGCGGGCGCAAGGACGACACAGAACTGATCACCGGATCGCTCTCACGCTCCTTGAGCTCATTGAGTTTCCCCAGGTCATCTGCCGAGACCAGCGCGACGAGGGGCTTGCCGTGCCGGGTGAGCACGACCGTCTCGCCGCCGTACACGACGCGGTTGATCAGGTCGGCCAGTTCGGCACGTGCTTGCGTGACCGGGATCTCGTGAGCCATGCTCCCATCATAACGACATGTACGTCCTGTACATTTTTTCCTCAGAGGAGGCGATCGTCGTGACCCTTCAGTCGGCGGCCCGCTACGTCCTGCCCCAGTTCACCGAGCGGACCTCCTGGGGCCCGCGCACGCTCGACCCGTACGGAAAGCTGCTGGACGAGCGGATCGTGATGCTGGGCACCCCCATCGACGACGCCGCGGCGAACGACGTGACGGCCCAACTGATGCACCTGGAACACGCGGCACCCGACCGAGACATCTCGCTGTACCTCAACTCGCCCGGCGGCTCGTTCACGGCCATGACCGCGATCTACGACACGATGTGCTTCATCACCTGCGACGTGGAGACGATCTGCCTGGGACAGGCCGCCTCCGCGGCGGCCGTCATCCTGGCGGCGGGCACGCCGGGCAAGCGACTCGCCCTGCCCGGGGCGCGGGTGATGATCCATCAGCCCTCGCTGGCCGAACCCGTCCAGGGCCAGGCCGACGACCTGGCGGCCCAGGCCGGCGAGCTCCAGCGCACCCGCGGTCTACTGGAGGAACTGCTGACCCGGCACACCGGGCAGCCGCGCGAGCGGGTGGCCGCGGACATCGAGCGCGACCTGTTCCTCGACGCGCCCCGGGCCCTGGAGTACGGACTCGTCGACCGGATCGTGCCGAGCCGCAAGGGCACCCCTGCGGTCCGGGCCACCCGGTAGACGACGGTGCTTCCCGACCTGCCCCCGCTGCCGGCGCTGACCCGCGCCGAGGGGGAACTCATCGACCGGTACCTGGAGGCCGTGGACCTGCTCGGCCGGATCAATCCCGCGCGCGCCGACGACACCTATCGAGGCCTGCGCGCCGCGCAGGCGCTCGTCGGCAAGGCCGTGGAGCTGCGGGACGCGCTGGCGCTGATGCACCAGCGCGGCGAGAGCCAGGTGCACGCCGACACGCTGGCCCGTGCGCTGCGCACCCTGGACGGCGTACGACGGGCGGCGCGCGTCGGGGTGCCACCGGACGGCAACTGACCCGGCGTCCGGAAGCCAGGTGAAACGACCCGGACGAGGTACCCCCGATCAGCGTATTAAAGGGTAGACATCCATGGGGTTCCGACTTGCTTCATCTGTCTACCCGATCGTTAGCAAACGACGTTTCACCGCTGGTACAGACGTCGTCCGATGTCCGCGGCTCCGCCCGCTCGGAGGACTGTCCACCTGAACGGCTCAGGGGTGAGGAGACTCACAAACCAGCGGTAACGTTCGGTTTTTCCGGTGTTCATGCGTGAAGATCCCTTCCGACGACAAGCCCCCGCCACAGCGGCGGGGCGGTCCGGGCGGACGCCGAGTCCTGCCGCCGCCCGGACGCCAGGTCGACAGGAGTGGATCGGCAGGAGTGGAGGACCCGAGCAAGACGGGCCGCCGGAGAGATCCGGGCGGGCCCTTGGGGTGAAGCCGCGTGAGCGGCCGGGCATCTTCGCCTGCCCGAACCCGACAGGTCATCCTTCACAGGCGGCTGACGAAGGGTTGCGCAATGACTGCGCTCAATCGTGTCCCGTCGCTGCTGACCAGGGCCGGAACGGCCTCGGCTCTGACGCTCGTCGCCGTAGGCGGCGGCATAGTGGCTCCCGGCGCCGCCTCAGAGGCGTCCGCCGCGACGTCCGCGACCAAGGCACTCAAGGTGGCCGCCTCGAAGAAGGGCGCTCCCTACCGGTACGGCGCGACCGGGCCGAGCAGATTCGACTGCTCCGGGCTCACGCTGTACTCGTACAAGAAGGCGGGCAAGAGCCTGCCCCGTACGGCTGCGGGCCAGTACAACAAGACCAAGCGCGTGAAGGCGAACAACCGCAGCAAGGGAGACCTGGTCTTCTTCTACTCGGGCAGCAACGTCTACCACGTCGGCATCTACGCCGGCGGCGGCAAGATGTGGCACTCCCCGAAAACCGGCGACGTGGTACGGCTCACGAAGATCTGGACCAAGAGCGTCAAGTACGGACGGGTGCGGTGAGCGATGCGACGAACTGAGCGGGGCGCACGGGGACCCGTGTGCTGACCGTCTGACGGGGTGGGGAACGGGGCGTGTGCGTTCCCCACCCTTTCGGTCCCCGCTGAAGCGCTCCGGACCGGATACCCATGACACATGACTGATGACCGGTCCGAGCCTCCCCCCGCGGAGAGCTCGATGCAGCGGACCAACCGGAACTTCGGGGAACTCCTCCAGGAACTCCGCGTCACCCAGACCGGTGTGCAGATCCTCTTCGCCTTCCTGCTGACCCTCGCGTTCACGCCCCGCTTCCCGTCCCTCGACCTCGTGCAGCGCAGCACGTACGTGGTCTCCCTGTGCCTGGCGGTCCTCGCCGCGGCTCTGTTCACCGCCCCCGCGGCGATCCACCGCTACCTGTTCCGACGGGGTGCCAAGCCCGACATCGTGTGGGTGTCCTCCCGGCTCACCGAACTCGGACTCGGGGCGTTGTCCCTGGCGCTCACCGGATCGGTGCTGCTCGCGGTGGACGTGGCCGTGGGCCGGGCCGGGGGCGTCCTCGCCGCCGCGGGCACCCTGGCGGTGTGTGCGGGGCTGTGGGTCGTCCTGCCCTGGCAGGTGCTGCGGCGTCTGAACCGCCGCTCGGCCGCACGGGCCTCGGGGGAGGGCGACGGACGGAATCCGGACGGGACCCCGGGGGCACGGCGAGGGAGTCCGGGACGGCCCGGTGACGGCCCGCCCTGACCGGTTCTCGTCGCTGCGCACGCCCCCGTGCCTCAGCGCTGGGCGGGACGGTCGGCGCTGGGCGAGCGCCACCACCGCTGCACGGGCAGGGCGATCCACACCGTCTTGCCGCCCTCGGGCGTGGGGCTGACGGACAGCCGCCCCCCGTGCTCGACGGTGAGCGAGCGGATGATGGCCATGCCGCGGCCGTTGTCCTGTTGGACGGCTGCCGGGAGGCGCTGGGGATGGCGTGGGTGGCTGTCGGTGACCCCGATGCGCAACTGCTCGTCCCTGAGCAGTTCCACGTCGACGGTGAACGTGGGCGACTGACCGAGGGTGTGCTGGATCGCGTTGGTCGCCAACTCCGACACGATCAGCCGGACCGTGTCGGTCACCCCCGCATCGGCGGGGAGGCCCCAGTCCGCGAGGACGTCACTCACGTAGGCGCGCGCGACGGGGACCGAGGCGGGCTCGCTCGGCAGGGTTACGGATGCTTCCTGATGATCTGCCATGGCGACGTCGTCCCTTTCCCATCGGGACCGGACTCCGGCGTGAGGCGGATGGTTCGCGGACGGTCCCGGACTGGTGCTGCGGCCAGCCTGCCATCTGGGCGCCGGTCACGGGGGCCGATCCACGAGGATGTGCATATATCTGTCGCTCGAAGCGGTGAACTCTTCCGCGCCGGCCAGCAAGTCCGGCAGTACGCCCCCTCGCTACCTCCGCACGCCGCTCGCGCCCCTCGCGGTCGCCGCATCCTCTACCGTCTGGCGGTGGGCCACCCACCGGCCGGAAGGAGTCGGCCATGCAGCACCGCCCCGCCGTACGCCGCCGCAAACTCGGCTCCGAGCTGCGCCGGCTGCGCGTCCACGCGGACCTCACCAGTGGGGAGGCCGCGCGACGAGCGGGCTGGAACCAGTCGAAGGTGAGCCGGATCGAGACCGCGCGCAGCGGGGTGAAGGCCGATGACGTGCGGCTCCTCCTGGACCTCTACCGGGTCGAGGACGAGTCGCTGCGGGACCTGCTCGTCGCGCTCGCCGAACCGGACGGCGCGTCCGGCCACCGCTGGTGGCACGACTACCGGCAGTTGCTGCCGCCCGCCTACCGGGACTTCATCTGTCTGGAGGAGCAGGCGAACCGGGTGCGCACCCTGGAGACCGTGGTGGTGCCTGGACTGCTCCAGACCCCCGGCTACGCACGGGCGGTGACCCGGGCCTCGGTGGTGGGCCTTCCGGAGGCGGAGGTCGAACGCCTCGTGGAAGTGCGGCTGGCCCGGCAGGAGGTACTGCGCCGCGCGGCGCCGCCCCGGCTCGAAGCGGTCCTGGACGAGGCGGTGCTGCGGCGGCCGGTCGGCGGGGCCGCCGTGATGGCGGGGCAGCTCGACCACCTCGTCGAGACGGCGCGCCGCGGACTGGTGCGGCTGAGCGTGGTGCCGTTCTCGGCCGGCGAACACATCGGGCTCACCGGCCCCTTCGTCCTGTTCTCCTTTCCGAAAACCGACGATCTGGATGTGGTCGTTCTCGATGACCTCACGAGTAGCCTCTACCTGGAGGGAAAACCTGAGGTGAAGGCGTATGTCGACGCTTTCGTCTCATTGGAGGAGCAGGCCCTTTCTCCCGAAGACTCCCTGGACTTCATCGCGGGGGTCCGTCACGGCGCGTGAAGGAGGAACCATGTCCGACCGGTCGAGGCCGTTTCCCTGTCCCACCACCTCACTGATCGACAGCACCTCACTGGGCGACGTCCACTGGCGACGCAGCAGCCGGAGCACGGGGATGAACAACTGCATCGAGACGGCCCGGCCCGCCGGGGGCCCGGCCGCCGGGCGGCTCGCCCTGCGCGACTCGAAGGCCCCCCGGGGACCGGTGCTGCTCTTCGCCCCCGGTACCTGGACCGCGTTCCTCGGCGGCATCGCCCGTCGGTGATCCACCCGCTGCCGGGCCCGTCACACTCCCCCGGGCATCCGAACCGGGTCAGTGGCGCGCGTCCGCCGGCGCCCGGTCCACGACCACCCGGACCGCCTCCCGCACCTGGGCGTCCGTGAGGTCGGCGCGCGCCGTCAGGCGCAGTCGGGAGATCCCGTCCGGTACGGACGGCGGTCGGAAGCAGCCGACCGCGAGCCCCGCCGTACGGCAGTCGGCGGCCCAGCTGAGCGCCGCCCCGGGTGACGGGGCCCGCACGGACACCACGGCCGCATCGGGGCGCGCGGCGGTCAATCCGGCGTCGGTGAGCAGACCGTACAGCCGGGTGGCGACGGCGCGGACCCGGGCGGGCCGGTCGGGTTCGGCGTGCAGCACCCGCAGGGCCGCCAGCGCGGCGCCCACCGCGGCGGGGGCGAGGCCGGTGTCGAAGATGAAGGTGCGCGCGGCGTTGACGAGGTGCTCGATGACCCGGGCGGGGCCCAGCACCGCGCCGCCCTGGCTGCCCAACGACTTGGACAGGGTCACCGTGGCGACGGTGTCGGGCGTGCCGGCGAGGCCCGCGGCGTGCGGGGCGCCCCGACCACCGGTGCCGAGGACCCCCAGCCCGTGGGCGTCGTCCACCAGCAGGGCGGCCCCGGCGGCCCGGCAGACGGCGGCCAACTCGGGGAGCGGGGCGGCGTCGCCGTCGACCGAGAAGACCGAGTCGGTGACGACCAGGGCGGGCCCGCTGCCGGACGCGAGCACCTTGCGGACGGCGTCGGGCGCGGCGTGCGCGACCACGTCGGTGGTGCCGCGGGCGAGCCGGCAGCCGTCGATGAGGGAGGCGTGGTTGCCCGCGTCGGAGACGATGCGGGAGCCGGTCGGCGCGAGGGCGGTGAGCGCGGCCAGGTTGGCGGTGTAGCCGGAGGAGAGGACGAGCGCGGATTCGAAGCCGCAGAAGGCGGCGAGTTCCGTCTCCAGTTCGGTGTGCAGTTCGGTGGTGCCGGTGACCAGCCGGGAGCCGGTGGCACCGCCGCCCCAGCGCAGCGCCGCGTCCGCGGCGGCGGCGGTGACCCGTGGGTGGCGGGTGAGCCCCAGGTAGTCGTTGCCGGCGAGGTCGAGCAGGGGCGAGTCGGCGGGACGCGGGCGCAGGGTGCGCAGGAGTCCTTCGGCACGGCGGCGTTCGGCCTGTGCGTCGATCCAGTCGAACGGCGTTGCCCGCACGTGTGTCTCCGGGGTGGTGGGTGGTCCGGAGCCGGGCGCGCCCGCCCGGTGTCCGGGGCCGGGGAGGCCCGGTGGTTTTGTAGGCAGTGCACAGACCCTAACGGCCGCTCCGCCGGGCCAGGATGTGGCAATACCCACACGTCGGCGCGGCAGAGTTGTACGAAGTCTCCTTGGCCTGCCGGGGTGGCGTAGGCCAGGATCAGCGCCATGGACCTGCTGAACACGCTGGTGGACAAGGGGCTCCGGTGCGAGCTGCCGACCCGGGACGAGGCGCTCGCGGTACTGGCGACCTCCGACGACGACGTGCTCGACGTGGTGGCGGCGGCCGGGAGGGTCCGCCGCCACTGGTTCGGACGGCGGGTGAAACTCAACTATCTGGTCAACCTGAAGTCCGGGCTGTGTCCCGAGGACTGCTCCTACTGCTCCCAGCGGCTCGGGTCCACGGCCGGCATCCTCAAGTACACGTGGCTGAAGCCCGAGGAGGCCACCGAGGCGGCGGCAGCCGGGCTCGCGGGCGGGGCGAAGCGGGTGTGTCTGGTGGCGAGCGGGCGGGGCCCGACCGACCGGGACGTGGAGCGGGTCTCGGACACGATCCGGGCGATCAAGGACCAGCACGAGGACGTCGAGGTGTGCGCCTGCCTCGGGCTGTTGTCGGACGGTCAGGCGGAGCGGCTGCGCGACGCGGGCGCCGATGCGTACAACCACAACCTCAACACCTCCGAGGGGACGTACGGACGGATCACGACCACCCACACCTATGCCGACCGGGTGGACACCGTGCGCCGGGCGCACGCGGCGGGCTTGTCGCCGTGTTCCGGGCTGATCGCCGGGATGGGTGAGAGCGACGAGGACCTGGTCGACGTGGTGTTCGCGCTGCGGGCGTTGAACCCGGACTCGGTGCCCGTGAACTTCCTGATCCCGTTCGAGGGGACCCCGCTGGCCAAGGAGTGGAACCTCACGCCCCAGCGGTGCCTGCGCGTGCTGGCGATGACCCGGTTCGTGTGCCCCGATGCGGAGGTGCGGATCGCGGCCGGTCGGGAGGTCCATCTGCGCACGCTCCAGCCGTTGGCGCTGCACCTGGCCAACTCCCTGTTCCTGGGCGACTACCTGACCAGTGAGGGGCAGGCGGGCCGGGCCGATCTGGAGATGATCGCCGATGCCGGCTTCGAGGTCGAGGGCGCGGACCGGGTGACCTTGCCGGAGCACCGGGCCGCGGGCTCGCACGGCGGCGGGTGCGGCTCCCGGGGCGGGTGCGGCCCGCACGACGGTGGGTCCGGGTGCGCGTCCAGCGGTGCCGGGGCGCCCGGTGCGGGGGCCCCTGAAGGCGCTGAGGGCGCTGAGGGCACGGACGCCGACCCGGTGGCGTCCGGGGGGTGCGGGCCGTGCACCGGCCCGGCGCCCGCGGCGGCCACCGAGGCCGCCCCACCGCAGACGGCTTCGCGGGCCCGCACCGACCTGGTGGCGGTGCGCCGGCGCGGAGCCGGAACCCAGGTGGCGCCCAATGCGTGAGCCTTCGGGCGGGGCGTTGACCGACGGCGGACTGCGGAGCCTGATCGAACTGGACCGCCAGCACGTCTGGCACCCGTACGGGCCGATGCCCGGTCGTCAGGAACCCCTCGTGGTGGTCTCGGCCGACGGGGTGCGGCTGCGGCTCGCCGACGGCTGCGGTGCACGCTGGGGCGGCCCCGACGAACTGGTCGACGCCATGTCCTCGTGGTGGTCGGCGATCCACGGCTACAACCACCCCGTCCTCAACGAGGCGGTGCGCGACCAGCTCGGCCGGATGAGCCATGTGATGTTCGGCGGGCTCACCCACGAGCCGGCCGTGCGGCTGGCGAAGAAGCTGGTCGACATCACACCGGACGGGTTGGAGCACGTCTTCCTCTCCGACTCGGGTTCGGTGTCGGTCGAGGTCGCGGTGAAGATGTGCCTCCAGTACTGGCGTTCCCTCGGTCGGCCCGAGAAGCAGCGGCTCATGACCTGGCGCGGCGGTTACCACGGCGACACCTGGCAGCCGATGGCCGTGTGCGACCCGGACGGCGGGATGCACACCCTGTGGTCCGGCGTGCTGCCCCGGCAGGTGTTCGCGGACGCTCCCCCGGCCGGCTACGAGGAGTCGTACGCGGACCACCTGCGGGAGACGGTCGCCCGGCACGCCGGGGAGCTGGCCGCGGTGATCGTGGAGCCGGTGGTGCAGGGGGCGGGAGGGATGCGCTTCCATCCGCCGGAGTACCTGCGGGTGCTGCGGGAGGTGTGCGACGAGCAGGGCGTGCTGTTGGTCCTGGACGAGATCGCCACCGGTTTCGGCCGCACGGGCGAGTTGTTCGCCGCCGACCACGCCCGCGTCACGCCGGATGTGATGTGCGTGGGCAAGGCGCTGACCGGCGGCTACGTGTCGATGGCGGCGACCCTGTGCACCGCCCGCATCGCCGAGGGGATCTCCCGGGGCGAGGTGCCGGTACTGGCCCACGGTCCGACCTTCATGGGCAATCCGCTGGCGTCGGCGGTCGCCCTGGCCTCCATCGAACTGCTGCTCGCGCAGGACTGGCGGACGGAGGTCAAGCGGATCGAGGCGGGGCTGCACGAGGCGCTGGCCCCGGCGGCGGCGCTGCCCGGGGTCCGGGAGGTGCGGGTGCTGGGCGCGGTGGGGGTGGTCCAGCTGGACCACGAGGTGGACGTGGCAGCGGCGACCGGGGCGGCGGTGCGCGAGGGCGTGTGGCTGCGCCCGTTCCGGGACCTGGTCTACACGATGCCGCCGTACGTGACGCGGGACGAGGACGTGGCCCGGATCGGCCGTGCGGTGCGCGCGGCGGCGGGCGCGGGCTGAGGGTGCGGGCAGGGGACGGGCGGGGACGCCCACGGACAGCGGAACGGAACGGAGGGGCGCCATGGCGATCCTGGTCGTGACGGGCACGGGTACCGAGGTCGGGAAGACGGTCACCACGGCGGCGGTCGCAGCGGTGGCGCTCGCCGCCGGACGGTCGGTCGCGGTGCTCAAACCCGCGCAGACCGGTGTCGCGGCGGGCGGACGCGGCGACGCCGAGGAGGTGGCGCGGTTGGCGGGGTCGGTGACGGCGGTCGAACTCGCCCGGTACCCGGAACCGTTGGCGCCGGCGACGGCCGCGCGGCGGTCGGGCCTTGCTCCGGTGGGTGCCCGGGAGACGGCCCGGGCGGCCCGGCGCCTGGCGGCCCTCCACGATCTGGTGCTGGTGGAGGGCGCGGGCGGTCTGCTCGTCCGGTTCGACGCGACGGGCGGCACCCTGGCCGACGCGGCCCGGCTGTTGGGCGCACCGGTGCTGGTGGTGGTGCCGGCGGGGCTCGGCACGCTCAACAACACGGCGCTGACGGCGGAGGCGCTGCGGGCCCGGGGGCTCGAACCGGCGGGCGTCGTGGTGGGCAGTTGGCCCCGGGACCCGGACCTCGCCGCGCGCTGCAATCTGGACGACCTCCCGCAGGCGGCCGGCTCGCCCTTGTGGGGGGCCGTGCCCGAAGGCGCGGGCGCGCTGGAGCCGGGGGCCTTCCGGGCGGCGGCCGGCGGCTGGCTCGCACCGGAACTGGACGGCCGCTGGGACGCCGGGGCCTTCGCCGCGCTGTGGTCCGCGCGGCCGTGGGACGCACCGTCACGGCGGGAGGCGCCCTCCCCGCTGGGGGCCGACGGCACAGCGCCGGAGGTGTCCGCGGCGCGCGGGGCGGCGGGGTAGTCCGGTGCACCGGGGCGCGTCCGGGGTGCGAACGCCGCGGTGCCGGCTTCCGTCGACGGGTGGTGTCGTCCCGGTGCGAGGACAATGACCGTGTTGCCGTCGTGCCGGTCCCGGGCCGGTCGGACCAGGAGGTTCCCGTGCGCTCGTGGACCCGTCCGGCACCGGCGCACCGGGACGCGGTGCGCCACCCCGTCTTCGCCCGGGTGTACGCCAAGGTGAGCGTGGCCACCGAACCGGAGGTGGGCCCGTACCGTGCGGAGCTGCTCGCCGGGCTGAGCGGCCGGGTGGTCGAAGTCGGGGCCGGCAACGGACTGAACTTCGGGCACTATCCGCCGTCGGTGTCGGAGGTCGTGGCGATCGAGCCGGAGGCGGTGTTGCGGCGGCTGGCCCGCACGGCAGCGCGTCGCTCCGGGGCGCCGGTCGACGTGGTGCCGGGCGTGGCGGAGGCCCTGCCGCTGAAGGGCGAGGCGTTCGACGCGGCGGTGCTGTGCCTGGTGTTGTGCAGTGTGCGGGACACCGCGCGGGCCCTGGGCGAACTCCACCGGGTGCTGCGGCCGGGCGGGGTGCTGCGGTTCTTCGAGCACGGCGTGGCGCCGGGCCGTGCGACGGCGGCGGCACAACGGGGGCTCGACCGGACGGTGTGGCCGTTCCTGTTCGGCGGCTGTCACGTGGCCCGCGATCCGGCGGCGTCGATCGAGCGGGCCGGTTTCGTCGTGGAGTCCCGGCGTCCGGTGGTGATCCCGGCGAAGGGGCCCCGGCTGCCCACCTCCTACCTGGTGTTGGGCACCGCCCGTCGTGCGCCGTCGGCCGGGACGTGAGCCGGTGCCGGGCGCTCAGGCGCTCCAGGCCCGCAGTTCGTCGGCGATCTGTCGGACCGTGGCGTTCCCGGCCTTCACCAGCCCCGCCAGTTCGCGCACCTGTTCCGGCGAGGTGGCGACCTTGAGTCCGCTGGCGACCAGGTAGCCGTAGGCGACGGCGGTGGCGAACATCGCGTTGGAGCGTTCCAGGGCGGGGACGTGCAGGAGCACCTGGAGGAGTGCGGCGGCGCGGCTGAACGGGTCGTCGTAGACGGGCCTGCCGAATATCTCGGCCTCGTGTCTACTGACGGCGGCGACCAGTGCGCCCCAGTCGGTGACCTGGGGGTCCCCCGGTGTCTTGTGTTCGGCGATCATCAGGAGCCAGGAAAGATCGATTCGCAGGTTCAACCTTCAACGACGACCTTCGTGTTCCGCGCCGAACTCTTCGACGAAGACGGACTCGTACTGCTTCATGAAGTCGGCGGCGGCCTCGACGAACGTGTGCCCCGTCTCCCCGGTGTCCTGTCTGACCAGTTCCTCGATGTAGCGGTTCACGCTCATGCCCCGGGCGAGGGCGCGTTCCCGCGCGGCTCGGGCGGTGTCCTCGTCCACCCGGACGTTCAGCTGCGTCTTGGCCATGCCTCGACGCTAGCGTCGAACCGCTAGCGTCGGCAAGGCGGTCGGCGGGGCGTCCGGCCGCACCCGGCGACCGACCGTGCGCCCCCTCGCACGCCCCGTCGCCCGAGTGCACCGTCGGCCCGGTGACTCGACGCCCCGGTGACCCGGCGCGGGCCCGACACGGAAATCGCTGGCCGGACCGATCGGCGCTCTGCTTGGCTCGGCCCATGAACGATCTCCGCATCCGCTGCGCCACCCCCTCCGACGTCAACGCCGTACTGCGGTTCTGGCACGGTGCCGCCGAGGGAACGAGCATCAGCGACGACCCCGACGGAGTGACCCGTCTCCTCCGTACGGACCCCGGTGCCCTGCTGCTCGCCGAGCGCGACGGCCTCCTCGTCGGCACCGCGATCGCCGGCTTCGACGGCTGGCGGTGCTCCCTGTACCGGCTGGCCGTCCATCCGGACCACCGTCGGCGGGGCATCGCCACCGCCCTGCTGACAGCGGCGGAGCAACGATTCGCCGCGCTGGGCGGGCGGCGGGTCGACGCCATGGTGCTGGAGGCCAACGAACGGGCCCACCGCACCTGGGACACGGCCGGATACCAGCGCGAGGACCGCTGGCGGCGCTGGGTCAAGCCGCTGTCGGGCTGACCGGAACGGGGTCGCACGGGCCGGAACGGGGCTTTGCGCACCCTTTACGATGAGCTGGACCACCCTGATCGGCAGGTGGGTCCACCTCATCGTCGTCCCCGTTCCGAAAGGTGTGAGCGTCCGCCCATGGGCGAGCCTCCCAGTAGTAGACATCGCGCGTTCTCCCCGCCCCTGCCCGATCATGGGACGGAGGTGACCCGATGATCGAAGTGCTCCTGCTCGGGGTGGCGATCCTGCTCTCGCTGGCCTGTGGTGCGTTCGTCGCGGCGGAGTTCTCCCTGACCACCGTCGAGCGCGGCGAACTGGAGCAGGCCGTGGAGCGCGGCGAGCGCGGAGCCGCCAGCGCCCTCAAGGCCGTCAAGAACCTGACCTTCCAGCTCTCCGGCGCACAGCTGGGCATCACCGTCACCAACCTGGTCGTGGGCATGCTCTCCGAGCCGTCCATCTCCAAGCTGATCGCGGGCCCGCTCCGGGACCTCGGGATACCCGCATCGGCGGCCTCCTCGCTGGCGCTGGTCCTCGGTACGGCCCTGTCGACGGTGTTCCTGATGGTGGTCGGCGAGCTGGTGCCCAAGAACTGGGCCATCTCCTCCCCCCTCGTCATCGCCAAGTGGGTGGCCACCCCGCAGCGCCTCTTCAGCGCCGCGTTCCGCCCGCTCATCACCCACCTCAACAACACCGCGAACCGTGCGCTGCGCCGGCTCGGGCTGGAGCCCACCGAGGAGCTCGCCTCCGCGCGCGGCCCCCAGGAACTGGTCGCCCTGGCCCGGCACTCCGCGAAGGAGGGCAGGCTGGAGGCCGACACCGCCGAACTGTTCGTGCGCACCCTCAACCTCGCGGACCTCACGGCGGAGAACGTGATGACGCCGCGGGTGCAGGTGATGGCCCTGGAAGCACGCGCCACCTGCGAGGACGTCGCCAACGCCACCCGGGCCACCGGACTGTCCCGGTTCCCCGTCTACCGCGGCAACCTGGACACGGTGGTGGGGGTCGTCCACATCAAGGACGTCCTCGCCGTTCCCGCCGAGCGACGCCCGCGGGAGCCCGTCTCCGCCCTGATGCGCGAGCCCCTGCTGGTCCCGGAGTCACTGACCGTGGAACGGCTGCTGGACCGGTTGTCCGGCAAGCGCACCATGGCCGTCGTCATCGACGAGTACGGCGGCACGGCCGGGGTCGCCACCCTGGAGGACATCGTCGAGGAGGTCGTCGGCGAGGTCCGCGACGAACACGACCCGCACGAGACCCCGGACCTGGCGCTCGCCGGCGAGGACGAGGACGGCCGCACGCTGTACTCCGCCGACGGTTCCGCCCGCACCGACGAGCTCGCCCGGGTCGGCCTGCGCGCACCGGACGGCCCGTACGAGACGCTGGCCGGGCTGGTCGCCACCGAGCTGGGCCGGATCCCGGCCGCCGGGGACCGGGTCGAGGTCGCCGGCTGGCGGCTCGACGTGGTGGACGCCTCCGGGCGTCGGGCCGCCCGGGTGCTGATGCACGCACCGCCCCTGACCGCCGACCCGGACGAGGAGGACGAGCGATGATCGCCGTCCAGTTGCTGATCGGGCTGGCGACCCTGGTCGCGAACGCCTTCTTCGTGGGCGCCGAGTTCGCCCTGATCTCGGTGCGGCGCAGCCAGATCGAGCCGCACGCCGAGGAGGGCGACCGTCGGGCGCGCAGCGTGCTGTGGGGACTGCGGCACGTGTCCGCGCTGCTGGCCGCCGCACAGCTCGGCATCACCCTGTGCACGCTGATCCTCGGCATCGTCGCCGAACCCGCGATCGCCCACCTGCTGGAACCCGCGTTCGACGCGGTCGGGGTGCCGCACGGCCTGGTCCACCCGATCTCCTTCGTGATCGCCCTGACGGTGGCCACGTACCTGCACATGCTGCTCGGCGAAATGATCCCGAAGAACGTCGCCCTCGCGGAGCCGGTGCGCACGGCGCTGGTGCTCGGGCCCCCGCTGGTCGCGGTGGCCCGGGCGCTGCGCCCGGTGATCTTCACGATCAACGCCTTCGCGAACGGGCTGCTGAGGCTGATGCGGGTGGACGCCAAGGACGAGGTCACCGCCTCGTTCTCGGACGCGGAGCTGGCCCGGATGGTGAAGGACTCCGGCGATGCGGGCCTCATCGACGACCGCGCCCAGGAGCGGCTGCACGACGCCCTGGAGCTGGGGCGCCGCCCGGTGAACGACGTGGTGCTCCCCCTGGAGCAGATCGTCTACGCGCATGTGGGCGTCACCCCTGAGCAGCTCGAAAGGCTGTCGGCGCAGTCGGGCTTCTCCCGGTTCCCGGTGGTGGACGACAACCGTCGGATCGTCGGCTACCTGCACGTCAAGGACGCCCTCGACGTGTCACCGCGGGACCTTCCGTTCCAGGTCAAGGACATGCGGTCGATCGCCCGGGTCAGGGCGACGACCCCGCTGGACGACGTGTTGACCGCGATGCGCAGCAGCCGCACGCACCTGGCCGCCGTACTCGGTGCGGACGGCAAGCTGGCGGGCCTGGTGACCATGGAGGACGTGCTGCGGGAGCTGTTCGGACAGCCCGTGTAGCCGCCCGACGTCCACCGCCGTGGGGGGGGGGGGGGGGGGACGGGGGCACCCCCCCCCGGCACACCCACAACCCCAACAACCAGAGGCGAAAAAAAAAAAAAA
>NZ_JBHWIQ010000025.1:22554-127845 GCF_042732055.1 Streptomyces sp. NPDC059816
CTGGGCCCCCCTGCGCGCGTGCGTGGGGTCGTTGACCGCCCCCCCGCTGCCCCCCCCCCCGCCCCCCGGGGGCGCCGGCCCCCCCCCCCCCCCCCCCCCCCCCCACGGCGTTACCATCGCACCGCTATGGAGACCACCGCCGCCTACACCAGTTTCGTCGCCGTCGGGGACAGCTTCACCGAAGGCATGTCCGACCGGCTGCCCGACGGTTCCTACCGGGGGTGGGCCGACCTCCTGGCCGCGCGACTGGCCCGTGCGAACCCGGGCTTCCGGTACGCGAACCTCGCGGTGCGGGGCAAACTGATCGGCCAGATCGTCGCGGAACAGGTGGAGCCGGCGGCCCGGATGCGGGCCGATGTGGTGACGCTCGTCGGCGGCCTCAACGACACCCTGCGCCCCTCGTGCGACATGGGACGGGTCCGGGCCCACCTGGAGGAGGCCGTGGCCCGGCTCGCGCCCTCGTGCGGGCGGCTGGTGCTGATGCGCAGCCCGGGGCGCCGGGGACCGGTCCTGCAACGGTTCCGGCCCCGGATGGAGGAGCTGTTCGCCCTGATCGACGACCTCGGGGCCCGGCACGGCGCCACCGTGGTCGACCTGTACGGAGCTCCGGTACTCGGCGACCCCCGGCTGTGGGACGCGGACCGGCTCCACCTCTCCGTCGAGGGTCACCGTCGGGTGGCGGAGGCGGTCGGGCAGGCGCTGGGCCTACCGGCCACCTGGGACTGGCGCACGCCCCTGCCTCCCGCGGCGCCGGCGCCCTGGGCCGCGCGCCGGGTGGCGGACGTCCGTTTCGCCGGGCGGCACCTGGCGCCCTGGATCGGCCGACGGCTCACGGGCCGCTCCACCGGTGACGGGCGCGCCCCGAAGCGCCCCGAGCTGCTGCCCTACGACGCATCCACCACCGCACCGCGCCCGGGTTCGTAGCTTCCTCCGAGGGGGACCGGGGCGCTGACCAAGAGGTTCCGCCCAGTAGACTCCCTCCACGTGACTGCTGCGCCTTCGAAGCCCCGTATCCCCAATGTCCTCGCCGGCCGCTACGCCTCCGCCGAGCTGGCCGACCTCTGGTCCCCCGAGCGGAAGGTGCGGCTGGAACGTCAGCTCTGGCTGGCCGTGCTGCGGGCCCAGAAGGACCTCGGGATCGAGGTCCCGGACGAGGCGATCGCCGACTACGAGCGGGTCCTCGACCAGGTGGACCTGGCGTCCATCGCGGAGCGCGAGCGGGTCACCCGCCATGACGTGAAGGCCCGGATCGAGGAGTTCAACGCGCTCGCCGGGCACGAGCACGTGCACAAGGGCATGACGTCCCGGGACCTCACGGAGAACGTCGAGCAGTTGCAGATCCGGCTCTCCCTGGAGCTGGTCCGCGACCGTTCGGTGGCGGTCCTGGCACGGCTGGGCAAGCTCGCCGGCGAGTACGCGGAGCTGGTGATGGCGGGCCGCTCGCACAACGTGGCCGCCCAGGCGACGACCCTCGGCAAGCGTTTCGCGACCGCCGCCGACGAGCAGCTCGTCGCGTTCGGCCGGGTCGAGGAGTTGCTGGCGCGTTATCCGCTGCGCGGGGTGAAGGGACCGGTCGGCACCGCGCAGGACATGCTGGACCTGCTGGGCGGGGACACCGCCAAGCTGGCCGAGCTGGAACAGCGGGTCGCCGGCCACCTGGGCTTCTCGCGGGCGTTCACCTCGGTCGGCCAGGTCTATCCGCGGTCGCTGGACTACGAGGTCGTCACCGCGTTGGTGCAGCTCGCGGCGGCTCCCTCGTCGTTGGCGAAGACGATCCGGTTGATGGCCGGGCACGAGCTGGTGACCGAGGGCTTCAAGCCGGGTCAGGTCGGCTCGTCGGCGATGCCGCACAAGATGAACACCCGCTCCTGCGAGCGCGTCAACGGCCTGATGGTGATCCTGCGGGGCTACGCGTCCATGACGGGCGAGCTGGCGGGCGACCAGTGGAACGAGGGTGACGTGTCCTGCTCGGTGGTGCGCCGGGTCGCGCTGCCGGACGCGTTCTTCGCGCTGGACGGGCTGCTGGAGACGTTCCTGACGGTCCTGGACGAGTTCGGTGCCTTCCCCGCCGTGGTGGCGCGCGAGCTGGACCGGTACCTGCCGTTCCTCGCCACCACCAAGGTCCTGATGGGCGCGGTGCGGGCCGGTGTGGGCCGGGAACTGGCGCACGAGGCGATCAAGGAGAACGCGGTCGCGTCCGCGCTGGCGATGCGCGAGGGCGGCGCCGAGCGCAACGAGCTGCTCGACAAGCTCGCCGCCGACGACCGCATCCCCCTGGACCGGGCCGCTCTCGACGCGTTGATGGCCGACAAGCTGTCCTTCACGGGCGCGGCGGGCCAGCAGGTCGCGGCCGTGGTCGCCCGGGTGGAGGAGCTCACCAAGCGCTTCCCCGAGTCCGCCGGGTACGCCCCCGGAGCGATCCTCTGACCCGATTCACCCCCGCCGAACTGGAGGCCGCCCGCGACCGTCTCGTCCCCGACGTGACCGCGGACGGCCTGCGGGTGCTCTTCTGCGGTATCAATCCCGGATTGATGACGGCGGCGACGGGTCACCACTTCGCCCGCCCCGGCAACCGGTTCTGGCCGGTGCTGCACCTCTCCGGTTTCACGCCCCGGCAACTGCGCCCCGCGGAGCAGGACGAACTCCTCGCCCACGGCCTCGGCATCACCAACGTGGTGGCGCGGGCGACCGCGCGGGCCGACGAGCTGAGCCCCGCGGAGTACCGCGAGGGCGGTCGGCTGCTGGCCGCGAAGGTGGCCCGGCTGCGGCCCGGCTGGCTGGCCGTGGTCGGGGTCACCGCCTACCGTGCGGCCTTCGGTGACCGGCGGGCCGTGATCGGGCCGCAGGAGACGGTGATCGGGGGCAGTCGGGTGTGGGTGCTGCCCAATCCCAGTGGCCTGAACGCGCACTGGACGGCCGCCACGATGGCCGAGGAGTTCGGACGGTTGCGTACCGCGGCGCTGGACGACGGCCCGCAGGGCCCGTAGCGGACTACGGCGGGTCCACCGCCGTGACCGCCGCCAGGAGCCGGGGCGGGATCTCGGGGCCCTCCCGGGTGATCGCGAGGACCAGCCAGCGCGCGGACATCCGCCAGACCAGGGCGTCGCCCGCACGGGAGCTGAGCGAGCGCCAGGGCTCGGGCACCGCCTCGCCGGGGTCGGTGCTGCGGAGGAAGAGGCCCTGGAGGCCGATGAAGTCCGGCTCGCCGTGGCGTGCGGTCAGCGACCGGGCCAACGCGTCGCGCTCGGCGTACAGCTGCTCCTCCGCATCCCCGGGGCCCGCCGCTCCCTGCGCGACCGGGGGCGTGAGGTCGATGAGGGGGTGGGCCGGGCCGTCGGACACCGCACCGGGGTGCCCCGCGGCGGGTTCCCGGGAGCACAGCCGGTCGATCGCGGCGAGGCGCTGTGCGGTGGTCATGGGCTCCAGTAAAGCGCGCCCCACTGACACTTGGCGGTCGGTCAGCTCCCGGCCCCTCCCGTCCTCACGCGTCGCGGCGACGCACCGCCCACCAGCCGACGAGCAGCGCGGCGAGGGACCACAGAGCGGCCACGGCGAGGCCGGACCACGGACCGAGCGCGCCTTCGGGGTCCGCGAGGAGGGCCTGCCGCGCGGCGCGGTCGGGGAGGTACTGGGCGGCTCCCCCGGCGACGTCGCCGACCACGAACGAGACGATCAGGGTGAACGGGACGAGGATGCTGAGCGTGGCGACCCCGCTGCGCAGCAGGGCCGCCAGCCCGGTCGCCAGCAGGGCCGTCAGGGCGAGCCCGACGCCGCCCCCCACACAGGCGCGGACCGCTCCCGGATGGCCGAGGCCGATGCCGTCGTCCCCGAGCAGGCCCTGGCCGAGGGCGAAGCTGGCGAACGAGGTCACCAGACCGACGACGAGCGCGGCGGCGCCGATCACGGCGACCTTGGCCGCGTAGAAGAGGTCGCGGTTCGGTACGGCGGCGAGGGAGACGCGCAGCCCGTGGTGGACGTACTCCGAAGACATCGCCGTGGTGCCGAAGGCGATGGCCGCGACCTGGGCGAAGTTCAGGGCGTAGAAGGCCGCGAGGAGCCGGTCGTCACCGAGTTCGCCGCTGTCCGAGGGGATCGATGCGTAGACGAGTCCGGTGAGGGTGAGGGACACGGCGAACAGGGCGATGAGCGATCCGAGGCTGGCGCGGACCGAGCGGATCTTGATCCACTCCGCGTGCAGAACGGCGGTGGGCGACACGGTCAGACCTCCTGGGCGGGGGTGGGCAGGGCGGTGAACTCGGCACTGGCCGTGGTGAGGGCGAGGTACGCCTCCTCCAAGGTGGCCCCCTCGTCGGCGAGTGCGAGCAGGGTCACGCCTTCGCGGGCGGCCAGCGCGCCCACTTCGGCGGCCGTGACGCCCTCGGCGGTCCAGGACTCCTCGTCCGCGGGGACGAGGCGGTGGCCGGCCGCCGAGAGCACGGCTTCCAGCCGGGCGGCGTCGGGGGTGCGCACCCGGGTGCGGGTGGTGCCGCGTTCGGCGAGGAACTCACCGATCGGCAGGTCGGCGAGGAGCCGGCCGCCGCCGAGGACGACGAGATGGTCGGCGAACGCGGCCGTCTCGGCCATCAGATGGCTGGAGACGAGGACGGTGCGCCCCTCCTCGGCGAGGCGGCGCAGGGCGCCGCGGATCCAGATGATGCCCTCCGGGTCGAGGCCGTTGGCCGGCTCGTCCAGGATGAGCACGGCCGGGTCCCCGAGCAGGGCGGCGGCGATGCCGAGGCGTTGGCGCATCCCCAGCGAGAAGGTCTTCACCCGACGTCGGGCGACGGGGGCGAGACCGGTCTCCTCCAGTACCTCGGCCACCCGCCGGGCCGGCAACCGGTTGGCGACCGCCAGCGCCCGCAGGTGGTGATGGGCGGTGCGGGAGCCGTGTGCACCGCCGGGGTCGAGATGGGCACCGACGTGGCGCAGCGGCTCGCCCAGGCCGGCGTACCGCTTCCCGGCGATGGTGGCGCTGCCCCGGGTGGGCCGGTCCAGGCCCAGGACCAACCGCAGGGTCGTCGACTTGCCGGAGCCGTTGGGGCCGAGGAAGCCGGTGACCTTGCCGGGGGCGACGGAGAACGTCAGCCCGTCGACGGCCCGCTTCTTCCCGTAGACCTTGGTGAGGTCGTGTACGTCGATGGCGTTCATGCCGTCCAGCCTGGCCGTCGGGAGGGCGCCTGCGCCTCCCCCGCGCGGGGAGAGCGGCTCCCCCGTGCGGGGGAGCCGCCCGGCGGGTACGCCTGGCACGATGACGGGCATGTCCTCTCCACCCGGTCCACCCGGGCCCTCCCGAGGTTTCAGGTCGGGCGTCCGGGCGCTCGGGCGTCCCGTGCTGCGCGCCGTCGTGTACACGCGCTGGCTGCATCTGCTGCTGGGGGGATTCGGCGCCCTCGTGTCGGCGATGGTGTACCCGGGGTTGACCGGGATGACCCCCGTCAAGTGGCTGCTGGTGGCGCTGGTGCCTTCGGTGCCGGCGGCCCTCATCGGGTGGGTACCGGTGGTGCGCCGCGCGGAGGGTCTCCAGGCGCAGCACATGTTGTTCCCGGGGCCGCACGCGCGGGGGCGGCGGTCGGACCGGGCGCCGGACATCAGCGCGGCGCCCTCGGCGAACTGGCGGGACCGGCTGCGGACCTCGATGTGGATGGTGCTGCGACTCGAAGCGGGCTGTCTGACGATGCTGGTGTCCGGGTTCGCGACGGCCCAGGTCCTGGCGTTCGTGGCGATGGCGGTCGGGGCGCCCGCGGACGACATCGACGCGCTGTGGGGGCAGCCGCTGCCGTGGTGGACGGCGGCGCTGCTCGTTCCGGTGTCGGTGGCGCTGTTGCTCGGGTTCGTCGTCCTGGCCGGGGCCGCAGTGGCGGCGGCGGCCGGCAGGCTGCTCGGCCCCTCGCCCGCCCAGCGGCTCGCGCAGTTGGAGGAGCGTACCGAGCGGCTGTTGGAGCGCAGCCGGATCGCCCACGAACTGCACGACTCCATCGGCCATGCGCTGTCCGTCGCGGTGGTGCAGGCGGGGGCGGCGCGCGCCGCGGGGAACCCGGAGTTCACGGAGCGGGCGCTGGGCGCCATCGAGGAGACCGGGCGGGCCGCGATGGAGGATCTGGAACGGGTGCTGGCGATCCTGCGGGAGCCGGGGCGGGCTGCGAGCAACCGGCCCACCCTGGCCGAGGCGGAACGCCTGCTGGAGTCCGCGCGGGCGTCCGGGGCGAGCGTGGACGCGCAGGTGACCGGCCCGGTGGACCGGTTGCCCGGGCCCGTCTCGCGCGAGTGCTACCGCATGCTCCAGGAGTCCCTGACGAACGTGTTGCGGCACGCCGGGCCGGTTCCGGTGCGGGTCAGGGTGCAGGTGCTCGACGGACACGTCGACCTCGACGTGCGCAATCCGCTGCCCGTGGACGTCGACGGCCCGGCGCCGGTGGGGGTCTCCGGGGACCGGGGCGGCAGCGGGCTGCGGGGCATCCGGGAACGGGCGGCCCTGTTGGGCGGCAGGGCGGACACCGGGCCGGTGGGGGCCGACTGGCGGGTGCGGGCCCGACTCCCCCTGGGGTGAAGGTCGCTCCCCCGGGGTGAGGGTCGGGGTGTCAGTGCGGGGCCTTAGGCTGAGGGGATGCCCCTGACGGTCCTCCTCGTCGATGACGAGCCCCTGGTGCGCGCCGGTCTGCGCGCGGTGCTCGAAGCACAGCCCGACATCACGGTGGTGGGGGAGGCGGCCGACGGAGCGGCGGTGATCCCGTTGATCCGTTCCCTGCGGCCGGACGTCGTCGCGATGGACGTGCGGATGCCGCTCCTGGACGGCATCGCGGCCACCCGGGCGGTGCTGCGGACGATCCCGGAGCCGCCGAAGATCATCATGGTCACGACCTTCGAGAACGACGAGTACGTGTACGGGGCGCTGCGCGCGGGCGCGGACGGGTTTCTGCTGAAGCGGGCCCGGCCGGAAGAGGTCGTGCACGCCGTGCGGCTGGTCGCCGAGGGCGATTCGTTGTTGTTCCCGGCGGCCGTGCGGCGGTTGGCGGCGGAGTACGGACCCGGCGCGGAAGCGGGGCCGCAGGCGTTGGGCTCGGCGGCGCTCACCGATCGGGAGGCCGAGGTGCTGCGGCTGATGGCGCAAGGGCTGTCGAACGCGGAGATCGCCGCCCGGCTGGTCGTCGGCAACGAGACGGTGAAGTCCCATGTGAGCGCGGTGCTGACGAAACTGGGGGCGCGGGACCGCACCCAGGCGGTGATCGCGGCCTACGAGTCCGGGTTCGTGTCGCCGGGATGAGGGACGGGCGCGCACCCGGGTACCGGGCGGTGAACGGACCGCGGACGCTCCGGTACGGAAACCCGAGCGGAGAACGGATTTCCTACCGGGAGGTTGCGGGACTGCATCGAAGCTCGCCGTGGTCGCACGGTAACAAGTACGATCCGGGCCATACGAGCACCAGCTGAGAGGACACACGTTGGGGCAGCTGACCGGCGGGGACCCCTCTCTGCTGCGGCGTATCAACTCCGCGGTGGTTCTGCACGCTTTGCGTGCAGCGGGCTCCGCGACGCTCACCGAAGTGACCCGGGTGACGGGCCTGTCACGGCCGACGGTCGAGGGCGTGGTCGAGGGTCTCATCGAGGCGGGCCTGGCGGTCGAGACGGCCGCCGAGGAAGGCACGGCACGGAGGCAGGGGCGACCGGCCCGCAGGTTCCGCTTCCGCTCCGAGGCGGGCCATCTGTTGGGGCTGGAGCTCGGCCCGCACCGGGTCGCCGTGATCCTCGCCGACCTGGACGGCCGGGTCCTGGGCACGGGGACCAAGGAGGTCACCATCGAGGCCCCGGCGGACGAGCGGCTGGAGCGGCTGCGGACCACCGTCGCGGACACCCTGCGGCGCACCGGAGTGGCCCGCAGTTCGCTGTGGGCGGTCGGCGTGGGCACTCCGGGGATCATCGAGGCGGACGGCGTGATCAAGCTGGGGGCGGCGCTGCCCGGCTGGACGGGCCTCCAGTTGGGCGAGCGGCTGCGGCGTTCCTTCAAGTGCCCGGTCCTGGTCGAGAACGACGCGAACACGGCGGCGGTCGCGGAGCACTGGAAGGGGGCCGCGAAGGAGTCCGACGACATGGTCTTCGTCCTCGCGGGCCTCAGTCCGGGCGCCGGATCACTGATCGGCGGGCGGCTGCACCGGGGCTTCGGTGGTGCGGCGGGCGAGATCGGGGCCCTGCACCTGCTGGGCCGGGAGGTGACGCCCGAGACGCTGCTGTCGACCACGGGCAAGCCGTTGGAGCCGCTGAACGAGCAGGCCGTGGCGCAGGTCTTCGCCCTGGCCCAGGAGGGCGACGAGAACGCCCGGGCCGCCGTGGACCGGTTCATGCGGCGGCTGGTCCACAACGTCGCCGCGCTGGTGCTGGCCCTCGATCCGGAGCTGGTCGTGGTGGGCGGTTGGGCGACCGGGCTGGAAGGCGTACTGGAGCCGTTGCGGCGGGAGCTGGAGCGGTACTGTCTGCGCGCGCCCAAGGTGGCCCTGTCGATGCTGGGCGAGGCGGCGGTCGCGACCGGTGCGCTGCGGCTGGCCCTGGACCACGTCGAGGAGCAACTGTTCGCGGTGCAGGGCACGGTGACCGCCCGGCGCTGAGTGCCGGTGCCGGGGCCGTCTCACTAGCCTCCGGCGCCGCGGGCCGCCCTTGGTGCCGGCGGAGCCGGGCAGGGGGGGTTCGGCGACGGTGCCGAGGTTCGGGTGGGGTGCCGTGGGGTCCCCGTCGGCACGGTCGTAGTGCGTCGTTTCCCGGCCGTGGTCGGGGTCGAGGCCCCGGGCGGCGAACTCGTTGAAGCGCCGGAGCGCCTCGGTGAGTGCCTCGGGTTCGATGCCGGTGCGGGCGGCGAGTTCGGCCGGGGTCGCCGCTTCCACGGCGTGCGGCGGCAGCGGTTGTCCGGGGCGGGCGTCGGCGACGGCCCAGGCCGGGGTGTTGCGCGGGTGCCCGGTGGCGGGGTCGAGTTCGGCGAAGGCGAGGGCGACGTTGTTGTGACTGCACTCGTTGACGAAGCGCCGGCCCGCGGAGTTGACCCAGATGACGTGCGGGAGCATGCGCTCCGCGAGCGTCAGCTCGGGCCTTGGGGTGCCGTCGGGCCAGGACCAGCACTCCCCCGTGTGGGCGAGCGCCGCGCCCGCCCCGGCGGCCAGCCGCAGTGCGTCACCGCGGCCCACCGGGGGCGTCACCGGATGGGCGTAGGGTCCGTCCAACAGCCGCGCACCGGTCGCTGCCCTCCAGGACCAGCACGCTCGCGCCCCGGACGGCGGCGGCCAGCGCCGCGCACAGCCCGGCCGCCCCGGAGCCCACGATCGCCACGTCATGGGGGCCGTCGTGACTCACCCGGCCTTCCCCGATCTGCCCGATCTGCCCGGTCCGGTTCAGATTCCGGTTCCGGTTCCAGCTCCGGCTCTCATGCCAGGGTGAGGGTCAGGGCCCCGACGTAGACGATCTGGTAGAGCGTGCGCCGGCCGATGGGGTCGCCGAGGGTCGTCTTGCGGCGCGCGGCAGAAAGGTTGGCCGGGAACATCACGATCAGCAGCAGCATCAGACAGATCGCCGCCCACGGCGCCGTGGCCGGGATCAGCAGGCCGACCGCGCCGGCCAGTTCGAGGACGCCGGTGAGCGTCACCAGCAGTTCGGGCCGCGGCAAGCCCGGCGGCACCATGTCGACGATCTCCGCCCGGAGCCTGGGGTGGAAGTGCGCGAGGCCGGTGAACACGAACATCACCGCCAGGCCGACGCGTAGCGCGGGCAGCCAGGCGTCGAGGACGTCCACGCCCGCGAACCCGGCCAGTCGAGCGCCGACGAAGCCGACCAGGAGGGCGATCAGGGGTTCCATCCGTACCTCCGCCGGCGTGGGTCGGACGTCCACGGCCGTTCCAGGCGAGCGGCCGTCCCCACTGAACCACCGGTGGGTGCCTGCGGTCGGCTCCGGGCGGGGACGGGCCGCCAACCGGGTGCCGGCCTCCCCCGTACAGGCGACCCCGGACGGCTGCGCGGCTTGGTACCGTCCCCGACGGCGGGCACCGCGGGACGGCGGCGGTCGCACGGTCACGCACTGCGGCCCGTCCCGTTGGCCAGAGCGGAGGAGCTTGTGGTGTCGAACGCCGTCGTCAGGCTCGCCCCGATGGGGCCCGAGCACGCCGGACAGGTCCTCGCGATCTACCGGGCGGGCATCGAGGAGGGCAACGCCACCTTCGAGACGGCCGCCCCGGACTGGGGCGCCTTCGACGCCGCTCGGCTCCCGGACCACCGTGGCGTCGCCCTCGACCCGCGCGGTTCGGTAGTGGGGTGGGCCGCCGTCAGTGCGGTGTCCGCCCGGCCGGCGTACGCGGGTGTGGTCGAGCATTCGGTGTACGTCCGCCCCGACGCGCGGGGCCGGGGTGTCGCCGGCGCCCTGCTACGGGCGCTGATCGCCTCCACCGAGGCGGCCGGGATCTGGACCGTGCAGTCCGGGGTGTTCCCGGAGAACACCGCGAGCCTCGCCCTGCACGCACGGGCCGGTTTCCGGGTGATCGGCGTCCGCGAGCGGGTGGCCCGCCACCGCGGGGTCTGGCGCGATGTGGTGCTGATCGAACATCGCAGTCCCGTCGTCGACTGACCGGCCCGGACCCACAGGCCCGGGCCCGGAACGCGGCGGGACCCGCCGCAACTGTCGGGCGCGTACGAAACCGCCGCGGCGGCCCCGTTCTCGCCGGGCCCGCTGCGGCGGTCGGTGGTTCAGGAGGCCCGGCGTTCGGGCCCGTGGTGTATCTCGACGCCACCGGAGTCGCCGAAGGTCAACCGGCAGGTGTCGGCCCGGTACGTGGCGACCGACACCGCGGCGGTGCGTCCGGCGGCGAAGAACCGGGTGGTGACGACGAGGACCGGTGCCCCGGGCAGCCGGTCGAGTTCCCGGGCGTCGTCGGCGCGGGCGGAGCCCAGCTCGACGGACCGGTCCTGCCCTTCCAGTCCGAGCCGCTGGAGTTCCCGCAGCACGGCGCGTCCACGGGCCGTGCCCGAAGGGTTGTCGATCCCGGAGACGTCCGGCACGGACGAACCGGGGACGTAGAGCAGTTCCGCGGCGACGGGCAGGCCGTTCGACACCCGGGTGCGCCGCACGATGTGCACCGCTTCGCCGTCGAGGGTCTCCAGCATCCGTGCGACCGCGGCCGGGGGCACGTCCGACTCGCTGCCCGCGGTCTGCCATGCTTCTCCGAGCGCGCCGGGCCAGTCCTGTTCGTCGGACCCGACGGCGACCCCGACGCGCGGCGGGGCGACCGTGGTGCCGACTCCGCGTCGACGATGGAGGCGCCCTTCGAGTTCGAGTTGCTCCAGTGCCTGCCGGAGCGTCGCGCGGGCCACCCCGAAGCGGGCGGCCAGCTCACGTTCGTTGGGCAGGATCTCGCCCACCGCGAACTCCGAGTCGAGTGCCTCGGTGAGCACGGTCTTCAGGTGCCAGTACTTGGGCTCCGGCACCGTCTCCAGTTGCGTGGTCCCCACCCTGTCCTCCGCAATCGCCGTGTCCCAGAAGCGTTTTTAGCGCCCTTGTTTATTAAAGGTTCCTGCACTATGTCTGCGACGATAGAGCCGAGCCACCCCTTGGTCAAGACCAATTCTGAATCGACACGGGGTCGATCCCGCTCCAGTCAAGACAACATTCATGAGGCGTTAGCGATGCTCACACGCCCGCAAGGCACTTGTCACATCGCGTACAGGGATCGTCACATGACGAAACCTTTACTTTCCGGCGCGCCAGCAGGGAGTGGGCGCACAGCCGAGCGCCCCCGCGCACAAACTCACGCGGGGGCACCCAAGAGCGACTTCACCTGAGAGAGATGAGTTTGTCCGGATTTCGAATGAGGTAGACGCGCTGAACGCGACCGTCCGCCACGTCCAGTTGGAACACCGCATCGGGTGCGCCGTCGTCGCGGGCGAGGACCGCGACGCCCCCGTTGACTTCGAGGAATTCGAAAGTGGTGACCCCGCCGGTGCCCTTGTGGGCGACACCGCAGAGGAAGCGGGCCACCTTGTCGGCGCTCTCGATGACGCGCAGCGGAGCCCTGCTCTTGCCCCCGCTGTCGCCGACCAGACGCGCGTCCGGCGCCAACATGGACAGCAGCCGCTCCAGATCGCCCTCGGCGGCGGCGGCGAGGAAGCGCTCGGTGAGGTCTCGGCGCTCGTCCGGATCGACGTCGTAACGGGGCCGCCGCTCCTCGACGTGCTTGCGGGCGCGGTTGGCGAGCTGCCGGACGGCGGCCTCGGTGCGGTCGAGGGTGACGGCGATCTCCCCGTACGGATAGCCGAACGCCTCCCGGAGGACGAACACCGCGCGTTCCAGGGGCGACAAGGACTCCAGCACCACCAGGACGGCCAGCGACACCGAATCGGCGAGGACGGCGCGTTGGGCGCCGTCCTGGGCGACGGACCCGAAGTCGGTCACCAGCGGCTCGGGCAGCCACGGGCCGACGTAGGACTCGCGCCGTGTCTGCACCTGGCGGAGCCGGTCGATGGCGAGCCGGGTGGTGACCCGGACCAAGTAGCCCCGCGGGTCGCGCACCTCGCTGCGGTCCGCGCCCGACCAGCGCAGCCAGGCGTCCTGGACGACGTCCTCGGCGTCGACCACCCGGCCGAGCATGCGGTACGCCACGCCCATCAGGACGGAACGGTGCTCCTCGAAGACTTCGGTCACGGTGTCGGCAGCCACGCCCCCATCCCACCGTGCGGTCCGGCCCGCTGTCCAGCCGGTACCGGTCGGCTCAAGTGCCCTGCTCAGGGGCCGTCGACACCGGCGGGGTCCACGGACCGTCGCGGCCCCGCAGGGACCTCACCGGTGGACCGGGCTCCGCCTGCACCCGTCGGGTCGGGCGGCCCGGCCGCCGCCCCGCCCGGCCGCCCGCCGAGGAGGCCCGCCCCGACGGCCACCCCCACCGCCACCAAGCCGCTGCCGACCGCCTGGGCGGTGCCGTAGGCCCCGGCTCCGACCAGAGGTGCGGTGGCGGCGGCAGCGACCGGGATCAGCCCGGAGAACAGCGTGGCCCGCTCCGCCCCGATGCGCTGCACACCGGCGTACCAGCAGACGAAGCCGATCACCGTGACGACCGCGGCGACCCACCCCAGGGCGAGCGCCTCCGTGCGGTCGGGCATCCGCAGCCAGGCGCCGCCGTCCACCAGCACCCCGAGGAACGCGGACTCGACGGTGGCGAGCGCGCACACCACCGCCGACAACAGCTTGGGTCCCAGGGGGCGCAGCACGGGCACGGCGAGCACCGCGAACCCCACCTCGCCGAGCAGCGCGCAGACGGAGAACGCCAGCCCGGCCGCGTCGGTGCGTCCCCACCCCTGGACCGTGAAGGCGCCCACCGCGACCAGGAGGGCGCCGTACAGCGTCGCCCGGCCCGGTCGGCGCCCGGCGAGCGCCGGCACCAGGACGGCGACGACGATCGGCGCGCAGCCGACGAGCACCCCGGGCACCGCGGGTTCGGCGGTGCGCTCGGCCGCGAGCACGGCGAAGTTGAACCCGACCATGCCGACGGCGGCGAGCAGGAGCAGCAACAGCCACTGGCGGGCCGCCAGGCCGCGGACCGCGGTCGTGGCGCCCGGTCCCACCAGCGGGAGCAGCAGCAGGAAGGCGAGCCCGTAGCGGAGGAACAGGCCGCCCGCGTAGGGGTAGTCCCCGAGGAGGCTGTTGGCAGTGAAGGAGCCGCCGACCAGGATGCAGGCGAGGGCGGCGGACAGGGCTCCGCGCACGGAGTTCGCGTTCATGGGACCGACGTTAGGGAGGTGGGTGGACCGGATTAAGGTCCACTTCCATGAGCGTATCGGGGACCACTTCCGGTGACGGTGTGCCGGGCCGGGGCGGCGGGCCCGGCAGCGCCGCGTGGGAACTGCTGCGGCCCGCGGTGGCGGCGCCGGCCCGGTCGCGGGGGCGGGCCCTGCGGTCGGCGCTGCGCGAGGCGGTCCGCAGCGGCCGGCTGGCACCGGGGACCCGGCTCCCCTCCTCCCGCGACCTCGCCGGTGACCTGGGGGTGTCGCGCGGGCTGGTGACGGAGGCGTACGAGCAGTTGACCGCGGAGGGTTATCTGCGCAGCGACCGCGGGTCCGGCACCTGGGTGGGCGGCGCGGCGCGGGCGGCCCGCCCGACGGCCCGGGACCGTGCCCCGCGCAGGCCCGGACCGGGCGTCGACTTCCAGCCAGGCACACCGGACCTGTCGCTGTTCCCGCGCACGGGCTGGGCGGCCACCTACCGTGCGGTCCTGGCCGAGGTGCCGCACGGGGCACTCGGCTATCCCGATCCCGGGGGGTCGCCCCGGTTGCGTACGGCCCTCGCCGGGTTGTTGGCCCGCAGGCGCGGGGTGGTGGCGGATCCGCAGCGCCTGGTGGTCTGCTCGGGCGTCGCCCAGGCCCTGACCCTGGTGGGACTCGTCCTGCACGCGCGCGGGGAGCGTGCCGTGGGGGTCGAGGATCCGGGCAGCCCGCCGCACGGCGCGCTGTTCGCCGCGACGGGGGTGCGTGCCGTGCCCCTGCCCGTGGACGGGGAGGGGGTGGCGCTCGGTCCCCTCGCGGCGTCGGGGGTGCGCTGTGTGGTGACCACGCCCGCGCACCAGTTCCCGCTGGGGATCGCGTACTCGGCGCGGCGGCGGGCCGATCTGCTGGAGTGGGCGCGTGCGGTGGACGGACTCGTCGTGGAGGACGACTACGACGGCGACTTCCGGTACGACCGCTCCCCCGTGGGCGCCCTCCAGGGCCTCGACCCGGAACACGTGCTCTACGCGGGCTCGGTGAGCAAGTCGCTCGCCCCCGGGCTGCGGCTGGGGTGGCTGTTGGCACCGGAGCGGCTGGTCGATGCGCTGGTGGAGCGCAAGCGGACCATGGACCTGGGCAATCCGGCCGTCGACCAGGAGGTGTTGGCGCGGTTCGTGGAGAGCGGGGCGTACGACCGTCAGTTGCGGCGGTGCGGGCGGGCCTACCGGGAACGACGGGACGCCCTGGTCGGGGCGGTGCGGGAGGGCTTCCCCGGCGCTCGGGTGACGGGGATCTCCGCGGGGCTGCACGTGATCGCCGCGCTCCCCGGGCGGTTCGGACCCGAGGCGCGGTTCCTGGACCGGGCGGAGGCCGCCGCCGTGGCCGTCCGGCCGCTGTCGTCGTACGCGGAGCACGCGTCCTCGGTTCCCGGTGACGGCGCGGTGCGACTGGTGTTCGGCTATGCGCACCTGCCCCCGGCGCGGATCGTCGAGGGGGTGCGACGACTTGCCGCAGCGGTGGGGGCGGCTGACGGGGCGTGAGCGCACCTGGGGTGGGTTGACGGGGAGGGTGCCCCCGCCGGGGTGGCCGGATTGCGGGGGGTGCGTCGAGTGCGTCCGCAATCGGCTCGGAGTCCAACGTCCGTGCAGGTCAGGCCGATTGTCAGTGGGGACATCTACCGTTTTCCCCATGACCCGTTCACTGCACGCCCTGGCCTACGCACGCCCTTCCTCGCTGGAGTCGGTGCCCGGTGGTCGGCGCCTCGGCCTGGAGACCTCCCAGGGTGCGACGCCGACCGGCCGGGAGGCCCACCCCCGGTTCTTCACCGGCTTCCTCACCTCGCCCCAGATCGCTTCGGCCGCCCTGCTCGCGGTGGCCGACGTGGCGGCGGCCCGGTACTACCAGCCGCAGTTGCGGTCCTCGCTCGACCCGGTGGTCACGGGCAACGGCGACCGCATCCGGTTCGAGTCGTTCTCGGGGTGCGGCGGGGTGTACGCGCGCCTCGACGTCCTGGCGCCGGGGCTGGACGGCGGCGAGATCGGGCACGGCACGACGAACGTGGACGTGAACAACCCCCTGCGCGAGGCGCTGTCCCGGATCGGCTCGGACGATCCCCTGCACCTGCGGGTCGGCCCGGACGACATGGCGGTCACCACCCTGGACGGGCCCGTCGTGGAGAAGAAGGTGCCGCTGCCGGACCGCTGGCTGCGGGGGTTCGCCGAGGCACAGGTGATAGCGGCCGGTTTCGAACTGCGGGCCGAACTGCCCGCCGGCGAGGCCGTGCGCTTCCTCCGGTCGCTGCCGAAGGGCAGTGGGCGGTCGCGTCCGGCGCTGTGGGTGGTGCCCGCCGGACGGAGCCTGCGACAGACCACCCGGCCGGTGCCGGGCGCGGTGTGCCTGCCGGGTCCCGATCGGCTGGCCGCCCTCCAGCGGGTGCTGCGGCACGCCACGGCCCTGCGGATCTACGGCCCGGCGGCGGTCGGGGAGGCGGCTGTCTCGGCCGCCTGGGAGGTCGTCCTGCCCGGCATGCGGCTGACGCTCACCCTGTCGCCCGAGGCCTCGCGCGGGTTCTCCGGCGAGGGCGGGGTGTTGGAGGCGCTGGCGACGGACGAGGCCGGTGAGGACGCGGAGCTGATCGGGGTGCTGCTGGCCTGGGAGCCCCGGATCGAGATCGCCGATCTCGCGGCGTCCTCCGGGCTCACCCCGGAGCGGGTGCGGGCGGCCCTGGTGCGGCTCGGCACCTCGGGCCGGGTGGGGTACGACACCGCGGAGGCCGCCTACTTCCACCGCGAGCTGCCCTACGACGCGGCCCGCGCCGAGCGGCACAACCCGCGGCTGCGGTCCGCGCACGCCCTGGTGCAGGCCGGGGCCGTGACGCTGGAGGGCGCCCTGGGCACGGTCACCGCCGAGGACGGCCATGTGCACCGGGTGCGTGCGGACGGCGGCCGGCTGAGCTGCACCTGCCAGTGGTGGGCCGCGTACCGGGGCGGGCGGGGCCCGTGCAAGCACGCCCTGGCGGTACGGATGGCCCGCCGGGAGGTCACGACCCCCGTCGGCGCCGGGCGGACGGCCCCGGCACCCGCCGTGGAGACGGACACGAGCATCCGATGACGACCGGCCAGGCAGCGGCGACCGACCCGGCGAACCCCCGACACCACACGACGAAGGCAGCAGACGCGATGACCACGCAGACGGCGCGGACGACGACATCCCACGACCCGGCGGCCCGGACGCCTCAGCAGGCCACGGACGAAGTGCTGGCGGCCGTGCGGGACGGAAACGTGTCCGCGGTGGTCACGCTGGCCCGGGCGATGACGACGGGCGAGCGCCGTGCGGCGCTGTCCGGGTTGAAGGCGCTGCGCAAGGAACTGCGGACGGACTCGTGGTCCCGCCGGTCCCGGCGGACCTACCCGGCCCTGCATGCGGCGGGCGCCGCCTGCCACACCGGCGCGGTGGCCACGGCGACCTGGCTGACCGGCGCGGACATGCGTTGGTCACCGGCCCCGCCCAAGCTGCTGCTGGAGGTGTTCGCCGACCGCGGTCCCGAGTGGCAGGGCGAAGTGGCCCGGCGGCTCGCGGAGCGCCCGCCGTCCGCGGGGGTGGCGTACGAGTTGATGTCCGGGCTGGTCCGGCTCGCCGACTGTGCGGTGCCCACGACCGAGAGCTATGTGCGCGGGTGGATGGACGACGTCAGACGGCATTGGTTGGCCGCCGGTCCCCGTCTGCTGGACCGCCTGCGGTCCGATCCGCATCTGGTGACCATGGTCACCGCCCTGTTCGAGCTGGACGACATCGGCACGCAGTTGGAGTGGAGCTACGGCAGGGACGGCACCGAGGGCTGGATACCGACGCTGACCCGGCTGACGGCCGAAGGCGCCCTGGAGCGCACGGCGATGCTGGACGCCTGTGTGGCCCGGCTGCTGCGCGGCGGCAGGACCGCCGACCAGCGGGCCTTCCTCACCCTGTTGGGGAAGTTGGCGCCCACGCGGGACGAGGAGCGGCAGCGCACCGCGGACTGGACGGCGCTGGTGGCGGACGCCGGGCCCACGGTGGCCGCACACGCGCAGGCGGTCCTCGGCTCGATGGCGCTGGACGGGGAGTTGACGGCCCGACAGCTGGCGGAGGTGTCGCGGGGCGCCCTGTTCCGTCCGGAGAAGAAGCTCGTACGGTCCCAGCTCATCCTGCTCCAGAAGGTGTTCAACGCCTCGCCGGAGCTGCTGCCGGAGCTGCTGCCCGCGGTCGCCGACGCCTTCGGGCACCAGGACACCGACCTCCAGGAACGCGCCCTCAAGCTGGTGGAGAAGTACGCCGCCAAGGTGCCCGACCCCGTCCGGGAGGAGGTCCTGGCGGCGGCCGAGCAGCTGAGCGCTCCGCTGCGCCCGCGCGCCGCCCGCGCCCTGGGCGGCGCGCCCCGGGCCCTGGAGGCCACGGACACGGAACCGTACGAGGAGTTCCTGCCGCCGGTGCCCGAGCCCGCCCGGCCGGTCCCGCCGATCGGGTCGGTGGCGGAGCTGGCGGAGGAGGTGGGCGCCCTACTGACGAGCAGTGGCCGCAGCGACGCGGTGAGCTTCGAACGCGTCCTCGACGCTCTGGTGCGGTACGCGCACACGGACCGGGAGGCCCTGGTCGAGGCGGTGCGCCCGGTCGTCGTACGGCGCTGGTGGTACCCCGGGGCCTCCGAGCACGGGCGGCCCAACATCAACTTCGGCGTGGACACGTACGGGATCGAGGTGGTCCTCGCGAGCCTGTTCGAGGTCGTGCGGACCTCTACGTTGCACACGGCGGCGCGCAGAAGCGCGCAGGGCCTGGACAGCTGCGTGCACGCGGTGCTGGAACAACCCCGTCAGGCCCGTCTATGGGAGGCGGCGTACCGGGTGAGCGCCGACCGGCCGCCGTTCCTCCTGGCCACCCCGACCTGGACCTCGGGGCAGGTGGATCCGGCGGAACTCGTGGCCCGGCTGGACGCGTACCGGCGGCTGGGGGTGAGCCCCGGCGAGGTGGACTTCGCACAGGCGCTGCTGCGGGTGCGCCGGGACGAGCGGGCGGACATGGGGACGACCACGGGCCTCTCCCCGGAGGTCGCCGCCGCCGTGACCGCCGCTACCGGGCTCGGAACGCCGGAGGGCGACCGTCTCGCCCGCTGGCTGACCGACGGCGAGCCCCCGGCGCCGTCGATCCAGGTCGTGACGGACCAGGAGAGCCAAGCCCTGTTGGTCGAGGTGGGCCAGGTGCACACCCTCTTCGAGGAGCTTCCGGCCGTCTTCCACGCCATGGGCGTCCCGTTGCAGGCGGACACCCACGCGAGCCGGTCCTGCTACCACTGGACCGTCGAACACGAGGGCCACGAGCTGCTGACCGTGCCGGGCCGGCGGGAGTTGGTGGCGGCCCGGCTGGTCGGCCTGCTGTCGCAGACCGCCCGGTACAACGCCAGCGGCGACGTGGCCTATCTGCCGAGCCTCGCCGAGGCGCCCGGTCCGGCCGGGCCCGCGGTCCACCTGTCCGTGGCGTACGGCATCGGTGCGCGCAACAGCGAGGAGCGGGTCGCGGCGGTGGACGCGCTGCTGGTGCTGGCCGCGCGGGGGCAGCTCGACGTCCCGCTGCTGGGGGGCCTGCTGAGCACCCTGATGCTCCGCGGCACGGTCAAGCCGTCGCGTGCCGTGGACAGCGTGCGCACGGCAGCGGCGACGGGCGCGTACCGCACGGTGGGGGCGGTACTGCGGAAGGCGCTGCCCGCGCTGCTGGCGGGCCCCGCGCACGACGGCAAGGCCCTGCGCGGAGTGGCGGACCTGTTGGCCGTGGCCGCGGAGTGCGCGGAGCGCACCGGGGAACGGGGAACGGTGGCGCACCTAGCGGAGCTGGCGGCCCGCAGCGGCAGCGCCCGGCTGCTCACCCAGGCCCGACGACTGCACGCGGCGCTCGGGGAGGAGTCCACCGGGTGACCCGGGCACGGGGCGGCCCGGCGCGCGGGGTGTTTTACCCATCGGTCACAAACGGTTCGTGATCACGCAACACGGTCCCGCCACAGTGACGGCATGAGCCGAGACCTCCCCGTCCCCCGCCCCGCCGACCGCGAACGGCGCGCCCACCACTGGCGCCGGGACGTGGTGGAGCTGGCCGCCCTGTTCACGGCGGTCGCCGTGGCGGACGCCGTGGCCAATCTGATCGGCCACGGGCCGAGCGGACCCGCGCTGCTGCTGGTCTCGGCGGTGGTGCTCCTGGCCACGGCGGGGTTCCACACCTGGTGGGCCCACCGCTCGCGCCGCCACGACCACCCGGCGGGGCCCGGCCGGACGGCGCCACACGCCCTTGCGGACCGGGTCCCGTCCACGGTCCCTTCTCCGGGAGGGCCGGGGGCGGCGGGAGCGGCGGAGCTGTGGCGGCTGCGCACGACGGTCCGCGACACCCCGGGCTCGCTCGCGGCGCTGTGCGCGGCCCTGGCCGAAAACGAGGTGGACATCCTCAGCCTCCAGACCCACCCACTGGCCGAGGGCACGGTGGACGAACTCCTGGTGCGGGCGCCGGCGGGGCTCCCCGCGGGCGAGGTCATGCGGGCCGCCGCCCGGGCCGGGGGCACCGGCACCCGGATCGAACGGGCCGACCCGCACGACCTGGTCGACGCGTCGACCCGGGCACTGGGCCTCGCCACCCGCACCGCGCTGGACCCGGCGGAACTCCCGTTGGCGCTCCGCCAGCTCCTGGGCCGCTGCACGGTCCGTTCCCACCCTGCTCCCCGCACCACCGACCCGGCGGCGGACCCTGCCGGAGCCCACCACACCGACGCGTCGGCGGAGGGCGTCCTGCCGGGGGACACGGTGATGCGGCTGCGGGCCCCGGACGGCGGCCACCTCACCGTGGAACGACCCCACCTCCCCTTCACCCCGACGGAGTTCGCCCGCGCCCGGGCGCTGGTGGAGTTGGACACCCGGCTGGGCCCCCGGGTGCCGCGGCAGCAGGACCGGGTGGCCCTGGCGCGCGGTGGGGAGGTGACCGTGCGGCGGGCCTCGCCGGCGGACCTCACGGCGGCGAAGGCCCTGCACGAGCGGTGTTCGTCCCACACCCTGCGGATGCGGTACCACGGCTCCGTCAAGGACGCGGACCCGTACCTGCGCCGGCTGCTGGCCCCGGGCTTCGGCCGCACCCTGGCCGCGCGGACCGCATCCGGCCGGATCGTGGCGCTCGGACACCTGTTGTGGGACGGCGACGAGACGGAGGTGGCCCTCCTGGTCGAGGACGCGTGGCAGCGACGGGGCATCGGCAGCGAGCTCCTGGGGCGCCTGGTGACCACGGCCGAGGAGGCGGGCTGCGCGAGCGTCTACGCGGTGACACAGGCGTCCAACACCGCGATGGTGGCGGTGATGCGCGGGCTGGGGCTGCCGCTCGACTACCAGCTCGACGAAGGGGTGCTGGTCATCACGGCCCGGCTGGACGGGGCCGCGGCCGGCAGCCGTTCGCCGTCGGCGGCCGGCGTCACCGACCGCGGTACCGCGACGCCCGCCCCGTGACGGCCGCTGCCACCGCCCGGCGGGCCGGGGGCGCTCAGCAGTGGACGTGCTCGTCGTCGTCGAGCGCGGTCTCGGTGCCCACCCAGAACACTCCGGGATCGAAGGAGACCCGCAGCAGTACCCGGCCGCCGGCCAACTCCTTCTCGAAGCAGACGTCGGTGCGCCGCACCTGGGGGTCGCCCACTGCCCGTGCGGTGGTCACCCTGGTCCAGCCGTCGCCCTCCGCCAACGCACGGTAGTGGTCCCGAACCACCTCGTGGTCGCCGTCGAACTCGTAGCTGCGGGTGGCCGACAGCAGTTCGTCGTCGCGGCCGTCCATGCAGCCCACCTCCAGGGTCTGCCAGCCCGTCGCGATCCGCGCTCCCTCGGGCGGCGACCCGAGGAGGGACACCGAGGAGATCTCGTCCGCCCTGGCCTTGGTCCCGAGGCAGTCGTCCTCGTCCAGCAGCAGTCCCCCCATCAGCCGATTGAGTCCGAACAGCAGTGTCAGTCCCACCAGCAGGGCGCCCAGAACGGTCACGACGACGAGCTGCCACAAGGTGAGTCCGGTCGGTTTCGTCGACACCGTCCCGCCCCCAGGTACGTCCCCGGGCGCCCGTACGGTTCCGGATCGCTGCGCCCGGGGCCGAAGTTACACGTCTGACGGGCGCTCCGGTGGCACTGGGTGCATTCCGGGCCACTCCGGTCGGCGCGGCGAGCCTGCGGAGGAATCGAACGGAGATCCGATCACGGGGCATCGCGGGCGACGGTTCCGACCGATCGACCACCCGGTCGCCTCCGCCACGCACACCGAGGCCCCCGTGACGACGTACGGGTCCACGTACGAGGATGTTCGCATGTCAGAGACGAAGAGCCCGCTTCCCCGCGAGGTCGCCGACGCCTATGTCGACGACCTCGTCGCCCTCGATCCGGTGACCGGCACCTACCTGGGGGTGCGGGCGAGCCACCGTGCCCTTCCCGACTACTCCCCCGCCGGCCAGGCCGCCCGGGCGGACCTGGCGCGCCGGACACTGACCCGGCTGGACGCGGCCGAGGCGCTACCGGGCGCCGGCGCCGACCGGGAACGCCGCTGTGGCCGGCTGCTGCGCGAACGGCTCACCGCGGAACTGGCCGTCCACGACGCGGACGAGCACCTGAGGGCGGTCGGCAACATGTTCTCGCCCCCGCACGACGTGCGCGAGGCGTTCTCCCTCACCCCGACCGACACGGACGAGGACTGGGCCGTGCTCGCCGCCCGGCTGCGTGCGGTGCCGGCCTCGCTGGCCGGGTACCGCGAGTCGCTGGCCCTGGGCCTGGAGCGCAAGCTGTTCGCCGGCCCGCGGCCCACCGCCACCTTCATCGGCCAGCTCACAGAGTGGACCGAGCCCGATGCCGCGGGCGACTCCTGGTTCGAGCAGTTCGTGGCCCCCGGCCCGCAGTCGTTGCGCACGGAGCTGACCGAGGCCGCCCGGATCGCCCGGACGGCGTTCGCCCAGCTGCGCGACTGGATGGCCGCCGAGTACGCCCCGGCGATCGAGGGAGCACCGGACCCGGTGGGCCGCGAACGGTACGCGCGGTGGTCCCGCTACTTCAACGGTACGGACCTCGATCTGGGCGAGGCGTACGCGTACGGCTGGTCCGAGTACCACCGGCTGCTGGCGGAGATGCGGGCGGAGGCCGAGAAGGTGCTGCCGGGCGCCGCCACCCCGTGGGTCGCGCTGGCCCACCTCGACGAGCACGGACGGCACATCGAGGGCGTCGAGGAGGTCCGGCTGTGGCTCCAGGACCTGATGGACCGGGCGATCGACGCTTTGGACGGCACGCACTTCGAACTCGCGGACCGCGTACGGGTCGTGGAGTCCAGGATCGCGCCGCCCGGAGGGGCCGCCGCGCCGTACTACACGGCGCCCTCCGAGGACTTCTCGCGCCCGGGCCGCACCTGGCTGCCGACCATGGGACTCGACCGCTTCCCGGTCTACGACCTGGTGTCCACCTGGTACCACGAGGGCGTGCCTGGCCATCACCTCCAGCTCGCGCAGTGGGCCCACGTCCAGGACGACCTGTCGCGCTACCAGGCGGGCGTCGGCGGGGTGAGCGCCAACTGCGAGGGCTGGGCCCTGTACGCGGAGCGGCTGATGGACGAGTTGGGCTTCTTCACCGACGCAGAGACCCGACTCGGTTACCTGGACGCCCAGATGATGCGGGCGGTGCGGGTCATCGTGGACATCGGCATGCACCTGGAGCTGGAGATCCCGGCCGATTCTCCCTTCCACCCGGGCGAGCGGTGGACCACGGCACTGGCCGAGGAGTTCACCGGTGCGCACAGCAGCCGCCCGGCCGACTACGTGGCCAGCGAGCTGACCCGGTACCTGTCGATCCCCGGTCAGGCCATCGGCTACAAGCTCGGCGAGCGCGCGTGGTTGCTCGGTCGGGAGCGCGCCAAGGAGCGCCACGGGGACGCGTTCGACGCCAAGGCGTGGCACATGGCGGCCCTCTCCCAGGGTTCCCTGGGTCTGGACGACCTGGTGGACGAGTTGTCCCGGCTGTAGCGGGGCGGGCGGGTGCCCCGTACCCGGGCGTGCGGCGTTCCCCGGGGAGACCGCGTGCCCGGGTACGGGCGCCCGCCGACGCCCGCCGTCCGCCCCCGCTCGTCCGCCCCCGCTTCGGAGGAACGCCCGTGCGTCCCGGATTCCTGTTCCCGTGCGACCCGCTGCGCCCGACCCGCGTCGATCCGGAGTTCCGGCCGCAGGCGGCGGCCGTGCGCGCGGCCGGCGCGCCGCTGGCGTTGATCGACCACGACGCACTCACCGCCGGCGCGGCCCACGAGGCGGTGGCCGCCGTCCCCACCGGGTCGGGCGCCTACTGGTACCGGGGGTGGATGGTGCCCGTCGGGCGCTACGGGCAGTTGGCACGGGCCGCGCAGGAGCGGGGGTGCGTACTGCTGACCGGGCCGGAGCGGTACGCCCGGGCGCATGAACTGCCCGGATGGTACGCCACGTTCACCGAGTTGACCCCGCGCAGCGCCTGGCGGGCCGCCGTGCCGTCCGCCCCGCCCGACCGGGCAGTGCTCGGCGAACTGGCGGCGTCGCTGCGACCGGGCGCGGCGGTGGTGAAGGACTACGTGAAGTCCCGCAAGCACGAGTGGGACGAGGCGTGTTACGTGCCCGACCTCGGGGACGCGGAGCGGCTGACCGCAGTGGTGCACCGTTTCTTCGCCCTCCAGGACGAGTCGCTGGCCGGCGGGCTGGTGCTCCGGGAGTTCGAACCGTTCGTCGCGGGCGGCGAGGCCCGGGTGTGGTGGGTGGACGGTGAGCCGGTGCTGGTGACCGCGCACCCCGACACCCCGGGCGGGTGCCCGGCTCCGGAGCTGGCGGGGGTCCGGGCGGCCGTCGCCGCGTTGGACTGCCGGTTCGTGACGACGGACCTGGCACTGCGGACGGACGGGGAGTGGCGGGTGGTGGAGGTCGGGGACGGGCAGGTCAGCGGGTTGCCCCGGGACGGGGCCGCCGGCGGGGCCGTCGAGACGCTGGTCGCTGCGCTGTGCCGGGCCCCGGTCGACGGGGTCGTCCGGTGACTGCCGGTCCTCACGGGGGTGGGTCGCGCAGGTCCCGGACGTACCGGTCGAACCGGGTGGCGTCGTCGCCGTGCGGCCGTGTGCCGGGGGTGAACCCCGCCCGCCGCGCGACCGCCGCGGATGCGGGGTTCGCCGGATCGACCTGGATCACCGCTTCCTGCCCGCCCTCGGTGGCTGCGTATCGGGACGCCAGGCGGACCGCGCGGGTGGCCAGGCCGCGCCCCCGCCACGAGGGATGGAGACCGTAGGCGACGTTCACCTGACCGGGCGCCAGGTCCTCTCCCGCGAACCGCAGGTCGATCGTCCCGGCGAGCGCCTCGTCGGCGCCCGTCCGGATGCCGAAAGCGCGGAGCGGACCGGCCGTGTTCCACTCTTCCCGACAGTGCCGGACGTACGCTTCGACGCCCTCGCGCGTGCCCGGACCTCCGTTGAGCCAACGAACCAGCAACTCGTCCTCGCCCGCGAGGTGCGCCTGCGCGTCGGCCGCTCGCAGCGGCGTCAGGGTGACGATCCCGTCGGACAGCTCCACTTCGCGCATCCGCCGATTCTCGACGCCGTGGTCGCCTCGCACCACCGGATTCCGCGACCGCCCGTCACGAGGGGTGCGGGGAAATCCGCTGTCCCCGGGGAGTCGGGGTACGGGACCCTGCCCCTCGTGACCTCGACGACGTCCCCACCGCGCACCCTGTTCCTGCCGCCCCGACCGACGGCGGCCGGCCGCGCCCTGGCGGCTGCCGCCGCTCGGCGCGGGCTCGGCTGCGAGGTGCTGCCGGGGCGGTGGGTGCCGGACGCGGTGCGCGGTGCGCCCGGGCCCGCGCTGTTCGCGGGTCCGGGGTTCGCCGATGCGGTGGCGGTGGAGTTGGGGCTCGGCCTGTTGGAGGCCCCGGTGGACTGGCTGGCGGGGCTTCCCCGGGAGCTGACGGGCCGGAACGTCGAGTGCGTTCCGCTCGCCGCGGCGCGGGCGTTGCGGCGGCCCGCGTTCGTGAAGCCCCCCAACGACAAGGGCTTCCCGGCCAGGATCTACCCGGACGGCAGTCGACTGCCGGGTCCCGACGCCCTGGACGACACCACCCCGGTGCTGGTCAGCGATGTCGTGGCGTTCACCGCCGAGTACCGCCTGTTCCTGTTGGACGGCGAGGTGCACACCGGCAGTCGCTACGGGGTGCGGGGCGGTCGGGACCTCCTCCCGCTCGATGCGGACCCCTGCGGTGCTCAGGTGCGGGAGTTCGCCGCCCGGGTGGTGGCGGCCGGGCCCCGGCTGCCGTCGGCGATCGTGGTGGACGTGGGGCCGCTGGTGGACGGCGGCTGGGCGGTGATCGAGGCCAACGCGGCCTGGGCCAGCGGCCACTACGCGGCCGATCCGGACGCCGCCTTGGAGGTGCTGTTGCGTGCCGCCCGGCCCCGGGGGAACGTCCCTGCGGCGGATGAACCGTTCCTGCGCCCTCAGTAGGAGCAGGCGCAGCAGACGTGCTGCGCGTAGTCGGCGGCGACGGTGTCGTAGGACTCCCGGACCGCGGCGAGGAAGGAGTGCTCGGTCACCCCGCCCAATCCAGGGCCTCGGCAGGGCCGCGCCCGGTCGTGGGCCGTCCCCCGGTGCCCACCTGCTCAGCAGCCGCAGTGCTGCGCGGCGAGCGGCACGGTCAGCGGGTCGGGCTCCCGGCGTGCCGGACCCTCGAAGGTCTCGTAGGGGAAGCCCTCCCGTGCCCAGTACTCGAACCCGCCGAGCATCTCCTTGACCCGGTAGCCCCGTTCGGCGAGGGCGAGGGCGGCCCGCGCGGCGCCGTTGCAGCCCGGCCCCCAGCAGTAGGTGACGACCGGCACGGACCGGTCGAGGAGCCGGTCGGCCTGTTCGGGGATCAACGCGGTGGGCAGGTGCACGGCCGAGGGCAGGTGCCCCTGGTCCCAGGACTCGGTGGAGCGGCAGTCCACGACGACGAACCCGGGGTCCCCGTCGTCGGCGAGCGCGGCGGCCACGTCCGAGGCGTCCGTGTGGAAGGCGAGGCTCGCCGCGAAGTGGGCGGCGGCCCGCTCGGGGGACGCCGGTGGAACCCGCAGCACGGGGTGCGGTGCGGTGCGGGTGCGGGGGGTGCTGGTGGTCATCGTGGGTTCCTCCGTGGGTCGGTGCTCCCGGCTCCGTCCCCGGAAGGCGGGTCGGTGGTCTGCCGGCACCGAAAAATCTACGGATCCCCCGGCCGCGGGAGAACGGCCGATCCACGGGACCGGGCTTGTCCCGCCGTGGTTTCCCCTGGTATTCCTCGGTGATGACCGACCATTTCCCCGATGCCACCGACTGGCGCATCCTCGATGTCCTCCAGCGCGAGGGCCGGGCCAGCTACGCGGACCTCGCCCGTGCCGTGTCGATGTCACCGAGCGCGGTGACGGAGCGCGTGCGGCGGCTGGAGGAGGCGGGCGTCATCCAGGGCTACGCGGCGGTGCTCGATCCGCAGCGGCTGGGCCTGCCGATCCTCGCGTTCGTCCGGCTGCGCTACCCGACCGGCAACTACAAGCCGTTCCACGACCTGGTCGCCGCGACGCCCGAGATCCTGGAGGCGCACCACATCACGGGCGACGACTGCTTCATGATCAAGGTCGCCGCGCGGTCCATGAGCCACCTGGAGCAGGTGTCGGGCCGGATCGGCACACTGGGTTCCGTGACGACGAGCGTGGTGTACTCGTCGCCCCTGGCACGGCGGGCGCTCGCCCGCTGACCGAGGAGGCCGCCCGACTCAGCGGCCCCCGTTCCGCTGGCGCACCGAGGACCCCCCGCGCCCCTTCACGACCTCCAGTTGGGCGTGCACCCGGCGACGCAGATCGGGCACATGGCTCACGATCCCCACCGACCGGTCCCGTTCGCGCAGCGAGTCGAGCACGTCCAGGACCTCGTCCAGGGTCTGGTCGTCCAGGCTGCCGAACCCCTCGTCGATGAAGAGGGTGTCGAGCCGTACGCCCCCGGCCTCGTCGGAGACCACGTCGGCGAGGCCCAGCGCGAGGGCCAGCGAGGCGAAGAACGTCTCTCCTCCGGAGAGGGTCGCGGTGTCCCGTTCCCGGCCCGTCCAGGCGTCCACCACATGGAGACCGAGGCCCGAACGCCCCCGCCCCGAACGGTCGTCGGAGTGCACGAGGGTGTAGCGGCCCTGTGACATCCGGGCCAGTCGGGCCGTCGCCGCGGCAGCCACCTGTTCCAGTCGGGCCGCCAGTACGTAGGACTCCAAACGCATCCGGCGTTCGTTCGCCGCGGAGGTACCGGCCGTGAGACCGGCGAGCCGGGCGACCCGCTCGTGCTCCTCGCGCAGCGGGGCCAGGGCACGGGCGGCGGCCGTGGCCCGTGCGGAGAGCCGGTCCAACTGGTCGCGGTCGCGGCCGGCGGCGGCGACCGCGGTCATGGCGTCCCGGAGCCGCTGTTCGGCACGGTGCGCGGTCCGCTCGGCGCCCGGCAGGTCCACGGGGGGCGAGGCTCCCGCCGCGACCGTGTCCGCTTCGGTGAGGGCGGCGCGGACCTCGGCGTCCGCCCGCTGCCAGGTGTCGATCCGCTGCTGGAGTTCCCGGTGCGCCGCGGGGTCGAGCCGGGCGCGGTCGGCCTCCTCGTCGGTGGCGAAGCCGGCGCGGAAGACGGCGTCGGCCACCCGCGCATCGGCCTCCTTGAGTTGCCCGGCGGCCTCGGCCCCCGCGCGCACGGCATCGACGGCGGTGTGCAGCGACTCCACGCGGCGTTCGAGGTCGGCGGCGCGGGCGGCCACGCTGACGGCGCTGCCGCGGGACCGGTCCAACTCCTGTGCCAGGGTGGCCGCTTCGCGCTCCAGTGCCTCCCGTCGGGAGGCGCGGGAGGCGGTGCGCCGGGCGGCCTGCTGCTGGGCGGCGAGCCTGCGGGCGTGCTCGCCCTCGGCCCGGTCCAGGGCTTCTTGCGCGGCGTGCAGCCCGGCGGCGACCCGGTGGGCGGCGGCGTGCTCCTGGCTGAGCGCCGTGACGGCGGCGGCGAGCCGTTCGACGGGTTCGTCCCCGGCGCCGGCCGTCGCGCCGGCGAGTTCCTCACGGACCCGGGCGCTCTGCTCGACGGCGGCGGTACGGTCCGCTTCGGCCCGCTGGTAGGCGTCGTGGGCGGCGTCCTCGGCAGCGCGGTCGACGTGGCCGGGCGTCCTGCGGGCCGGGTGGGGGTGCTCGGTGGCGCCGCACACACCGCAGGGCTGCCCGTCGAGGAGCGTCGCGGCGAGCTCGGCGGCGATGCCGTTCAGCCGCTGTTCCTTCAGGTCCAGCCACTGTTGGCGGGCCTCGCCCGCACGGTCGTGGGCCTCGCGGCGGCGCTGTTCGGCCTCGACGGCCCGGTCGGCGAGCCGGTCGCGCAGCCGGGCGGTTTCCAGGCGCAGGCGCGCGGGTTCCCGCTGTCCCGCCAGGGCCTCCGCCCTGGCCACCGCTTCCCGGGCGGTGTCGATGTCCCGCCGCAGTGCCGCACGGGTGGCGTCCCAGTCGTCGAGCCAGCCCGTGGCCTCCAGGACGATCTCGCGGTCGACGCGCTCCTCGCCGCGGGACGCGGTGAGTTCGGCGGTGAGCTCGGTGAGGCGGTGCTCGGAGCGGCGCGCGGATTCCAGGCCGCCCAGTTCTTCGGTGGCCCGACGGGCGGCCGAGCGCAGCCCGCTGACGTCGAGGTCGGAGAGGGCGTGGCGAAGCGGCTCGTCCCCGCCGGATTCCGCGTCGAGGTCCGCGCCTGCTTCCGCTACGGGTTCCGCGTCGGGGGGCAGCGCGTCGAGCGCCGCGCGCGCCTCGGCTTCGGTACGGGTGGCCGAGCGGTGGCGGGCCTCGACGGCGGTCCGCAGTTCCCGCGCGGGGGCCACCGTCTCGGCCTTGCCGGCCCGTTCCCGGCGCAGCAGGTCCGTGCGGTGCTCCGCGGCCCGTTCGGCCAGTGCCGCCGCCCGCTGTCGGGCCTGGGCGAACCGGGTTTGGAGTCGGTGGCGTTCGGCCGCCCGGGCCAGGGTCCGCCGAGCGGTTGCGGCGTCGGACTCGGCGGCGGCGAGGGCGATCTCGGCATGGGCGAGGCGTTCGCGGGCCGCGGTCCGGGCCACGGCGGCCCAGCCGAGGACGTCCGTGCTGAGGCCGGGCTCGCCGGGCGTGGTGTCGGGCAGCGGGAGGTCCGTCGCCCCCTCGCGCAGGGCACCCGCCGCGGGGACCATCTGGTTGGCCAGGGCGAGGAGTGCGGTGTCCGCTTCGCGTACCGCGGTCTCCCCCGCCCGGCGGTGCTCGGCCAGTCGCTGTTCCACGCCGGCGAAACGGCCGGTGTCGAAGAGCCGGCCGAGCAGCTTGCCCCGGGCCTCGGCGTCGGCGCGCAGGAAGCGGGCGAAGTCGCCCTGGGGCAACAGCACCACCTGGCAGAACTGTTCCTTGGTCATGCCGAGGAGTTGACCGACCTCCTCGCCGATCTCCTGGTGGGAGCGGCTGAGGTCCTTCCAGGCACCCGAGCGGTACTCGCGCAGGGCGCTGTACGCCTTCTCGGTGGTGGTGCCCCGGCCGCGCTTCTTGGGGCGGGACCAGGGGGGCCTGCGGGTCACTTCGATGCGGCGTCCGGCGACCGTGAGGTCCAGGCTCACCTCGGTGACCGTGGTCGGGTCGGCGTGGTCGCTGCGCAGGTGCGTGCCCTGGCCCTGCTGCCGGGCCCCGGGAACCGATCCGTACAGCGCGTAGCAGACCGCGTCGAGGACGGAGGTCTTGCCCGCGCCCGTGGGGCCGTGGAGCAGGAACAGTCCGGCGCGTGCGAGGTCGTCGAAGTCGACCCGGTGGGCGGCGCCGAAGGGTCCGAACGCCTGGATGCGCAGGTGGTGGAGTCTCATCGGGCGACCTCGCGCACGGTGTCGGCGGTCCGGACGGCGTCGAAGGCGTCCCGCAGCACGGCCCGCTCGGGTGCGTCGGGGCCGGCGCCGCGGACGTGGGCGACGAAGTCCTCGGCGATCTCCTGGTCGGTGCGCCCCGACAGGCGTTGCCCGTAGGAGGTCCCCCCGTCCTCGTCCGCGCGGTCCGGAGCGAAGACCAGGCTCAGGGTGTGCGGGAAGCGGGTGAGCAGGCGGGCCATGGGGTCGTCGGGACGGACCGCGTCGGTGAGGGTGGCTTCGACCCAGGCGTTCTCGTGGGGGGCGAACCGGGGGTCCTCCAGGAGGTCGGCCAGGGACCCGCGGAGCCGGGCGAGGGGGCGCGGTACCGGGCAGTCGATGCGTTCGGCGCGCACCGCGCCGGCCGCGTCGAGGTCGACGAGCCACAGGGTCTTGCGGTGGTCGACCTCGGAGAAGGAGTAGGCGAGGGGGGAGCCGGAGTACCGCACCCGTTCGCTGAGGGTCTGGCAGCCGTGGAGGTGGCCGAGGGCCACGTAGTCGACCCCGTCGAAGACCTCCCGGGGGACGGAGGCCACCCCGCCCACGGTGATGTCGCGTTCGCTGTCGCTGACGTGCCCGCCGGTGACGAAGGCATGGGCGAGGACCACCGAGCGGGTGCCGGCGGGGCGCTGCGCGAGGTCGGCGCGCACCCGGTCCATCGCGGCGCCGAGCACGTGGTCGTGGCGGGCCCGCTCGACGCCGAACTCGTCCCGTACGAGGCCGGGCTCCAGGTAGGGCAGCCCGTAGAAGGCGACGTCGCCGTGGGTGTCGGGCAGCAGCACCGGGGTTCCCACCGCGGCGGGATCGGTCCGCAGGTGGACGCCCGCCCGGCTGAGGAGCCCTGCGCCGACGCCGAGCCGACGGGCGGAGTCGTGGTTGCCGGAGATCATCACCGTGGGTACGCCCTGTTCGGCGAGCCGGTGCAGGGCCTCGTCGTAGAGCTCCACGGCGGCCAGCGGGGGCACGGCCCGGTCGTACACGTCGCCGGAGACCACGACGGCTTCCACCCCGTGCTCGCGGACCGTGTCGACCAGGTGGGCGATGAACGCGGCTTGGGCCTCCAGCAGGTCCACCCGGTGGAACGTCCGACCCAAATGCCAGTCAGAGGTGTGCAGAATCCTCAAGATACCGCTCCGACCTGCATGTTTCCCCCTGCTCGTCCCCTGGGCCGAGGACCGGATCACGTCGGTCCCCACTGTTCACGTCGACCACGCTAGCGCCTGCGCGCGCCCGGGCCGGCACGGGCCTGCGCCCTCGGACGACACTTGCTAGTTCGCATCACGAACCAATACAGTTCGTGATACGAACTATCTAGGGGAGTGGGAGACATGGGACGTGTCGTCGCAGTCATCGGCGGGGGCTACGCGGGCTCGGCGGTCGCCAAGGCGCTGGACGAAGAGGCCGACGTCGTGCTGATCGACCCGAAGGACGCCTTCGTCCACGCCGCCGGGGCGCTGCGCGCGCTGGTCCGCCCGGACTGGGCGGAGAACATCTTCTTCCCGTACGACACGCTGCTGAAGCGCGGCCGGTTCGTCCGTGCGCGGGCCGCCTCGGTGGACCCCGGCGGCGTCACCCTGGCGTCCGGCGAGCGGATCGACGCCGACTACCTGGTGCTCGCCTCCGGTTCCGGCTATCCGTTCCCCGCGAAGTGGGAGATCGATTCCGCCAGCGAGGCGCTGGCAAGGCTCCGCACCGTGCACGCGGAACTCTCGGCCGCCGAGCGGGTGCTGATCCTCGGCGCCGGTCCCGTCGGCCTCGAACTGTCCGGGGAGGTCAAGGCGGTCTGGCCGGACAAGCACGTGACCGTCGTCGATCCGACGGAACAGCTCGTCCCCGCGTTCGCACCGGAGATGCGCGAGGAGCTACGGCGTCAGCTCGACGGGCTGGGGGTGGAACTGCGGCTGGGCACCCGGCTCACCGCGCAGCCACCGACCGAGCCGGGCCGGCGGGCGGGCTTCACCGTCGCCACCACCGACGGCGAGGTCCGGGCCGACATCTGGTTCCGCTGCCACGGGGTGCACGTCGACAGCGGTTACCTCGGCGCCGACCTGGCGGCGGCCCGCACGGCGCGGGGGCCGGTCCGCGTGACCGGGACCCTCCAGGTCGACGGGCACGAACGCGTCTACGCGGTCGGCGACCTCACCGACCTCGACGAAGCGAAGATGGCCGCGCACGCGGTGCGACACGCGGAGGTGGTGGCCCACAACGTCCTCGCCCAGGTGCGGGGCGAGCAGCCGTCGGCCGTCTACCGGACGTCCCCCGCTTCGATCCTCCTCCCGCTCGGGCCCCGGGCCGGGGTCGGGCAGATGGCCACCCCCGACGGCCCGTCCGTGCTGTTCGCGGAGACGGTCACGCAGTACAAGGGGGCGGACCTGGGCACGGACCGTTACGCGGAGCTGTTCGGCACGCGGTGACGGTCCCCCGCCGGCGCCGGCTCCCCGTCCGGCTCCAGGAAGACCACCGGGACCCGGTTGGTCTCGACCACCCTGCCGAGCAGTTCCGCGAGGGCGGTGCGTTCGGCCCCGGAGAGGTCGTCCAGGAGCGCGTCGATGCGTCGGCGGGTGCCCTGGTAGAACTCCTCGGCGAGTGCGGCGCCCTCCTCGGTGAGGGCGACCATGACGGCCCGCGCGTCGTGCTGGCAGGTTTCGCGCCGCACCAGGCCGCGCCGGGCGGTCCGGTCGACCAGGCCGGTCAGGCTCGACTTCGCCAGCCCGAGGATCGCGCCCAGCTCGCTCATGGGGTAGGGCTGCGGCATCAGCACGCACAGCAACTGGCCCTGTTGCGGGGGCAGGCCGAGCGCGCGTGCGGACTGGGCGTAGACGGCGTTGACCAGGTACGAGGACCGCACGAGCCCGGTCACGACGTCCATCTGCCCATCCATGCGTCTCGCCATCCGGCCAGGGTACGGCCCGGTGGGCGTGCGATGTCCCCTGCGGGTGCGTGGTGGTCGTTCGCGCCGTTCCCCGCGCCCCTTCCGGTGCGCTGTGCGCGGGGTGCGCTGCCCTGTGGGCTGCGTCCCACTGTCGCGCAGTTCCCCGCGCCCCTATCGGGGCCCTCCAGCCGCCGTCCCCAGGCCGGGCCCCGAAAGGGGCGCGGGGAACTGCGCGAACGACCACCGCGCACCCGCAGGGGACGAGCGCACGCCTGCCAGGCAGCCCCGATAGGGGCGCGGGGAACGGCGCGGGCAACCACGACGCACCCGCAGGGGACATCGCACCCCCGCCGGAACAGCCCCGAAAGGGGCGCGGGGAACTGCGCGAATCCTCAGCGCACCGAAGCGGAGCCACGCACGCCCAGCAGGACGCACCCGACCCGTCAACCGGGAATGACCCGCTCCCGGCGCAAGGTCTCGAAGAGGGCGGTGAAGGACGCGAGGGTGTCGACGTAGTCGGCGAAGCCCGCGGTACGGCTACGGGTCAGATCGCTGAAGCACTCGACCGGCCGGTTGAGGTCGGCGTCCGTATGCCACCAGGAGGCGACCCGAGCCAGCTCGGGTTCGACGAGGCGCTCCCGCACGGCCAACGCCCGCCAGGGCTCCACCGCTCCCGCCATCTGCTCTTCCAGCGGACGCGGCCGGTCCGCGTAACCCTCCGGTTCGACGTCCAGGAGTTCCGCGATGCGGGGCCACATCCACCGCCAGCGGAAGGTGTCACCGTTGGCGGTGTTGTACGCCTGGCTCGGCAGCCCCTGCGTGGTCGCGGCCCAGACCATCTGTCGGGCGAGCAGGCCGACGTCGGTCATGTCGGTGACGCCGTTCCACTGCACCTCGTTGCCGGGGAAGACGAAGGGCCGGCCCGCCGCCCGGGACAGGGCCGCCTGCGCGGCCAGGGTCATCCCCATGTTCATGGCGTTGCCCAGCGCATGGCCGATGATCGTGTGGGACCGGTGGACGCTCCAGGCGAAACCGTGGTCCGCGGCGGCCTTCCAGAGTTCGTCCTCCTGCGCGTAGTAGAAGTTCGGGACGGAGAGCCGCGGCTCGTCCTCCCGGAAGGGCGTGTCCCTGATCTCTCCGACGGCGTACGCGCCGAAGGGACCCACGTAGTGCTTCATCCCGGTGACCAGGGCCACGTGACGCAGTCGTCCGGACCGGCTCGTCTCCTCCAGGACGTCACGCACCATGGCGGCGTTGACGGTGATGTTCTCGGCTTCGGTCGCCCGCCTGCTCCAGGCGGTGAAGAACACGTGCGTGGGTGCCAGTCCGGCAAGGGCCGCCCGTACGGACTCCGGGTCGGTCAGGTCGGCGGTGACGGTGTGCACGCCGTCCCGGGCGGGCGGGACGCTCCGGGAGAGGCTGACGACCCGCCAGCCCTGTGCGGCGAGTTCCCGGCACAGGGCGCGGCCCGCTATGCCGGTGCCGCCCACGACGAGGGCGAGCCGGGCGTCCTGCGGGTCCGTGGTGTTCATGGTGGCTCCTGTTCGCGGGCACGACGGCACGCCGAGCGGCGGTCCGGGCCCGGAGGTGTGGGTGTGCGGTGACGGTCCGCCGCGCGGGCGGGGGTGTGCTCAGTGCGCCCGGTGGGCCGCGGGCGGGCTGAGGGTGGCGAGCAGGGCGAGGGCGTCGGCCGATGCGCTGCCGGGCTCGGCCGTGAGGATCTCCAGCCGGTGGTCGGGGCTGTCCGGCTGGAGCCACACCTGGTAGGTCAGCTCCAGCTCCCCCACCACGGGGTGCCGCAGACGGCGGCTGCCGAAGGTGCAGTCCCGTACGTGGCCCGCCGACCACAGGGCGGTGAACTCGGGGCTCTTCATGACGAGTTCACCGATGAGGGCGGTGAGCGCCGGGTCGTCCGGGTGGCGTCCGGCGACCAGGCGCAGATAGCCGACGTGGGTCTGGGCGTGGGCCTCCCAGTCCGCTTCCTGTTCCCGGACGTGGGGGTCGAGGAAGAGCATCCGCGACAGGGAGGGCCGCCGCGCGGGGTCCTGCGGAGCGTCGTGGTCCAGGTGCCCGGCGAGCAGTGCGTGCCCGAGCCGGTTCCAGGCCAGTACGTCGTTGCGGCGCCCCAGGAGGACGGCGGGCAGTTCGGGGAGGGAGTCGAGGAGGGCGAGCGTCCTCGGGTGCGGGGCCTCCGGGGGTGGCGGGCCGGGGGCCGTGCGACCGGGGGCGCGGGCGAGGTCGTACAGATGGGCGCGCTCGGTGTCGTCCAGGCGCAGCGCCCGGGCGAGGCCGTCGAGGACGGAGTCCGAGGCGTTGCGGCTGTGTCCTTGTTCGAGGCGGGTGTAGTACGCGACGCTCACTCCGGCGAGGCGCGCCACCTCCTCGCGTCGTAGACCGGGGACGCGCCGGCTGCTGCGCACGGTGATCCCCACCCGTTCGGGAATCGTCCCGGCACGTCGAGAAAGGAGGAAATCACCCAGTTCGCTTGGGTTCATAGAGCGAGCCTACGTCGCTGAACAGGGCCGTGGGGGCAGTGAGACTGTCCCTGTGAGTGGTCGGCTGACGACCCGTCCTCTTCCGGCGGGCGGGCTCAGACGGTGCCGTACGCTTCGCCGCCGAGTTCGAGGACGGCCGTCCCGGCGGTCGCGTCGGCGAGCCAGGCGCGGAACGCCTCGACCTCCGCGTCGGGCAACCCGATCTCGATGGTGACCACCTCCGCGTACCGCACCCCGCGCACCTCGCGGCCGGTGGCGCGCAGGTCGTTCTGCACCTTGCCGGCCCGCTGGTGGTCGACGGTGACGGTGGCCAGTCGGAAGCGTCTGCGGGTCACCGTGCCGAGGACGTCCAGTGCTTCGCCGACGGCTCCCCCGTAGGCCCGGATCAGTCCTCCGGCGCCCAGTTTGACCCCGCCGTAGTAACGGGTGACGACGGCGACGACGTACCGGACGTCACGGCGCAGCAGCATCTGGAGCATGGGCACGCCCGCGGTGCCACCGGGTTCGCCGTCGTCCGAGGCCCGCTGCACCGAGGCGTCGGCCCCGATGACGTACGCGGAGCAGTTGTGGGTGGCGTCGGCGTGCTCCCGTCGGACGCGGGCGATGAAGTCCTGGGCCTCCCGCTCGGTGGCGGCGGGTGCGAGCGCGCACAGGAAGCGCGAGCGGTTGATCTCGATCTCGTGCACACCCTGTCGGGCGACCGTGCGGTACTCGTCCTGCATCGTCCCAGCGTAGGCGCTGCGCGCCGCAGGGTACGCGGCGGGGGAATCTCCGGACGGCCCGCTTCGTTCTCGGGAGTGGGACGGCAGCGGGCCGCCCGCCTACGCTCGGAGGCACCCATGTACGGCGACCAGGCGACGGTCGAGAAGATCCTCACCGAGTCCGGTGACACCTGGGCCGTCGTCGGCCTGTCCAACAACGAGTCGCGGGCCGCGTACGGGGTGGCGCGGGTCCTGCAACGCTTCGGCAAGCGGGTCGTGCCGGTCCACCCCAAGGCCGAGACGGTCCACGGCGAGCAGGGGTACGCCTCGCTCGCCGACATCCCGTTCGACGTGGACGTGGTGGACGTGTTCGTGAACGCGGAGCTGGCCGGCCGGGTGGCCGACGAGGCGGTGGCCAAGGGCGCGCGGGCCGTGTGGTTCCAACTCGGCGTGGTGGACGAGGCGGCGTACGCACGCACCCGGGCGGCCGGGCTCGCCATGGTGATGGACCGGTGCCCCGCGATCGAGATACCGCAGCTGGGCTGAGCCCGCCGCGGCCGTTCAGGCGCGGCCGAGCCCTTCGATGACGGTCGCCCCCGGCAGTTCGGCGAGGGCCTTGCCGGGCACGATCAGCTTCCCCCGGCGACGGCCGCTGCCGAGCAGCACGTGCGGGAGGTCGACCACGGCGGCGTCCACCAGCAGCGGCCAGTCGGCGGGCAACCCGATGGGGGTGATGCCCCCGTACTCCATGCCCGTGAGCCCGGTCGCGGTGTCCATCGCGGCGAAGGACGCCTTGCGCGCGCCCAACTGACGGCGTACGACGCCGTTGACGTCGGCGCGGGCGGCGGACGGGACGACGCAGGCGGCCAGGGTGGTCTCGCCGCCGCGCTTGGCCGCGACGACCACGCAGTTGGCGGAGGCGGAGAGCAGGTCGGGCCCGTAGTGCTCGACGAAGGCCGCGGTGTCCGCCCACTGCGGTTCCGTGTCGACGTAGAGGAACTGCTCCACCGGGACGGTGCCGTGCCAGTGGCGGACCGCGTCGGCGATCGGGGCGACGAGTTCGTCCAGGTGGTCCGCAGCGGGGACGGCGTTGTCGAAGGTGCCGATGGGTGCGCGCATACGGGCACGCTAACAGTCCGGCGAACGGGTCAACGCGCCGGTGGAACGGCGACCGCCATGGTCATCTCGACCACTTCGGAGCCGTCGTTGCGGTAGGTGTGGGGCACGTTCGCCTCGAAGGTCGCCGAGGTGCCGGCGGGCATCGCGTGCGGGGTGCCGTCCACGACGAGCGTCAGTCGGCCGGCGGTCACGTGCAGCAGTTCCACGGTCCCGCCGGGGTGCGGGTCGGAGGTGCTGCCCTCGCCCGGCATCAGACGCCACGCCCACAGTTCCAGGGGGCCGCGGCGCTCGGTGCCGACCAGGAGCAGGGTGTGGCTCCCGGCCTCCGTCGACCACATGCGCACCGCCCGCTCGGGCGGGACGAGCCGGACCTGCGGCCCCGGTTCGTGGTCGAGCAGGGTGGCGATGCTGATGCCGAGGGCGTCCGCCAGCTTCACCGTGGTGCCGACGCTCGGGTTGGTCCTGGCCTGCTCGATCTGGATGATCATCCCCCGGCTGACGCCCGAGCGGGCCGCGAGGGCGTCCAGGGTGAATCCACGCTCGCCGCGCCACCGCTTGAGGTTGCGGGCGAGGGACTGGGTGAGCTGATCGAGGTCCGACACGTTCCGTCCATGGTGTTGGCCGGGCGGACCGCCGGTACGGTGCGCCACGGTGTGTTTCCGGGCGAGGGCCCCACGGCTGACCGCACTGTACTTCGAGGGCCCCGGACCGCACCGACAGCACTCCACCGGTGCGCTGCGCCGCCCCCCGCGCGGACCTGTGCGCCCGGGCCCCGGACCCGACCGGTCGCATCGGCGGCCGTCAAGCGGGCCGTTCGCCCTCGGCGTCCTCAGGGTTCTCAGCGCCCTCAGGGTCCTCAGGGTTCTCCCGCGCGAACACGAGCAGCTGCTCCGGCGTCACGCCCGCCGGCACGGGTACGGGTGCGGGGGTCCGCAACGGCGGCTGCCAGCCCTCCTGCGCGGTCCACCGCCGGACCACCTTCGCGGGCGCGCCCGCCACCACCGCGTGGTCGGGCACGCTGCCGCGCACCACCGCGCCGGCCGCGACGACCACGTTCCGCCCGATCCGGGCGCCGGGCAGGATCACGGCCCCGGTACCGATCCAGCAGCCCGACCCGATCTCGACGGGCTCCATCCGCGGCCACTGCTTGCCGATGGGCTGGTCGGGGTCGTCGTACGAGTGATTGGTCGAGGTCACGTAGACGTACGGGCCGAAGTAGCTGTCCGCGCCGATGGTGACCGTGGTGTCGGCGACGACGTGGCTGCCCCGCCCGAGGACGACGCCGTCGCCGATGCACAGGATCGGGTCGGGGCCGAGGTCGAGACCGGGTAGCAGGCCGGCGGTCAGGGTGACTTGTTCGCCGATGATGCAGTGGGCGCCGAGATGGATCCAGGGCTCCCCGAAGACGGTGCCCTGCGGGAACGCCAACCGGGTGCCGGTGCCGATGGACCCGAAGTCCAGACGTCCGGGGTGTTCCGCGGTGACCGCTCCCGCGCGTCGGGCCCAGGCCCAGCCCGCGTGGACGACCTGCTGGGCCGCGCGCCGCGACCAACGCCCCGGGCCCCGGGCCAGGACGGAGAGCACGTTCCACCTCTTCGGCACCCGGCCACCCTACTCACGGGTACGACAGGGCGTCGCGGGCACCCGTGTGATCTTCACCCCATCCGCTGGACCGTCCGCGCGCGGCGTCGCCTACCGTGCCGTGGACACGCGCCTGCCACGGCGGCGGCGACCGCACCGACGACAAGGAGACCAGTCATGGCCGAGCGGGCACTGATCGCGGGGGTCGGCGGCAAGGACCCCGAGGTGGACCCGGGCGCGTTCGTCGCACCCACTGCCGTCGTGATCGGCGACGTGACCGTACGCACCGGGGCGAGCGTCTGGTACGGCGCCGTCCTGCGCGGCGACTGCGGTCCGATCGTGATCGGTGCGGACAGCAACGTCCAGGACAACTGCACGGTGCACGTCGACCCCGGCTTCCCGGTCACCGTCGGCGAGCGCGTCACCATCGGCCACAACGCGGTGGTGCACGGGTGCACGGTCGGCGACGACGCCCTGATCGGCATGGGGGCGACCGTGCTCAACGGCGCGGTGATCGGCGCCGGTTCACTGGTGGCGGCCGGGTCCCTCGTCCCGCAGGGCATGGAGGTGCCGGCCGGTTCCCTGGTGGCGGGCGTGCCGGCCAAGGTGCGCCGGCCGCTGACCGAGGAGGAGCGGGCCGGCATCACGCGCAACGGCGCCCTCTACGGGGAACTCGCCGGGGCGCACCGCGACGCCCACGCGGAGCGGACCGCGGGCAGGGGCGGGGACGGGGACGACCCGGCCGGTAGGTGAACGGGGGTGCGGCGGGCCCGGGTCTCCGGGCCCGCCCACCACTCTCAGCCGTGCGGTCGCAGCGTCCAGACCACCGTCATCTCCCCGGTGACCGCACCGTCCGCACGTCGGATGGCGATGTCGACGGGGAACTCGGGACGGCCGCCCGCGTCGAGTTCGGCGATGACGTCGGCGGCCGGCCGCCCCAGGGTGGCGGTGGCGGTGACGGGGCCGATGGCCAACTTCTTGTAGGCGATCTCGGCGCGCACGGCGAGCGGCACGGCACGGGAGAGCTGTTCGCCGAACGCCGCGAGCACGACGGCACCGCTGGCCGATTCCCCGAGGGTGAACATGGCTCCGGCGTGCGGTCCGCCCACGTGGTTGTGGTAGTCGCCCTGGTCGGGCAGGAGCACCACCGCGCGCTCTGAACCGACCTCCTGGAACTCCAGGTTCAGGGTGCGGGCCATGGGGACGGTGGCGGCGAGCATCTCGCCCACGGACGTGCGGTCTGCGCTCATGCCCGGATGTTACCCATGGGTAGAAGTGTTGGCCAGGGCCTACGTGATCCGGGACGGCCACGGACCCGTCGAGGACCTGTGACTCACCCGTTGCCCGGCGCCACTATGGTTACTGCCCATGTGGCCAGGACAGCAGCAGCCCGGGGGCGAGCAGAACCCGCAAGCGCAGAACCCCAACCCGTACCAGCAGCCGGGTTATCAGCAGCCCAACCCGTACCAGCAGCCCGGGTACCAGCAGCCCAACCCGTACGCGCAGCAGCCGGGTCAGCAACCGCCCTGGGGGGCGCCCACCGTCCCGGCGGGCCCGGCCGTTCCCGGTGCGCCGGGCGGCGGTGGCGGGAGCCGGACCAAGGTCGTCGCGATCGCGGCGGCGCTCGCCGTGGTCGTGGCCGCGGGGGTCACCGGCTTCCTCGTGCTCGGCGGCGAGGACGAGAAGGAACCGGCCGCCAAGGGCGGTGACACGAGCGCCCCCGCCTCCGCCCCGGCCTCCGCTGCGGAGCCGTCCGCCACCGAGAACCCCCGCGACGGCGAGGACATCAAGCCGACCATCGCGGGGTGGAAGGTCGTCTACAACCCCAAGCGCGGGGTCGCCTTCGACGTGCCGGCCAACTGGGAGGTCGACCAGCCCGGCATGTCCATCGGCTTCGAGGACACCAAGTCCAAGAAGCTCAAGCCGCTGATCGTCATGTCGGCACCCGCCTACTACAAGTCCAAGTGGTGCCAGTCCGACGACGAGAAGGACGGCAACCCGGACAGCACCGCGCTCGCCACCGTCGGCACCAAGGGGGCGAACGGGGCCACCAGCGCCGAGGACGCGGCCATCCGGCAGGCCCCCTGGTGGGTCTACGGCGGCTACACCCAGCCCGACCGCAAGAGCATGACCTTCGACGAGAAGGGCACGCCCTTCACCACCACGTCGGGCATCGAGGGCAGCATCGCGCGCGCCCACTCCACGAACACGCCCAAGAAGGGCAAGTGCGTGACCGACGGCAAGTCCATCGCCTTCGGCTTCAAGAACTCCAAGGGCGACTACGTGGCCTGGAACCTGTACGGCGCCAAGGGCGTGAAGGAGGAGGTGCCGGACTCGCTGATCACCCAGATCCTCAAGACGGTCCGGCTGCACGGCGAGCCCACGGACTGATCACGCACCGCGGCGGGCCCCGATCGGGCGGCCCACCGCACGGCCACGCAGGGGGACGGGGGCCCTGCGCGGAGCCTGCCGGGAAAACCGATTGGGTTCCCGGCGCTTCCCCGGCGATAGTCCATGGGTGAACACCTCCTCCGCCTCCCCGCGACGCTCACGACTACCGTCCTGGGCGGGCCGCAACTACGTGCTCCTGACCGCCGCCACGGTGATCACCAACCTGGGCAGTCACGGCGCACTGATCGCCTCGGCCTTCGCCGTCATGGAGTTGGGCGGGGACAGCGGTGACGTGGGCCTGGTGGCAGCGGCGCGCGCCGTCCCGCTGGTGGTCTTCCTGCTGATCGGCGGAGCGGTCGCCGACCGACTGCCGCGCCACCGGGTCATGGTGGCCGCGAACACCCTGAACTGCGTGTCCCAGGCGGTGTTCGCGGTGCTCGTCCTCACCGGCGAGGCCACCCTCTGGCAGATGATGCTGCTGTCCGCCCTCGGCGGCGCCGGGCAGGCCTTCTTCAGCCCGGCCTCCGAGGGCATGCTGATGTCGTCGGTGACCGGTGAACAGGCGAGCCGCGCCTTCGCGCTGTACCGGATGGCCATGCACGGTGCGGGCATCGGCGGCGCCGCGCTGGGCGGCGCCATGGTCGCTGCGATGGGCCCCGGCTGGGTGCTCGCGATCGACGCCGCCGCCTTCGCCCTGGCCGGGGCGCTGCGCGCCTTCCTCGACGTCCGGCACATCCCGGCCCGGAAACCCGGCGAGGGGCTGCTCGCCGATCTGCGGGACGGGTGGCACGAGGTGATCAGCCGTCCCTGGCTCTGGTCGATCGTGGCCCAGTTCTCCATCGTGGTCGCGGTGATCGGCGTCTCCGAAGCCGTGTACGGACCGATGGTCGCCCGGGACGAACTGGGCGGCGCGGCGCCCTGGGGACTGGCGCTGGGCGCCTTCGGGGTCGGCACGGTCGCCGGGGCGCTGCTGATGGTCCGTTGGAAGCCCCGCAGACTGCTGTTCGTGGGCACGCTGTGCATCTTCCCGCAGGCCCTTCCCGCGGCCGCGCTCGCCGTGCCGACGCCGCTGGTGGTCCTGGTGGCGGTGATGTTCGTGAGCGGCATCGCCATCGAGGTGTTCGGCGTCTCCTGGATCACCGCACTGCACCAGGAGATCCCGGAGGAGAAGTTCTCCCGGGTCTCCGCGTACGACTGGCTCGGCTCGCTGGGACTGGTCCCGGTCTTCACCGCGCTGGCCGGACCGGCGGAGAACACCATCGGCCGCTCCACCGCGCTGTGGGGGTGCGCGGTGCTGGTGGTCGTGGTGACCGCCGCGGTGCTGTTCGTACCGGAGGTGCGCCAGCTGGCCCGACGGGACCCGACGACTGCGCCGGAACCGGGTGCGGTGGTTTCGCCCGGCGCCCCGCACATGGAGGCCGTCCCCGCGGCCCCCGGCGGGGAACCGGTCGGCGACGGCCGGGGCTGACGGCCACCGCGCGGTCAGCCGACCCGGAAGGCACCGCCCGGCGGCTCCGGGGAGGCCACGGCGTCCGCGTCCCGCACCGGCCTCGCGTCCCCGGTGCGGCGGCGCAGCGCGGCCCCGTGTTCCACCCGCGCGGCGAACGCGTCGGCGGCCACCCGGCGCGCCAGCTCGGCGACCGCGAGGGGGGCGTGCGAGGCGACCAGGACCAGGTTGCCGAACCGGCGGCCCCGGAGCACGGAGGGCTCGGCGATCAGCGCCAGCTCGGGGAAGACGGCGGCGAAGGTCGCCAGTTGGGACCGGAGGAAGGCGAAGGGCGCCCCGTCCGCGAGGTTCGCCGCGTACACCCCGTCCGCACGCAGCACCCGCTCCGCCGCGCGCGCGTAGCCGAGGGTGGTGAGGTGGGCGGGCACCCGCGAGCCGCCGAACACGTCGGCGATCAGCACGTCGGCCGAACGGGCGGGTGCCCGGGTGAGCCATCCCAGGGCGTCTGCCCGGCGCATCTCCACCGCCGCCCCGGGGGGAAGCGGCAGGTGTGCGGCGACGAGCGCGCTGAGGGCGCCGTCCGCCTCCACCACCTGCTGTCGGGAACCGGGCCGGGTGGCCGCGGTGTAGCGGGGCAGGGTGAGCGCCCCGCCGCCCAGGTGCACCACGTCCAGCGGACGGCCCGCCGGCGCGGCGGTGTCGATGACGTGTCCGAGCCGGCGGGCGTACTCGAACTCCAGGTGTTCGGGGTCGTCGAGGTCGACGTACGACTGCGGGGACTCGTCGACGGTGAGCAGCCAGGCCCGCGGCCGGTCGATGTCGGGCAGCAGTCGGGCGATGCCGTGCTCCACTGCGCGGACCACGGGTACGGGCTCCTCCATCCGACCATTGTGCCGTCCCCCGTGGTACGGCCGTCACGGGAGGGTGACGGCCGCACCACGAGGCCCCACGTCGTCGTACGTCAGTCGACCCGGGACACCGTCCCCGCGCCGACGGTCCGGCCGCCCTCACGGATCGCGAAGCCGAGGCCCGGCTCCAGCGGGACGTCCCGGCCCAGCTCGACCGTCACGGAGACGGTGTCGCCGGGCCGCGCCACGGCCCGCTCGCCGAGGTCGATGTCCCCGACGACGTCCGCGGTGCGGATGTAGAACTGCGGGCGGTACCCGGTGGTGATCGGGGTGCTCCGGCCGCCCTCCGCCGAGGAGAGGACGTACACCTGCGCGGTGAACCGGCGTCGGGGCTCCACGCTGCCGGGCGCCGCGACCACCTGGCCGCGTCGCACGGTGTCCCGTGCCACCCCGCGCAGCAACAGGGCCACGTTGTCGCCCGCCTGCGCCTCGTCCATCGGCTTGCCGAAGGTCTCCACACCGGTGACGACGGTCTCGACACCGGCGCCGAGCACCTCGACCCGGTCCCCCACGCGTACGGTGCCGCGCTCCACCGCACCGGTCACGACGGTGCCGCGGCCGGTGATGGTGAGGACGTTCTCGATCGACAGCAGGAACGGCGCGTCGACGTACCGCTCGGGCATCGGCACGAACGTGTCCACCGCGTCCAGCAGCGCCACGACGGACTCGGTCCACTGGGGGTCGCCCTCCAGCGCCCGCAGCCCCGAGACCCGCACCACGGGCACGGTGTCCCCGCCGTAGCCGTGCGCGGAGAGCAGCTCGCGGACCTCCAGCTCCACCAGGTCGGTCAGCTCCTCGTCCCCCGCGTCCGCCTTGTTGATCGCCACGACGATGTGGTCGACACCGACCTGACGGGCCAGCAGGACGTGCTCGGCGGTCTGCGGCATGATCCCGTCGAGCGCGGAGACGACGAGGATCGCCCCGTCGAGCTGCGCGGCCCCGGTGACCATGTTCTTGACGTAGTCGGCATGGCCGGGCATGTCGACGTGGGCGTAGTGGCGGGTGTCGGTCTCGTACTCGACGTGCGCGATGTTGATGGTGATGCCGCGGGCGGCCTCCTCCGGGGCCCGGTCGATCCGGTCGAAGGGCACGAAGGTGCCGGTGCCGCGCTCGGCGAGCACCTTGGTGATCGCGGCGGTCAGGGTGGTCTTGCCGTGGTCGACGTGACCCATGGTGCCGATGTTGAGGTGCGGCTTGGTGCGCACGTAGGCCGTCTTGGACATGGGGGTTCCTCGCATCGCGGAGGTGGGTGAAGGGCACGGAGCACGGCTCCGGTGCCGGGGACCCCTAGGACCTACCGACCCTCCCCCTGCGGGGTCCGCCGGTCGATCCGGGGAGGGTCAGCGTCGCGCGCCGTCGACGGTCGCGAGCGAGCAGATGACGGCGGCCTTCCGAGCATCCGCTGCTGCGGATGCTGCGAGGGGGAAGGTGTGCCGGAACATGGGGAGATCATCGCGGACCGGGGGCGGCGCCGTCGACCGATTAATTCCGGTCCGGGTACCGAACACACCCCGGTCCCGGCGCCGGTTGCGGAGCGCGGCGCCCACGGACCCGACGGCGATCATATGTACGGTTCGGTTACTCTCCCCGCATGCTGGACACCACCCTCACCCGACCCGCGCCGATCCCCGCGGCGACCTCGACGAGCGTCGCCGCGCGGGGCGTCGGGGTCCTACTGTCGCCCTGGTCCCGGCTCTCCCTGCTGGTGGTCCTGCTGGCGGGCGCGGCCCTCGGGATGCTGGTGTTCGAGCCGCAGCGGTTCCTCGCCGACGGCTGGCCGTCCCAGCTCCGGGGCGCCACCGCGGCCGTGGTGTTCGCCGCGGCCTACGGGCTGTGCACGGTGCTGTTCGTGCCCCGACCCCTGCTCAACCTCGCGGCGGGCGCACTGCTCGGCGCGCGGTTCGGTCTGGGCGCGGCGGTCGCGGGCACCGTGCTCGGTGCGGCCCTCTCCTTCGGACTCGGGCGGTTGCTGGGGCAGGACGCGCTGCGCCCGCTGCTGCGGGGGCGCTGGCTCCGGGCCGCCGACGGGCAACTGAGCGAACACGGCTTCCGCTCGATGCTGGTGATACGTCTCTTCCCCGGCGTGCCCTTCATAGCGGCGAACTACTGTGCGGCGGTGTCCCGGATGGGGTGGTTCCCGTTCGTCCTCGCCACCGCCCTGGGATGCGTCCCCAACACGGCCGCCTATGTGATCGCGGGCGCCCGCGCCGAGAGCCCGACCTCCCCCGGCTTCCTGATCGCGACGGGCTTCATCGTGGTCACCGCGCTCTTCGGCACGGTGGTCGCCTGGCGCAAGCGCCACCGTCTGCGGACCCGCTGACCGCTCCTCGGATCCCCGCACCGCGCGGGTCCGCCGCGGCCGACCCGCGCGGGACGGGCGACCCCACACCCACACCCTGCTACCCTGCGTTACTCGTCATGCACTTTGCGTCATCCTGGGGAGCGTGTGTGAAGGTCGCCTGCGTCGGCGGCGGGCCCGCCGGTCTGTACTTCTCGATCCTGATGAAGCGCCAGGACCCGTCCCACGACATCACCGTCTACGAACGCAACCCCGCCGGATCGACGTACGGCTGGGGCGTCACGTACTGGAGCGCGCTCCTCGACCGACTGCGAGCGGGCGACCCCGAGTCGGCGCGGGCCATCCGCGAACACTCGGTGAGTTGGCACCAGGGCGTGGCCCACGTGGGCGACTTCACCACCGTGCAACCCGGTGACCAGGGCTTCGGCATCGGACGGCGCACGATGCTCGCCCTGCTGTCGGAGCGCGCCGCGTCCCTGGGCGTCACGTTGGCGTTCGAGCAGGAGGTCACCGACCCCCCGGAGGCCGATCTGGTGGTCGCCGCAGACGGCGTGCACAGCGCCCTGCGGGAGCAGCACGCCGGCCACTTCGGCACCGAGATCGCCTCCGGCCGCAATGTGTACGCATGGCTCGGCACCACCCGGGTCTTCACCTCGTTCACGTTCGCGTTCGTGGCGACCGACCACGGCTGGATCTGGTGCTACGGCTACCCCTTCAGCGCCACCCGCAGCACCTGTGTCATCGAGTGCTCGCCCGCGACCTGGCGCGGACTCGGCCTCGACCGCGCCGACGAGGCCGAAGGGCTGAACCTCCTGGAGAAGCTCTTCGCCGCCCCGCTGGACGGGCACCCGCTGATCGGTCGCGAGCAGTCGGACGGCCCGGCCCAGTGGCTGACGTTCCGGACCGTCACCAACCGCGCCTGGCACCGGGGCGACCTGGTCCTCCTCGGCGATGCGGCGCACACCACCCACTACTCCATCGGCGCGGGTACGACGCTCGCCCTGGAGGACGCGATCTCACTGGCCGGGGCGCTGCGCGACGCGCCCGACGCCCCTTCCGCGCTGGCCCGGTACGAGCGGGAGCGCCGGGCGGCGCTGGTCCCCGTGCAGAGCGCAGCGCGCTACAGCGCCCGGTGGTACGAGGACCTGCCGCGGTACATGGCGCTGCCGCCCGCCCAGATGTTCGCCCTGCTCGGGCAGCGACACTCCCCGCTCCTGCCGCACCTTCCGCCCCGGCTGTACTACCGGCTGGACCGGGCCGCCGGCCGGCTGGAAGCGGTACGACGGTTCAAGCGGTGGGCCGGGCCCCGGGTGGCCCGCACGCTGCACGCGCGCTCACGCACCCGTTGAACCGGCCCCCGTCCCCGACGTCGGGCGGGTGTGCGGCGCCCGCCCGACGTCCACCAGTCGCCGCGCGGTAAGCCCCGGTTCACCCACGGCTCCTACGCTGCGCACCAGGTCGCGGTGGTCACGCCGACCGGGCGCCCGGGGCCCCACCCGCACCGGACGCCCGGCACCGTCCCGTCCGCAGCCGTACTCCGTGTCCCCGTCCGCCTCCGCTCCCCCAGGTGCGCGTCCGTACGGGTGCGCCCTCGTCCGCATCCGGCCCGCGTTCCCGTGGCCGGAGCCCCGATCAGCACTGGATCCCGTTACTCCATGTCTTGGTTCGAAGCCTTCGTCCTCGGACTCGTCCAGGGGCTGACCGAGTTCCTCCCCATCTCCTCCAGCGCCCACCTGCGGCTGACCGCGGCGTTCGCGGGCTGGCAGGACCCGGGGGCCGCGTTCACCGCGATCACCCAGATCGGCACCGAGACCGCCGTGCTGATCTACTTCCGCAAGGACATCGCCCGGATCGTCTCCGCCTGGTTCCGGTCCCTGACCGACCGGTCCCTGCGCAGTGACCACGATGCGCAGTTGGGTTGGCTGGTGATCCTCGGGTCGCTGCCGATCGGCGTGCTCGGCGTGACCCTCAAGGACCAGATCGAGGGCCCCTTCCGGGACCTGCGGCTCATCGCGACGACGCTCATCGTCATGGGTGTCGTCCTCGGCGTCGCGGACCGACTGGCTGCCCGGGACGAGGCGGGCGGCAAGCACCGGGCGGTGCGCCCCCGCAAGACACTGAAGGACCTGGGCGTCCGGGACGGCCTCGTCTACGGCTGTTGCCAGGCGCTGGCGCTGATCCCCGGGGTGTCCCGGTCCGGTGCGACGATCAGCGGCGGCCTGCTGATGGGGTACACCCGTGAGGCGGCGGCCCGTTACTCGTTCCTCCTGGCGATTCCCGCGGTCCTCGCCTCCGGCGCGTACGAGTTGAAGGACGCGGGGTCGGGCCATGTGTCGTGGGGGCCGCTCCTCTTCGCGACCCTCATCGCCTTCGGGGTGGGGTACGCCGTCATCGCCTGGTTCATGCGCTTCATCACCACCAAGAGCTTCATGCCGTTCGTCTACTACCGGATCGCCCTGGGGATCCTGCTGTTCGTCCTGGTCGGCGCCGGGGTGTTGAGCCCGCACGCCGGCGAGTTCGGGCACTGAGGCGACGCGGCCCCGCCCCGCGGGCGCACGAGCGGCCCCGCCCGGAAGGCGCTGTCCAACCGGGCGGGGCCTCAGCTCACGCAGCCAGCATGCGCTGATGTTGCTCGCAGCGTAAGCGGCCCCACTGACACTGACAGCGACGACCCGGAGCCGAAGGCCGCAGTACCTCGCCGCGGGACGTTCAAAACCCGCCAGGGACTGGTAAATCGGCCGAGAAGGAGAGAGTTGCCTCACAGCCGAACCCTGTCCCCATGACTCACCCGGCGCCCGGAAACCACACGTGACCTGCACGTTCTCTCCGCAAAGCGCTCCGCAGCACCTTGCGTACAGTAATGAACTAACGGCAAGGCGTAGCGGATGGTCAGAACGACCGCCTAAGCTTCGTGGCATGTCCCGCATCCAAGAGCACTCCGGTTGCGTGCGTTCCGCCGACTCGCTCAACGAGGAGATCCGTGACCTGTGGCTCCGGACCGGCGGTCGCCTGTCAGCGGAGGAGCGCCGCACCTACGAGGCGTTGGTGACCGAATGGGCCGCTGCCGTCAGGAGTGACGTCAGGGCCTGGTGACCACGCCGGTCCCCGGTTCCGCGTACCACCGCCACGCCGTACGCCGTGCACGGTCCGGGAGTTTTGCCCGTCCCGTCGCCCACAACAGGGTCCGCCAGGGATCCGCACCGACCGTGACGTCCGGGAACAGCCGGGCGAGCACCCTCAGGCACAGGTCAGCGGGCGGCTTCCAGTCGACACCGCCGAGCCCCTCGGCGACGTCCCGCGTGTGGACCAGGGTCTCCACGACCCCCATCGCGGCGAAGCCCTCCGGGTCCGACACCCCGAACACGTGGTGCGCGCGCGTCCCCGGCGCACTGGTGTGCACCACCGCGGCGAGCAAGGCACCGCTCGCTTCCAGCACCTGGAGCAACCCGGCCGGGCCCGCCGCCCGGTCGGCGCGCACCGCGAGCGCCGGGCCGCCGGGTCGGCTCGGTGTGAAGGAGAAGGGCACTTCGGTGTCCAAGGGCGGTGTGCGGGGGCCGAGTTGCACGGCGTACGCGAACAGGTCGTCGGCGAGGTGCTCGGTGGTCTCCCAACAGTCCCAGTCGAGGGAGGCGGCCCGGGCCGACCAGTCCCGGTCGCCGGCCGTCGCCAGTGCGTCCACCGACAGTCGTACGGCGGTCGTCACGTCCTCGGCATCCACCGGGCCGGGGGGTGCGGGGGCTTGCGTGTCGTTCCGAGGTGCGGCGTCCCTGTTCATCGTGCGACCGTACCAACGCCTTCCGGCCAGCAGATCGCACTGCTCGGCCTCCACGGTGCGCAACCCCTTGGCGTGCGGGCGCGGTTGGCCAACACTGATCCAATGACCCAGCGCGTGGACCTCGCGACCGTGATGGACCGTCTCGCCATCGACGACCTCGTCACCGAATACGCCCGCGCCCTCGACGAAGGCGATTGGGACGCGTTCCGCCGGCTCTTCGTCCCCGACGGGCGGGCCGACCACCGCTCGGCCGGCGGGATCACGGGCGACGCGCACCAGGTCACCGCCTGGCTGGCGGGGACGCTGGCCGCGTACCCGCTGCGGCAGCACCTCGTCGTCAACCGGCAGCTGCGCTTCGTCGACCCGGAGAACGACGAGCGCGAGGCCGCGCGGATGCGGGCGGATTACCGGACCGTGCTCTGCGCGGCACCGGCGGGAAGGGGCCTCGCGCCGGAGGTCGAGTGCGGGGGTCGCCACGCCTTCGCCCTGGTACGGACGGTCGACGGCTGGCGGCTGGGCGAGGTCGTCGTCGAGGAGCTGTGGCGGCACAACCGGGCGGACGGGGTGCCCGGCGGCGCCCCCTGACGCCCGGGGTCGGCCGGCCCCGGGCCGCCCCCGTCGCCGTGCTTCCCCCACTCGCTCCGGGACCCGCGCGCCCCACGGGGCCGTGCCCCATGCTGGTGGTGTCGGCGCGGACCTCAGGAGGGTCAAGGAGGGCTCCATGACGTCGCTCTTCGCCCGGGGAAGCGGGCTCGGGGCCCCGGGCCGTGGGCACGCCGCCCTCGCCGGGCCGTGGCGCCGGTCCGCCCTCGCCGCCCTCGCGGGCGCCCTGCCCGCACTGGCCTTCCCCGCTCCTTCCCTGTGGTGGCTCGCCCACCTGGCGCTCGTGCCGTGGATGCTGCTGGCCCGGAGTGCTCCCACCGGCCGCCGCGCCGCTCTGGACGGCTGGTTCGGGGGGCTCGGATTCATGCTGGCGGTGCACCACTGGCTACTGCCGAGCCTGCACGTGTTCACCTTGGTGATCGCCGCCCTCCTCGGAGCGCTGTGGGCACCCTGGGGCTGGCTGGTCAGGCGGTTGCTGGGCGGACGCCCCGGGCCGGGTCGGGCGGTCACCGCCCTGCTCGTCCTGCCGTCGGGCTGGTTGGCGGTCGAGGTCGTGCGGTCCTGGCAGGGCCTCGGCGGCCCCTGGGGGCTGTTGGGGGCCAGTCAGTGGCAGGTGACGCCCGCGCTGCGGCTCGCCTCGCTGGGCGGGGTGTGGTTGGTCAGCCTGCTGGTCGTCGCGGTGAACACGGCCCTGGTGCTGCTGGTGGCGGTGCCCACCGCACGGGTCCCGGCGGTGGCGGGACTGACCGTCACCGTCGTCGCGGGGGCCGGCGCCTGGGCCTGGGCACCCCGGCCGCAGCCGGACGGCAGCGCCCGGGTCGCGGTGGTCCAGCCCGGGGTGGTCGACGGGGCGGGCGCCCGCTTCGCCCGGGAGGAGCGGCTCACCCGCTCGCTCGTCGGACAGCGGCTCGACCTGGTCGTGTGGGGCGAGAGCAGCGTGGGTCACGACCTCGCCGCCCGCCCCGATCTGGCCGACCGGATCGCCGCACTCGCGCGGGAGGTGGGCGCCGACGTCCTCGTCAACGTGGACGCGCGCAGCTCGGACCCGGCCGCCGCGCCGGGCATCTACAAGAGTTCCGTGCTGATCGGGCCCGAGGGGCCCACGGGCGACCGCTACGACAAGATGCGGCTGGTCCCGTTCGGCGAGTACGTTCCCGCGCGGTCCGTGCTGGGCTGGGCAACCTCGGTGGGCAAGGCCGCGGGCGAGGACCGTCGGCGCGGCGAACGGCAGGTGGTGATGGACGTCGGCGCCCTGCGGGTGGGGCCGTTGGTCTGCTTCGAGTCGGCGTTCCCGGACATGAGCCGCCGACTCGCCGAGGACGGTGCCGCCGTGTTGGTCGCCCAGTCGGCGACGTCGACCTTCCAGGGGAGTTGGGCACCGTCGCAGCACGCCTCGCTGGCGGCGCTGCGCGCGGCGGAGACCGGCCGGCCCGTGGTCCACGCGACGCTCACCGGGGTGTCCGCGGTGTACGGACCCCGAGGGGAGCGCGTCGGCCCCCGGCTCGGCACCGAGCGGGTCGCGGCCCAGGTGTACGAGGTGCCGCTCGCGACCGGGGTCACCCCGTACGTGCGGTTCGGGGACTGGCCGGTGCGCGCGGCCCTGCTCGTGCTGGTGGGGTACGGGGCGGTCGAGGGGGTGCGCGGGGTCGTCAGGCGGCGGTCTGCTCCTGGATCGCCCGGACCACGCGCTCGCACAGTTCATGGGTCGCCAGCGCGTCCCGGGCGCTGACCGTACGGCCCGCCCGCACGTCGTCGAGGAAGGCCAGGACGACCTGTTCGATGCCGCGCTGACGGGCCACCGGCACCCAGTCGCCCCGCCGCCGGACGCTGGGCTGACCCTTGTGGTCGATGACCTCCGCGAGGTTGACGACCTGCCGTTTGCTGTCCTGTCCCGCGACCTCCAGGACCTCCTCGACGGAGCCGCTGAGCCGGTTCATCACCCCGAGGGCGGTGAAGCCGTCGCCCGCGAGTTGGAGCACGACGTGGTGCAGCAGCCCGTCCTCGGTCTTGGCCCGCACGGCGAAGTGGTCGACGGCTCCCGGCGCCAGGAAGCGGAGCGTGTCGATCACGTGCACGAAGTCGTCGAAGACGAAGGAGCGCGGGTCCTCCGGCAGTCCGACGCGGTTCTTCTGCATGATGATGAGCTCGCGCGGGTGCTCCAGACACTGGGCGTACCCCGGCGCGTGACGGCGGTTGAAGCCGACGGTGAGGCTCACCCCGCGCTCCTCGGCCAACCGCACCATCCGCTCGCAGGTGGCGTAGTCGTAGGCGAGCGGCTTGTCGACGTAGGTCGGCACGCCGGCTTCGATCAGCCGGGTCACGATCTCGGGGTGGGTGACGGTGGGCGCGTGCACGAAGGCGGCGTCGATCCCCTGGGCGAGCAGTTCGTCCAGGCCCTCGTGCCGGCGGTCCTCGGACAGGTGGTACGTCGCGCCGATCCGCTCCAGGGTCGCCGCGGTGCGGGTCTGGAGGTGCAGTTCCACGTCCGGCTGGGTGGTGAGTACCGGCAGGTACGCCTTCTGCGCGATGTCACCGAGTCCGATGCAACCGACCTTCACACGTGTCTCCTGCTAAGTGGTGCGGGTGGGACGCTCGGAAGCATACGGGTCACCGGGCGGGTTCCAGTCGGCGATCCGGGTGAACCCCCGCAGCATCGCGTCGGGCATCAACTGCGAGGTCAGGGCCAGCGCTGCGGTGCGCAGCGCCACGGCGGGTCGGCTGCTGAGGGCGACGATCCGGGCGACACCCGCCGCCTTGCGGACGATCGCGTCGGTCCTCGGGAGTCGGTCGGCGGTGTACGCGGCGAGTGCGGATCGCAGGTCGGCCGTCGGGTCCGCGTGGTGGGCCAGGACGATGCCGTCCTCGATGGCCTGGTTGCCTCCCTGGGCGAGCATCGGGGCCATCGCATGGGCCGCGTCACCGACGAGGACAACCCGGCCGCGGTGGAGGGCGGGCAGCGGGTTCGTCATGTGGTGGACGTCGTGACGCAGGACCGGTAGCCGGGCCGCCGCCCCGAGCAGGGCGGGTACGGGGTCGTGCCAGTCGGCGAACCGTCGCCGCAGTTCGGCGTGTTCGTCGGGGGCGGTCGTGCCGGCGGGGGCGAGGGCGGCGGCGTACGCGTAGACCCGGCCGTCGGCCAGCGGGTGCGCCCCCCACAGGGAGCCGCGCCCCCACGTCTCGTGGGGTGCGAAGGGCCGGCCGGGGTCGGGGGCGACGAACCGCCAGGTGGTGAACCCGGAGTAGCGGGGGCCCGGGTGCTCGGGGAAGAGCACCCGCCGGGTGGCGGAGCGGATGCCGTCGGCGGCGACGACCAGGTCGGCGTGGAGGTCTCCGTCCGGTGTGCGCACCACGGCTCGTGCGGCGCCGGGCACCCCGGGTGCCACGAGTTCGGCGGGCGAGTCGGTGCGCAGCCGGTCCGGCGGCAGCGCGGCGGCGAGGCGGGCGATCAGGTCGGCGCGGTGCAGCAGTACCAGGGGCCCGCCGAAACGTTCGGTCACGGCCTCGGCGTCCAGCCGGGTCAGCCAGCGTCCCCGGGGCGTGCGGAGCCCGCCCGAACCCTGCCAGGCGGCGAGTGCCCGGATCTCGTCGCCGAGGCCGATGACGTCCAGTGCCCGTTGTCCGTTGGGGGCCAGGGCGATGCCCGCGCCGACGGGGTCGATCGAGGGCGCGCGTTCCAGCACGGTGACGTGCCAAGCGCGCCGGTGCAGGGCCACGGCAGTGGTGAGGCCACCGATTCCGCCCCCGAGGACGACTGCGTGCTGCTGTGACACGACCCCTCCGTCTACTACAGGTGTAGTGCTGACTCCTCGAACGTACTACAGCTGTAGTGAAAGGGGTAGGTTGGGACCGTGCCCGCACCCCACGCCTCGCCCGACCCCCGGCCCGCTCGCCCGTCCGGGGCACCGTCCGGCTCGGAGCGCGCCGCGCTCATCGCCGACACCGCGCTCGCCCTGCTGACCGAACGCGGGATGCGCGGGCTGACCCACCGGGCGGTGGACGCAGCGGCCGGGCTCCCCCAGGGTTCGACCTCCAACCACGCACGCACCCGACAGGCGCTGTTGGAGGTCGCGAACCACCGGCTCGCGGAACGTGAGGCCCGGGTCCTGAGGGTGCGGGAGCTGGCGGACCCCGCAGGTGGCGTCGAGGCGGTCGCCGAGGGCATGGCCCAGGCGCTGCACCGCTATCTGACGCACCACCGGGACCTACTGGTGTGCCGCTACGAACTGGCCCTGGAGGCCACCCGGCGCCCGGCGCTGCGGCAGCTCTTCGACGACACCGGGCGGCAGTTCCGGGAACCCCTGCTGGCCCTGGTCAGCGAGCTCGGCTCGCCCGACCCCGCCCGGCACGCGCTGGCGCTGATCGCCTGGGCCGAGGGCATGATGTTCTCCTACGTGGCCGGCTCGGCGCGCTCCCGGTCCGTGTCGTTGGAGGAGCTGCGGGCCGGGTGCAGGGAGCTCCTGGCGGGCATGACGGCGCGCTAGGTCCGTGCGCTACGGCGCACGTCGGATCGGCCCGGGGTCCGTGGGCGGGTCCCCGTCCAGCTGGCGTCCCAGCCGGACGATGGCCGACCGGACCGCCTCGCCGTGCGCATCCCGGTCGAGCGCGTCCAGGGCTCCGCTCGACAGCCTCAGATGGCTGCGGGCGGCCTCCCGGCGACCGAGTCGCGCGTAGTCGGCCGCGAGGTTCAGGTGCAGCGTCGGGTAGAAGGCGCGGGCGGCCGGCGCCAGGGCGTGGGGCGGCACCCGACCGTCGGCGAGTTCCTCGGCGGCGGACAGGGCCCGCAGGTCCCAGGCGAGTTCGGCCTCCGGGTCGTCCTGGGTGTCCGCCAGGTAGTGGGCGAGGGTGCAGCGGTGCAGCGGGTTCCCGTTCTCGACGATCTCCGCCCACAGCACGAGGAACCGGTCACGGGCCTCCTCGCGGTCACCTCCGTGGTGCAGCATGACGGCCTGCCCGATGCGGGTCATCGTGACCTCGTCCCGCGCTGACCTTTCCTGCGGTTCCGTCACCCTTGCCTCCGCCGTCCACCGGGTCGCCGCCATCGATCGGGCGCCGGTGCACCGGTGACCCGCCGGTCGACGCTAACCCGCCGCGGTCACCGGTGCGGGGCAGGCGCGGGTGGCGTACGCACCGCTGGTCCACAGGTGCGTACGCCGAGCGGGCCGGTGCCCGTGGGACGTGCCGGGGTGCGGCCCCCCGAGGAAGGGGAGCCGCACCCCGGGACACGGCGTCAGCCCAGGTCGGGAATCCGCCAGTCGATCGGGGCGTGACCCTGCTGGGCCACGGCCTCGTCGATCTGGGTGAAGGGCTGCGACCCGAAGAACTTCTTCGCGGACAGCGGGGACGGGTGGGCGCCCTTGACCACCACGTGCCGCTCCTGGTCGATCAGGGGCAACTTCTTCTGGGCGTAGTTCCCCCACAGGACGAACACAGCCGGGTCCGGCCGGTCGGCGACCGCATGGATGACCGCGTCGGTGAACCGCTCCCAGCCCTTGCCCTTGTGGGAGTTGGCCTCGCCGGCCCGGACCGTCAGCACCGCGTTCAGGAGGAGCACTCCTTGGCGGGCCCAGGGCATCAGATAGCCGTTGTCCGGGACGGGGTGCCCCAGCTCCGCGTTCATCTCCTTGTAGATGTTCCGCAGCGACGGCGGGGTCTTCACACCCGGCCGCACGGAGAAGCACAGGCCGTGCCCCTGGCCCTCGCCGTGGTAGGGGTCCTGGCCCAGGATCAAGACCTTCACCTGGTCGTACGGGGTGGCCTCCAGTGCCGCGAAGACCTCGTCGCGCGGCGGGTAGACGGGGCCGTTCTCCCGCTCCCCCTCCACGAACTCGGTGAGCTCCTTGAAGTACGGCTTCCCCAGTTCCTCACCGAGGACGCCGCGCCAGGATTCGGGCAGCAGAGCGGTGTCGGTCACGTGAACATCCTCCGGAATACGGTCATTCGGCGACCGTTCGCCACGGCCGCCCCCACAACCGAGAACCTACCGGCGTCCACTGACAACGCGCGCCGTTCCCGGTACTACCAGCTGGTTTTTCGATGCAGCTCCCACAGCAGCATGACCGTGGACGGATCGAGGGAACGCTCGCTCCCGGAGATCTCCTCGCTCGCCGCGACGTACTGCCGACCCTGCCACAGCGGCAGCAGCCGGGCGTCGTCCACGAGGATCTGCTGCGCCCGCTCGAAGTCGGCGGCCACGGCGGAGCGGTCCGCCTCGCGCCGGGACCGCGGCAGCAGCACGGAGGTGATCTCCGGCACCGGGTACGGGGTGCCGAGCGCGTTGCGTTCGCCGACGAAGGGCGCGATGAAGTTCTCGGGGTCCGGGAAGTCCGGGAACCAGCCCCGGCCGAAGACGGGGTACTCGCCCCTGCGGTACCCGGCCTCGTAGGTCTTCCAGGCACGGCTCTTCAGAGTGACCTCGAACAGCCCGGACTCCTCCAACTGGCTCTCGATCTCCCGGAAGGCGGGCTCGGTCATCGAACCGTACCGGTCGGTGGTGAACCACAGGTCGAGCGGCACCGGTTCGACGATGCCCGCATCGGCGAGGAGGTCGGCGGCCCGGTCCGGGTCGGGGTCGCCGAAGTCGTCGAAGTACCCGGTGGTGTGGCCGGGCAGCCCGCTGGGGATCATGGAGTAGAGCGGATCGACGGTGTCCTTGTAGACCTTGTGCGCGAGGGCACTACGGTCGATGATCTGGGCCACGGCCCGACGGACGGCGGTCTTGCGGGCCCACCGGTCCTCGGGGTTGAAGACGAGGTAGCTGATCTCGGTGCCGGCCCCCTCGACGAGTTGCACGCCGTCGTCGGGGTCGTTGCTCTGGAGCGCGATGACGTCCTCGGCTGCCAGGCCCCGGTAGGTGACGTCGATCTCCTTGTCGTGCAACGCCTGCACCATGGAGGCGGAGTCCTGGAAGTACCGGATGGTCACCTCGTCGTTCTTGCGCTGCGCAGAACCCCGGTAGTGCCCGTTCCTGACCAACCGGGCCCGTCGTCCCTCCTCGTACGCGGCGAGGGCGTAGGGGCCCGAACCGGTGACCTCCTGCTCCGTGCGGAGCGCGTCGGCCGGGTACTCGCGCGGGTCGACGATCGACATGGCGGGGGTCGCGAGGACGAGCGGGAACGTCGCATCGGGCTGGCTGAGGTGGAAGACCACGGTCCGCTCGCCCCGCGTCTCCACCCGGTCCAGGCTGCCCAGCAGCCCCTTGGGGCCGCCGGGGACGTTGATCCGCACGATGCGGTCGATGCTGTGCTTGACCGCATGGGCGTCGAGGGAGTCGCCGTCGGAGAAGCGGAGCCCCTCCTTGAGGGTGCAGGAGTAGCTGCGCATCGACTCGTCCGTGAACGCGCAGCGGGCCGCGTCGGGTTCGGGCTCGGAGGCGCCCGCCGGATAGCTGAGGAGGGTCTGGTAGACGTTGCGGAACAGCTCCCAGGAACCGTCCCAGGACGCTGCCGGGTCCAGGGTGCTGGGAGCGCTGGTGGTCCCCACGGCGATCTCCTGATCGGCGCCCGAGGCACTCTCCGAAACGAACCCGCACCCGGCGACCACGCACATCGACACCGCGGCCGCCACGTGCCGCACACACCGGAACCGGACGAACACGCGCACGCTCCTCGATCGGCTGAATCAGGGGGGCCGGCCGACCATATCGCAGCGTCTACACTGAAGAACCGTCTCTGCACAGGGCTGCCGATACCGATGCGATCACGCGGGAACGGGCGTCGACGCACCGCGTGGACCGGGCTCCCGCACACGGCCCGGCACGGACCGCGGGCAGGGCCCCGTCCGCGGTCGCCCCCCCCGGCCGGCGCACGCCGGGGCACGCCGGAGCGCGGCGGTCGGGTCAGCCGAGGGGACCTCCGGCCACGTACAGGACCTGGCCGGAGACGAACCCGGCCGCTTCGCCGGTGAAGAAGGCGATCGCATGGGCGATGTCCTCGGGACGCCCCACCCGTTGCACGGGGATCTGGGTCGCGGCGGCGGCCTGGAAGTCCTCGAAGCCCATCCCGACGCGCTCGGCGGTGGCCCTGGTCATGTCGGTGACGACGAATCCGGGGGCGACGGCGTTGGCGGTGACGCCGAACCTGCCCAGTTCGATGGCGAGGGTCTTGGTGAAGCCCTGGAGGCCGGCCTTGGCGGCGGCGTAGTTGGCCTGCCCCCGATTGCCGAGCGCGGACGACGAGGACAGGTTGACGATCCGGCCGAACCCGGCGTCCACCATGTGCTTCTGACACGCCTTGGTCATCAGGAACGCCCCGCGCAGGTGCACGCCCAGGACGGTGTCCCAGTCGGACGCGCTCATCTTGAAGAGCAGGTTGTCCCGTAGGACGCCCGCGTTGTTCACCAGGACGGTCGGCGCGCCCAGCTCCCCGGCGACGCGCTCCACGGCGGCCCCGACCTGCGCCTCGTCCGTGACGTCACAGCCCACGGCGACCGCCCGGCCGCCCGCGGCGACGATCTGCGCGACGGTGTCCGCGCACCCCGCCTCGTCGAGGTCCAGCACGGCGACGGCCCTGCCCTCGGCGGCCAGCCGTACGGCCGTCGCGGCGCCGATGCCCCGCGCCGCGCCGGTCACCACGGCCACGCGCTGTTCAGTGGTGGACATGCACACTCCTCGTCCTCGGGACGGCCTCGCCGTGCGCCGTGCAGGGGGTCGCCACAGCCGGCCCGGGCGACCGGGCGCCACCCCGGAAGGGGTGAGCTACCGCTCAGTACTGTCGGCGGACGTGACGCTAGAAGCCCCGGCACCCGGTGTCAACGGCATCGGGCGCGACACCGCCCGGCCCGGCCCCCGACGGACCGGGCGCTCCCCCGACAGACCGGGACGTCAGCGCACCAGCGTCTTCACCAGCCGCTCCAACTCGGCCCGCGGATCGGCCGTCAGCCCGGTGTGCACGGGGCCCGGTTGCACCACGGTGGACCTCGGTGCGACCAGCCAGCGGAACCGGCGCCCCGCGTCGTCGCGGGCGGCCTGACCCGCCGCCTCGCCGCCCGCGCACACCTGCTCCACGGCCCGCAACGCGGCCCGCACTCCGGCCAGGTCGACCGCCGGGTCCAGGGCCAGGAGGCGCGCCTCGTCCACCTCCGTACGGGCGGCCACGAAGGACCGGGCGCGGCAGTACACGACGACGCCCGCATTGATCAGTTCCCCGCGTTCCACCCGGGGCACCACCCGCAGCAGGGCGTACTCGAAGACGTCCCGCCCGCTCATCGGCCGACCCCCTCGGAGGCGGTCGCCCCGGACGTGGCCGCCGACCAACCCGCCGGACGTCCGGCCAGACGCGGGTCGGGCGGACCGAGGGTGATGCGCCGGTGGACGTCCGGCGCACGGGACAGCAGCGCGGCCACATACGCGTCCCGCACGGCGTCGGGGCCGTCGAATCCCTCCTCGCCGACCAGCCAGGCGTCCGGGACGCCGGCGGCCACCTCGTGCAGCAGCTCCGCGGTGACCAGCGGGGCCAACTGGGCCGCGGCGGAGTCCACATCGGGGGCGAAGGGGGCGAGGGCGTGGTCCGTCGCGTCGTAGGGCCGGGCCGTCGACGCGCTGACGGTCGGCCAGTTGTGGTGCCAGATCATGCTGGCGCCGTGGTCGATGAGCCACAGGTCGCCGTGCCAGACGAGCAGATTGGGGTTGCGCCAGGACCGGTCGACGTTGTTCACGAGCGCGTCGAACCACACGATCCGTCCGGCCTCCCCGGCGTCGACCGTGTAGGCCAGGGCGTCGAACCCGAGGGCTCCCGACAGGTACGCCGTGCCGAGGTTGGGTCCGCCGCTGGCCTTCAGGAGGCCCTGCACCTCGGGGTCGGGTTCGCCGAGGCCGAGCACCGGGTCCAGGGCGAGCACGACGAGTTCGGGGACCCGCAGCCCGAGCCGCTGTGCCAACAGCCCGCACAGCACCTCGGCGACGAGGGTCTTGCGCCCCTGCCCGGCACCGGTGAACTTCATCGCGTACGTACCGAGATCGTCGGCCTCGACGAGTCCCGGGAGCGAGCCGCCTTCCCGCAGGGGCGTGATGTAGCGGGTCGCCGTGACTTCTGTCAGCATTTCCCCAGGCTATACGGCACGGCTCCCTGCGAATCCGCAGACCGGTTCGCACCTCGCCGCCGGGCGGGTCCCGCCCCCGTCAGCCCTGGGGAGAACCGGGGAGTTCCGGGGCCCGGTCCCGGCCGGACGGGGGCCGATCGGCCGAGCCTACAATTCGGCCGTTGCTGTTCGACCTTACGGAAGTTGGGGGACTCGTTGGACGACACACACCCGGAGGACGGACCTCCGCCGGGACCCCCGTCGCCCGCCATCCACCCGGACGACGAGTTCATCACCCCGACGGGGCACCCCCTGCACGTCCACGCCTATCACCAGTTCCTGTGGGTTTCGAGCGGGGAGATCGCCGTCAACGCGGTGGGCGAGGAACACGGGCTGTCGCGGTCGGTGGCCCTTTGGATACCCGCCGGCGTGCCGCACAGTGCGCGCTTCGGCACCGACTCCGTCATCGCGGTGGAGGTCTTCTACGCCTCCTCCTTCCGGCTCCCCTTCCGGCGGGTCACCACCCTGAACACGACGAACGACCAGCGCCATCTGCTGCTCGCCCGCATGCGCAGCAGCACCGGACCGGACAACCCCGACGTGTTCTCCGCACTGACCGCCTGCCGCGCCAACCGTCTGCCGCTGCCCCAGCCCACCGGGCTGGCCACGACCTACGTGGCACAAGAACTGGCCAGGAGACCGAGTGACGCCAGGACCGCCACCGAATGGGCCCAGGCGGCCTACACGAACTCGACCAGCCTGCGCCGTGCGTTCCGGGCCGAGACCGGCCTTCCCCTGTCGGAGTGGCGGACCCGGCTACGCCTCAACCACTCCCTGACGCTCCTGGAACAGGGGCACATGGTGTCCGCGGTCGCGGCGTGGGTGGGGTTCAGCACCAACGGCTACATCCTCGCGTTCCGCCGGTACTTCGGCCAGACGCCCGGTACCTACGTCAGGAACTGGGAGAACGAACTGGCCTGAACGGCGGCCCCTCCAACACCCGAGCCGGGCCCGGTGCTTCCCCCCGGGAAAGCGTTACCGGCGCTTGTTGGCCCGCGCCTTCCGAGTTGTATGCGCGCCGCGGCGGCTTCGTAGATTGACATCGCGTCGGGTGACCCCGTCGGCCCGTCGCCAGACGTGCGCCGCGCCGAGGGGGTCACCCGCGAGAGCCCCGTCCGTTCGAGGCAGGGCCGAGACCGAGCGAAGCAAGGGAACCCATGAACTTCTCCAGCACCCGGCTCAGGACCGCCGCATCCGCCATCGCGGCGCTGACGGCGGCGGTGATCGGCATGAGCGCCACCCCCGCCTCGGCGGCGACCGGCGGCACCTACACCGGTCTGCCCTTCATCAACGGTGGTGGCCACTACCGTGACGACTGGAGCGACGAGGGCATCCTGTCGGTCAACCCCTACGCCGGCCACGCCCGTTCCAACGCCACCTGCCTGTGGCAGCGCATCCTGCACCTCCACGGGCTGCTGGAGCTCAGGGAGGTGGACGGGATCTTCGGCCAGAAGACGGCCAACGCCACGAAGCAGTTCCAACAGCTCATGTGGCTGTCGGCGGACGGAGCGGTCGGCAAGGACACCTTCAACAAGGCCGGGGCGGGCGCGTTCCGGGACTACGGGATCACCTACGTGAGCGGCGACTACAACACGAACGGCGCGATCGTCCAGCTGCGCTACCAGGGGGACAGCACCAACAGCTTCCCCATGGTCCGTACCGGGTCCGGCCACTACCTCTTCCCCGACCGCAACGGGGTCATGAGGGCCGCCTCCTACGACTACCTCACCTGCAGCTGACCCAGCGACGGCGGTGCCGGCCGTTCGGGCCTTCAGGTCTTGATGAGCGGCGCGTCCCGGGAGAGTTCCCGGAACCCGACGCCGTGGTACAGCCCCTGTGCCTGGGGGTGCCCCGGCGCCCCCAGGCACACGACGGTCATCCGGGCGGCCCCGGCCGCGCGCGCCAGCCGCATCCCGTGCAGCAGCATCGCCCTGCCCAGCCCCAGCCGTCGGTAGTCGGGATGCGTCCCCACCGGCTCGAACTGGGCGGTCCGGTTGGCCTCGTCGAGCCACATGATCGTCGAGGAGGCCAACGTGCCGTCCGGCGCCTGCACCAGGACGTGCAGGTCGCCGCGGTACCCCGCCGTCCGTCGAACGCCCTCGTAGTCCTCGGCCGTGTACGTCGAGCGGGCCCAGGCGTCCCGATGGGCCCGGACGGCGGCCTCGGGCCCGGCCTCGTCGGCGGTGCGGAACCGGAACCCGGCCGGCAGGAGGGGCCGTTCCAGCTCGGTGAGGTCCCGCTCGTTGAGCCGGGTCCAGGAACCGGTGTCGCCGAGCGAGGCCGGGTCGGTCGCGTAGCCGTGCGCCGCCCACCGCTCCAGGGCGTACCCGTCGGCGGCGCTCGGCACCACCGTGCGCTCGACGTTCCCGGCCACGCCCTCGTACCCGTCGATCACCTCGTCCACCAGCCCGGGGTGGTCGGGATGCACCTGGTACGCCAGATAGGCACCCGTGACCTCCTTCACCGAACCGTCGCCCTGCCGTACGCGATGCGGCAGGAAGGCCCAGCCCCACGCCACCAGGTCACCGCTGGAGAACCACAGTCGGCGGCGCCAACCCTCGCCGTGGGCGGCCTGCCCCTTGCCCCAGTTCCAGGCCAGCTCGCCGAAGGTCGCATCGCCGTTCACCAGGTCTCGGCGAACGGCGGTGACGCGTTGCGCCAGGCCCTGCATCAGCCGCACGTCGGCGTCCGTCACCGGCTCGAAGTCCGTCATGGTGCGTCACTGTGCCAGGGCCCCGCAGGGCAGTCGAACCGATTCACGGGCCGGGGAGGGTGGGGTAGTCGGTGTACCCGTGGGCTCCCCCGCCGTAGAAGCCCGCGGGGCGCACTGCGTTGAGGGGTGCGCCGATGCGGCAGCGGGCGACCAGGTCGGGGTTGGCGAGGAAGTCCCGGCCGAAGGAGACGAGGTCCGCGCCGTGGGCGAGGGAGTGGGCAGCGGCCTCCGGCTTGCCGCGGTCGGCCGGGAGCGGGGTGACCATCAGCGCGGTGGGCCACCGTTCCCGTACCGCGCGGTCCAGTTCCGTGCCCGTCTCGCCGTGGTGGAGGTACGCGAGCCCCAGCGGGGCGAGAGCGCGGACGAGGGACGTGTAGGTGGTGTACGGGTCGGCTTCCGTCAGATCGCCGAACGGGTGGGACGGGGAGATGCGCACTCCGACCCGGTGCGGGCCGATGGCCTCGGCGACCGCCTCGGTGACCGCGACGGTGAGACGGATGCGCCCCTCGGTGTCCCCGCCCCAGCGGTCCGTGCGGAGGTTGGCGTTCTCGGCGAGGAACTGGTGGAGCAGATAGCCGTTGGCGGCGTGGACCTCCACCCCGTCGAGCCCGGCGGCGACCGCCCGGCCCGCGGAGCGGCCGAAGCCGTCGATCAGCTCCTCGATCCCGGAGGCGGTGAGGGCGGTCGGGAGCACGGCCGGCACCCGGCCGCCGGAAGTGTGGACGAGGGCCCGGGCGGCAACTGCCGAGGGGGCGACCGGACGGGCCCCCTCGGGCAGGAAGTCCGGGTGGGCCAGCCGGCCCGCGTGCATGAGCTGGACGAAGAGGCGTCCGCCCGCCGCGTGCACCCCGTCCGCGAGCCGCGCCCAACCGTCCTGGTGCGCATCGGTGAACAAGCCCGGCGCGTCGGGACCGATGGCCCCGACGGCGAGCGGATGGGTGCCCTCGGCCACGATCAGCCCCGCCGATGCGCGCTGCACGTAGTAGTGCGCCATCAGCGGGCCGGGAGTGCCGTCGACGGCCGCGCGGGCACGGCTCATCGGCGCCATGACCATGCGGTTGGGCAGCATGAGGTCACCGAGGCGGAAGGGCTCGAAGAGGGCGGTGGGCGCGTGCACGACGGGTCCTTTCGTGGGGTGCGGGGCGGTCAGGACTTCCAGGTATCGGCGAGCAGTTCGTACGAGCGCAGCCGGGCGTCGAAGTCCCAGGCCTCGCCGACGACCATCAGTTCGTCGGCGTCCGTGCGGTCGACGAGGTCCTCCAGCCCGCGGCGGACGGTGTCCGGCGCGCCGACGAAGGACTCCGCCAGCATGGCGTTCACCATCCGCGCCTCCTGCGGGGCCCAGACGGCGTCGATGTCGTCGACCGGCGGGAGGAACTCCATGCCGCCCCGGAAGTGGGTGAGGAACTTCTGCTGCATCGTGCTGAAGATCCGTACGGCTTCGTCGTCGGTGTCGGCGACGACCGCGTTGGCCGCGACGACGGCGTACGGCCGTGCCAGGGCCGCGGAGGGGCGGAAGGAGGTGCGGTAGAGGTCCAGTGCGGTGCCCAGTTGGTCGGGTGCGAAGTGGGAGGCGAAGACGAAGGGCAGGCCCTCCCGGGCGGCGAGGGCCGCGCCGAAGGAACTGGAACCCAGGACGTAGACGGGCAGTTCGACGCCCTCGCCGGGGATCGCGCGGACCTTGCGCTCCGGGCCGGCGGGAGCGAGGTATCCGCGGAGTTCGGCCATCTGCTCGGGGAAGTCCGCGCCGCTCGGGTGCTCGCGCCGCAGTGCGCGAGTGGTCCAGGGGTCGGTTCCGGGGGCCCGACCGAGGCCGAGGTCGATGCGGCCCGGGTGGTAGGTGGCGAGGGTGCCGAACTGTTCGGCGACCACGTACGGGGCGTGGTTGGGGAGCATGACGCCGCCCGAGCCGACCCTGATCCGGTCGGTGGCCGCGGCGACCCGGCCGATGATGATCGAGGTCGCGGAGCTAGCCATCGCCGCGGTGTTGTGGTGCTCGGAGATCCAGAAGCGTCGGTATCCGTACGCCTCGGCGGCGCGGGCCAACGCGACGGTGTTCTCCAAGGCCTCGGCGGCGGGCCGACCCTTGCGGATCGGGGAGAGGTCGAGGACGGACAGCGGTGTGTCGGAGTAGCGGGTCATGACGATTCCCTCGTGGTGGGCGCGGGCCGGGTCGGTCCCCGCGCGGGGGTGGTGGGGTCCGGGGCAGCCCGGCCGGGGAGCCGAGGAGCTGGCGACGGGCGGAGGGGCCACCCGGCCGGAACCGCGGGAGGGTTCCGGCCGGGTGCCCGTTCCTGCCGGTGACCGGGTCAGATCTGCGGCGTCGGGTGCGGCGGGGACACGTCGAAGGACGAGTGCGCCCCGCCCAGCGCCCGGGATTCCGGCAGCCAGGACGAGATGATCAGGCTGGTCCGGTCCATCAGCTGCTCGGTGCCGAGCTGTGCGGGCAGGAAGCGGCCGAAGGCGTCCAGGCGCTCCAGGTACGCCAGCCCCTCGGAGACGGCGACCAACTGATCGGCGTCACCGGCCTTCTCGGCGACGGTGAGGATGCCGATCTGCTTCTCCTCCGGCTGGAACATCAGCCAGACGCTGGACAGGCCCTGCTTCTCGGCCTCGTCACGGAGGGCCGGCCAGACCTCCGCCAGCAGCTGCTCGACGTTCTCGTCCGTGTAGGAGTAGCGCTCGAACCGGTTGATGTGGTGGGCGGTGGCCATCGGCTTGAAGTCGTGCGCGCCGGTGACCTTCCAGTAGTGCTTGTCCACGCCGGGAAAGCGCGACCAGAACTTCACCCCGGGCTCCGGGAAGAGCTCCTCGTTGGTGAAGTGGTCGTAGTCGAGGACGTTCTCCCAGGTGTCGAAGAGGTAGCGCCCGCCGATGTACTTGACGCCGGTGGCCGGGTCGAAGCGCAGCGGGGTGTACTTGTGGCGCATGCCCGGGCGGATGTCCATGTGGGGGCGCTCGCGCTCCAGCATGTCGACGAGGTCCTGGGTGGAGTAGCGGTCGTCCAGGGGGAAGTCGGAGGTGAAGGCCGCTTCCGCCTTGATCGGGCCGGTCTCGTAACCGCGGACGTCCATGGGTGTTTCCTCTCTCACTGCGTGTTGCCGCTCCCCGGGTCGGGTGCCCCCGCTCGTGGCGGGCCCCGCCGTGACGCCGGCGGGGCGGGGAGTCTGATCGGGCGCCTGCCCCGTCCGGGGCGACGCCGGGACCTGCGGCACTCGGCGCTGGGGCCGTCGTGTGCCGTGCGGCCGGTTCGGGGGCCGCGGACCCACCGGGCTCCCCCGCGTCCGGCACGTCGACCGTGCAGGACGCGGGTCGCCCGGGTGTTTCCGTACGCACCGGATTCCACTAACCGGACCGTGTGGTCATGTTTGAACCGTAGCACAACATGACCGCATGGTCCGATTAGGTAGAGTGGGGACCATGATGAGAGCTGACGCCGTGCGCAACCGCCGCCTGCTGATGGACGCCGCCGCGGCGGAGTTCGCCGAGAACGGCATGGAGGCGTCGATCACCCGCATCGCCACCCGGGCGGGAATCGGCAAGGGGACGGTCTTCCGGCACTTCGACACCAAGGAACAACTGCTCGCCGAGGTCTTCAGCGACCGCCTGGAGGAACTGGTCGCAGCCGGGCTCCGGCTCACCGAGTCCGCGGACCCGACCGCCGCACTGTTCGAGTTCATGAGCATCGGCACCGAGATCCAGGCCCGCGACCGCTCCTTCTGTCAGGCAGCCGCCGCACTCTCCCGCAGCGAGTCGGCCGTCCGGGCCTCGCGCGAACGCCTCGCGGACGTGGCCGAAACCCTCGTCACCCAGGCGCAGCGGGCCGGCACGATCCGCGACGACGTCACGGGCCTGGACGTCGTGCTCCTGCTCAGTGCCGCCTCACAAGCGGTGCTCAGCATCGGCACGGACGCCCCCGACCTCTGGCGGCGCTACCTGTCCATGACCTTCGACGGCCTGCGCAGCCGGAGTGCCCACCCGCTCCCCGTCCCCGCCCCCACCCGGGCCCAGTTCACGGGATAGCCACGATCAACAACGGCAGCCGGACCGTCACCCTGCTCGACCATCCGTCGGCGGGCGGACAACGCATCCTGCTGTGCGCCAGGGCCCGCGTGACGGGGCGGGACGTGCGCGCCTGGGAACGCTGACGGGGTCCGGCCCGTGCCCTGGCCGCCCTTGGCGAAGACTGCCAGCCCGTACCGGGTGCCCGAACCCCACTTCGCACACCCGGACGTCGAGCCCAGCGCCGCACCCCAGACCGAGTCGTACGCGGGGCCGCCGGAGGACCGGTTCTCCGGGGCGTCCCGCAGGAACGTCCACTGGCCGTGGCACATCTCCTGGAGCATGAGCAGATCGGCGTCCCAGGCGTCCATCGCGCCGATCACCTTGTCACGCCAGGCGGGCTTCGAACCCTGATGGATGCTGCACGACGCACCGCAGACGCTGTAGGACAGGAACCTCGACTTGGGCCCGTCGCCTTGTCACCCCGCGGCCTTGTCACCCCGCCTCCTTGTCGCCGACCGAACATTCGGTTAGCGTGCGGTGCGGCCGGGGTGCCCTCCGCCGCACCGCCCTTCGGTCACTGCACCGTCCCCCGCCCGCGACGGCCCGTGCCCCTTGAGGAGTCCACCCATGCCCGACGAGGTCTTCCTGATCGACGGCGCCCGCACCCCTCAGGGCCGCTACGGCGGCGCACTGGCCCGGGTGCGCCCCGACGACCTGGCGGCCCTGGTGGTCGGCGAGGCCGTCCGACGCGCCGGCGTTCCGGGCGGGGCCGTGGACGAGGTGGTCCTCGGGGCCGCCAACCAGGCCGGCGAGGACAACCGCGACGTGGCCCGGATGGCGGTGCTGCTCGCCGGACTCCCGCACACCGTGCCCGGGTACACCGTCAACCGGCTCTGCGCATCGGGCCTCACCGCGGTCGTCTCGGCCGCCCAGGCGATCCGCTCCGGGGAGGCCCATGTGGTGGTGGCCGGCGGAGTGGAGTCGATGACCCGCGCCCCCTGGGTGATGGCCAAGCCGGGCACTCCGTGGGCCGCACCGGGGGAAGTCCACGACACCACCCTGGGCTGGCGGTTCACCAACCCGCGCTTCACCACGGCCGACCGCGCGGCGCCCGCGGACGCCGGACCGGAGGACGTGCGGATCACCCTGTCGATGGGCGAGACCGCCGAGGAGGTCGCCGCGCTCGACGGCATCACCCGGGCCGAGTCCGACGCCTTCGCGCTCCGCAGCCACCAGCGGGCCGTCGCCGCCCAGGAGGCCGGGCACTTCGACCGCGAGCTGGTGCCGGTGTCGGGTCCGGACGGCGAGGTGACCCGCGACGAGGGCCCCCGTCCGGGCACGACCCTGGAGAAGCTGGGCAGCCTGCGGACGGTCTTCCGGGAGGACGGGATCGTCACCGCCGGCTCCGCCTCGCCCCTCTCCGACGGCGCCTCGGCCCTGGTCGTCGCGAGCGGTGACGCCGTACGCCGGTACGGACTCGTTCCCCGGGCCCGGATCGTCACCTCGGCCTCCGCCGGCGTGCGCCCCCAGTTGATGGGCCTCGGTCCGGTGCCCGCCACCGAGCAGGCCCTCGCCCGCGCGGGCCGGGTGGCGGGCGACCTGGACGCCGTGGAACTGAACGAGGCTTTCGCCGCACAGGCGTTGGCCGTCATCCGTCGACTGGGGCTGGACGAGGAGAGGGTCAACGCCGACGGCGGCGCGATCGCCCTCGGACACCCCCTCGGCTCCTCCGGCGCCCGTATCCTGCTCACCCTCCTCTGCCGGCTGGAACGCGAGGACGCCCGGCTGGGCCTGGCCACGCTCTGCGTGGGAGTCGGCCAGGGCGTCGCGATGCTGGTGGAGCGGGTGTGACCGGCGCACCGTCACGGACCGGTGCGGCAGGCGGAGCGGCAGCCTGGGCGCCCGGTGACGGCGTCACCTCGGGGGCTTGTTCGCGAACACCCACCGGTTGCCCGCCAACGCGTCGTTCGGCTCCGGTAGCGGGCCGCGTCCGTGCCGGCGGGTGAAGTCGAAGGGGGTGTGGACCGAGGTGTTCCAGCCCCTGCCCGTCAGCCGGCCGACGGAGTCGGGCCGCGGCGCCCGGTCGAACAGGTCGAGCAGGTCGATGCCGATCTGGTCGGTGGTCGAGGTGTAGAGCGGACTGTTGCGGTACTCCAGCAGGTCCTCGTCGAGTTTGACCTCGAACGCCAGGGCGCTGCCCGGGGTGCTCAACCGGTGCACCGTGTCGATGAGGTACGTCTCGGTGGCGGCGGGCAGGTAGAACAGCAGCCCCTCGGCCAGCCAGACGCTCGGTGCGGCCGGGTCGAAACCGGCGTCGGACAGCGCTCCGACCCAGTCGGCGCGCAGATCGGTCGGTATGGGTACCCGCGCCGCCTTCGGAACGGCCGGCAGCCCGTCGAGCACCTCGTGCTTGAACGCCAGCACGCCTTCCCGGTCGACCTCGAAGAGCACGCAGCCGGGCGGCCAGTCGAGCCGGAACGCCCGCGCGTCCAACCCCGCTCCGAGCAGCACCACTTGACGGGCGCCCGTGTGGTGCACCGAGCGCAGGAGGAAGTCGTCGAGGACCCTCGTCCGCAGACCGAAGTACCGTGCGAACCGCCCCCACAGCGGGTTGGCGTCCCCGTCCGGAACCTGTTGCCCGCGCACCGGCCAGCCGGCGGACGCCGGTGCGGCGCGCACGAAGTGCTCCGCGTAGACGTCCCGGGCCAGGGCGTCGTGGCGGTAGGTCTCGATCGCCCGGGCCGCCGCGACCATCAGCGCGGTCAGACCCACGCCCCCTTCCACGCCCTCCACACCGGTGTTCCGAGGTGCCGTTCCGACCATGTGTCCTCCCTGGGGTGAGTCGAGACCGTGAACAGCGGGAAGCCCGCGCGGGATCATCCGGTGCCCCGCGACGCCCTGGCTACGGGCGTCCCGTTCCTCCACGAGCGCGCGGCAGCAGGACGGGTTTGACCACCCGGCCCGCCGCGCAGTCACGTTCGGCCTCGTTGATGTCGGTGAGCGGATACCTACGGATCAGCTCGTCGAAGGGGAACCGCCCGGCCCGCCACAGCCCGATCAGCCGCGGGATCAGCAGCCCCGGCACCGCGTCGCCCTCGCAGATGTGGGACAGGTGCCGGCCCCGGTCCAGCGTCCCGGGTGCGAGCGGTAGCGGGGTGTGGAGCCGCGCCACCAGACCGAGGTGACCGGTCGGCCGCAGCGCCCGTAGGGCATCGTTGATCAGCGGTGCACAGGCCGTGGTGTCGAGCGCGAACTGTGCACCGCCGTCGGTCAGTCGTCGGATGCGGCCGGGCAGGTCGGCCGAGGAGGCGTGCAGCGGGGTCGCACCGAACCGCTCGGCGAGGGCCAGCCGCCCGGGGTGTCGGTCGACGGCCACGGTCACCGCCCCGGAGGCGGCGGCGGCCATCACCGCGGCCAGGCCCACCGCGCCCGCTCCGAAGACCGCGAAGGTGTCGCCGGGGCCGATCGCGAAGGAGTGGAGGACCGCTCCGGCGCCGGTGAGGAAACCGCAGCCGAGCGGCCCGAGCAGTTCGACGGGCAGCGAGGGGTCGACCCGTACGGCGTTGCGGGCCGGGACCACCGCGTACGCGGCGAACGAGGACTGGCCGAACCACCGGGGCGCCAGTGGGCGCCCGGCCGCGTCGGTGAACCGCGCGGCGTGCTCCTCGCGCCCCTTGAAGAGGTTGAGCGAGGCGAAGGAGTCGCAGTGGGCGGGGGCCCCGCACAGGCAGTTCCGGCAGTGGCCGCAGGAGTCGAAGCTCAGGACGACGTGGTCGCCCTCGCTCAGACCGGTGAGCGGACCGGACGTTTCCACCACGACCCCGGCCCCCTCGTGGCCGAGCACCGCGGGCAGCGGCGAGCCGCCCGGCGCGCGCCGGACCGCGAGGTCGGTCCGGCACATCCCGCAGCCGGCGATCTCGACCAGGACCTCTCCCGCGGACGGGCCCGCGTTGAGGATCACCTCCTCGACGGCGAACCGGCCCTCGGGCGAGCGCAGCACCGCCGCCTCGAACCTCCTCGTCATGGCCCCTCCGGGCGGTGCACGACGAACGGTCTGAGGTTGCCGTAGAGCCCCCACGGCCCGCCGGCGACGCCGACACCGCTGTCCTTGGTGCCCGCGAAGGGCTGGGCGAGGGACAGTTCGGCGTGGTGGTTGATCCACGCCGTCCCGCACTCCAGTCGCTCGGCCACGGCCCCGGCCAGGTCGAGGTCGGTGCCCCAGACCGAGCCGCCCAGCCCGAAGCCGGTGTCGTTGGCCGCCGCCACGGCTTCGTCGAGGTTCCCGTACGGCAGCACCGGCAGCACGGGGCCGAACTGCTCCTGCGTCACCACCGGGCTGTCGGGCGGGACGTCGGTGAGGATCGTCGGGGCGTGGAAGTAGCCGGGTCGGTCCAGTCGGTGGCCCCCGGCCGCGGCGCGGGCGCCGTCCGCCAGGGCCCGGGCCGTGTAGTGCTCGACCCGGGCCAGCTGGGGGGCGTTGTTGACCGGGCCCAGTTGGGTGCCCGGGTCGAGGCCGGCTCCGACGACGACGGCCTTCGCGCGCTCGGCCAGGGCCTCGACCACGTCGCAGTGCAGCCGGGCCGGTACGTAGACGCGCTTGACCGCCATGCAGACCTGCCCGCAGTTGCGGAACGCCGCCCAGAACAGCCGGTCCGCGATCCGCTCCACGTCCACGTCCTCCAGCAGGACGGCGGCGTCGTTGCCACCGAGCTCCAGGGTGGCCCGGGTGAGCGAGGCGGCGGCGCCCACCGCGACGGCCCGCCCGGTGGGCACCGAACCGGTGAAGGTCACCTGGCGGATGCCCGGGTGGGAGGCCAGCCGGGCGCCGAGGGGTTCCTGACCGGTGACGACCGTCAGCACGTTCTCGGGCAGGGCGGTGGCGACGACGGACCCCAGCAGTCGGGTGGCGAGGGGCGTGTGGGGGGAGGGCTTCAGCACCATCGTGTTGCCCGCGGCGAGCGCCGGCGCGAACTTCGCCGAGGCGAGCTGGAGGGGGAAGTTCCAGGGAACGATCGCGGCGACGGGCCCGAGGGAGCGCCAGCGGACCTCGCTGCGCACCGGCCGGCCGTCGTCGAGGGGTTGGGGTTGGGGTTCGGGCGCGAGCGCGGCGAAGTACCGCAGGCGGGCCGCCGTACGGGCGATCTCCGCCTCCGCCTCGGCCAGGGGTTTGCCCTGTTCACGGGTGAGGAGGGGAGCGAGGTCCGCCCCGGCCGCCGTCACCGCGTCGGCTGCGGCGAGCAGCGCGGTGGTGCGTGCGACGGGGTCGGCGCGCCAGCTGCGCCACGCTTCCCGGGCCCGGGCGACGACGGCGTCCAACTCTTCGGGCTGCTGGTCAGGGGCCTGCGCGAAGTCCTCGCCGGTGGCCGGGTCGAGGACGGCGAAGTGCTCGCCGGGCGTTCGGGGCGCGCGACGGGGCCGTCGGGTCGCCATGGCCGCGGTCAGCTCGCGGTGGGGGCGGCAGCCGCGTGTTCCCGGGCGTGCCGGTCCATCTCCGCCCGGAAGGCGGCCACCAACGACGGTTGGATCCTGCCGGTGGTGCGGTCGCCGCCCTCGCAGACCGCTCCGCGCACCCCCACGATGTCGGTGCCGATGCGGGTCAGTTCGCCGAGGTCCCCCGTCTTCAGGCTGCCCGCGAGGGCGGCGAGCAGACCGGCGTCGTGGGCCTGTCGGACGAACGCGGCGCAGACCTCCGGCGGAACGTGGTCGAACAGTCGGGTCCCGTCCTTGACGGCGGTGTCGAGCATGGCCGCGTCGGAGCCGGAGCGGCGGGCGATGTCGGGCAGGGCCAGCGGGTTGACGCAACCGATGCGGTGGGCGTCGGCGTAGCCCGAGGCGACGACGAACGCGTCCGGTCGGTGGTCCTTCACCGCCCGGACGACCCCGCGCATGACGTCGACGGCCTGTTCGGGGGTCGTGCATCCGTAGAGGCCGACCTTGATGTAGGTCGCCCCGGAGACGACCGCGCCGAGCGCCGCCTGGGCCACCGTGCCGGGCTTGTACGGGACGTCTCCCACGGTGGCGGAGACCGGTTTGTCCGCCGGGACCACGTCGCGGATCTCCCTGATGACCCAGGGGAAGTTCGCGCCGAGCGAGCCCTCGTCGGGGTTCTTGACGTCGACGATGTCGAGGTGGTCCGCGGCCTTCGCGCAGTCGAGGGCTTCCTCGACACCGTCGGGGGATATGAGCAGCAACAATCTGGACCCCTTCCACCGCGCGCCCCCGGCCGGGGCCGGGCGCGCGGAGTCGTCTGGATCACGTGCGGTCCGCTCATCATCACTGCGGTCCCCGGCCGTCGGTAGGGCGCGCGGAGTCCGATCGAGTACGGCCGGGGCGTACTGGTGCGCCGTGCACGCCGGTGCGAACGGGTCCGCCCGGCGGTCCGGGGCCGCGGACCCTAGGTGGAGCGCCGGGCCGGGGCGGAGGCCACCGCCCGGGCGACCGCTTCGGCCAGTTCCTCGACGTCCGTCCCGGTCCCGGTGCAGGACAGCGTGGACACGGTGATCCGCACCCCCTGGGGCGTCCGGGTGCGGAACCGCGCTCCGGGGGCCACCGCCCACCCCGCGTGCAGCAATCGCGCGACCGCTCCCGTTTCGTCGGGCACCGGGACCCAGACGTTCATGCCGCTCCGTCCCCGGGCTTCGACGCCCCGTGCGGCGAGTGCAGCGATCAGGGCGTCGCGGCGCGCCCCGTAGGAGGCGGCCACCTCGTGGGGGTCCACCGCCCCGGAGCTCCACAGGTGGGCCACCGCCCGCTGTTGGAGCAGGCTGACCCAGCCGGGCCCCAGGCTCTGGCGACCCCGCACCCGGTCCAGGGTGATCTGGTCGCCGGTGAGTACCGCGACCCGCAGGTCGGGGCCGTACGCCTTGGCCGCGGACCGCACCAGGGCCCAGTGGGCGGTGCCGCCGGCCAGCGGGTGGAGCGGTTGGTCGACGACCCCGTGGCCGTGGTCGTCCTCGATCAGGAGCGTGTCGGGGTGGCGCCCGAGTACGGCGCGCAGGGACCGTGCGCGGTCCGCCCCGATCACCGCCCCGGTGGGGTTCTGCGCCCGGTCGGTGACGATCAGGGCGCGCGCACCAGCGGCCAGCACCCGCGCCACCTCGTCGGGCAGCGGACCGTCGTCGTCGACCGCCACGGGGGCGACGCGCAGCCCCAACGCGGGGACGAGGTCGAGGAGGCTGCCCCAGCCGGGGTCCTCCACGCCGACGGTGTCGCCGACCCGCAGATGGGCGGTGAGCACCCGTTCCAGGGCGTCCAGCGAACCCGAGGTGACGGCCGTCGGTCCGTCGGGCACGCCGTCCCGGTCGAACGCGCGCCGCGCGTACCGGGCGAGGTCCGGGTCGACGGGCTCGGCCCCGTACAGCACCGGATCGCGGTCGGCGCGTACGGCGGCGGCCGTGAACGCGGCGGTGAGCGGGGGCAGCAGGGCGATGTCGGGGTTGCCGTCCGACAGGTTCCGGACGCCCGGGGGCACGTCCACCCGGATCGCCGCGCGGGTGGTGACCGCGGGTTTGGCGCGCACCCGACTGCCGCGGCGGCCGTCGGTCTCGATGACCCCGCGTTCGCGGAGCGTCCGGTAGGCGGCGGCGACGGTGTTGGGGTTCACCCCGAGGCGTTCCGCCAGGGCGCGTTGGGGGGGCAGCGCGGACCCCGGCTCCCACGCGCCCGACGCGACGGCCTGTTCGACGCTGCGGGCGATCTCCGATGCCCTTCGACCCTGGATGGGATATTCTCCTAGCACAAACAACATTATGCACTAGTGCAATCGTTCTGCACGGAGTTCCGTCCGGGATTCCATCCGGAGTTCCGTGCGGAGCCCCCGGGCCGAGGGCCGATGACCACGAGGGAGCCGGAGATGCCGGACCAGAGCGCCTACGCACCGACGGAGCGGACCGTCCCCACCCGTTCCCGGGAGCGGGCCGCCTACGACCGCGCGACCGTTCACGCGATACTCGACGCCGCCTACGTGTGCCACCTCGGGTTCGTCCGCGACGGCACCCCGGTCGTCCTGCCCACGCTGTACGGACGGGTGGGCGAACGCCTCTACGTGCACGGCTCGACTGGCTCCCGGCCGCTCCGGCTCGCCGGGGACGCGGATCCGGGGCTGGCGGTGTGCCTGACGGTGACCCACGTGGACGGGCTGGTGCTCGCCCGCTCGGCCTTCCACCACTCGATCAACTACCGCTCGGTGGTGGTCCAGGGCACCGCCCGGACGGTCACCGACCCCGACGAGAAGCGCACGGCCCTCGACGCCCTGGTCGACCACGTGGTCCCGGAGCGCTCCCGGGACTCCCGTCCGGCGAACGCCAGGGAACTGGCGGCGACGGCCGTCCTGAGGCTCGACCTGGACGAGGTCTCGGCGAAGATCCGCACGGGCGGCCCCAACGACGACCCCGAGGACCTGCCGCTCCCCCACTGGGCGGGGGTCGTTCCGGTCCGGCAGACCTACGGGTCCCTCGTCCCGGCCGACGACCTCGCACCGGGAACGGCCGTGCCCCCGTACCTCGCCGTGCTCTAACCCGTGGGTTCCCGGTCGGCCGTCCCGACCACCGGGGCGGCGGCCGGTCCGGCGGGCACCGGACCGCCCCCGGCCACCGGTTCGGACGAGCCCTTGACCGGCGCCGCGGACTGGGCGATGAACGCACCGACCACGACCAGGCACCCGCCGACGATCTGCGGCGCGGACAGCTGTTCCCCGAGCAGCACCCAGGCCAGCACCGTCGCGACAACCGCCTCCAGACACGCCACGACCCCGGCGACCTGCGGTGACAGTCGCCGCACCGAGAGCACCCCGGTCATGTAAGCGAGGACGGTGGCGATCAGCACCACCCAGCCGAGCAGCAGGTACGCGGCCACCGGACGCCCGTCCATGTCCGCGGTCCCCGCGAGCAGTGACCAGTCCATGGTCCAGGGCCGCGAGATCACCGTCAGGGCGAGCGCCCCGATCAGCAGCCCGTACGCGATGACGCCCAGCGGATCGGGGGCCTCGTCGCCGGCGTCGCTGCCCTGGTCGGAGAGGACGAAGTAGCACGCCTGGCAGCAGGCGGCGCCGAAGGCGAGCAGCAGCCCGAGCGCGTCAAAGCCGAGCCCCGACCACACCTCCACCACGCAGGCGAGGCCGCCGACGGCCAGCACCACGCCGACCGCGGCGGCACGGGTGACCGGCCGCCGTTGCACGAAGCGGATGTAGCCCAGGAGCAGGGCCGGACCCAGGTACTCGACGAGCAGGGCGACGCCGACGGGGATGCGGGAGATCGACGCGAAGTAGAGGGCCTGGACGCCCGCCACGGCGAGCAGGCCGAACCCGGCGAGCAGCGCGGGGCGCCGCACCAGCAGGTCCCGGTGACGCCATGCCAGGGGCAGCATGACGAGAGCGGCGCCCGCGACCCGCAACCACACCACGTGCAGGGGGTGCAGGCCCGCTTCGATCAGTGGTTTCGCCGCGACGCCGGAACCGCCGAAGGCGACGGCTGACAGGAGCGCGATCCCCAGGCCGACGCCGCGGCGCCGGCCACCGTCATTCACCCCAGTCGTGTGCACCGGCACATGATGTCAAACACCGTCAGGAGCGTCAGCCCCCACGGCCCTGTCATCCGTCTCACATCCGGGTCCGGCCCAGGCTCAGGACGACAGGCGCCCCCCGCCGCCACCCCGCTCCTCGCACCCCGCGTCGGCCGGCCCGGCCTCGACCCGCGCCACGACCCGGGCGGGCTCCACCCCGGCGTGCAGCAGCACTTCCACCGCACGACACTCCCGGTCGGTGGCCAGCGCGACGAACAGGTCCAGCCCGCCGGCCCGCTCGTCGCCGCGGGCCCGAGCGCGCAGCACGGCCCGGTCCATCGCGGCGGCAGCCGCCGGTGACCAGCGCGCGACACCCACCGCGCCCCGCGCGACGGGAAGCGCGCCCGAGTCCTCGACCGAGGACTGCCACTGGAGTCCGTAGCCGATGCTGCGCTGCACCAGGTACCCGAGGAGCCGGGCGGCCTGCGGACCGTCTCCGAACAGCGCCCGGACCAGGGGATCAGTCTCCAGCAGCGAGTGCAGCAGGTGGGCGGTGTCGACCTGGCGGTCGCCGTCACGCACGGCCCGCCGTCTCGCACCCGCCACCACGGCGATCATCTCGACGCTGAGCAGGTCGTCGGCGGGAAGGGGCGTGGCACCGCCGGGGGCGGGCTGCTGCGGAAGGGGGAGGTGCACATCCCCCACCCCATCAACCGGGCGGGGAAAGCGCATCACCAAGAGGGAGCATTTACGGGTCCGACACTGGTTGGGTATGGATGTTCCGGTTCTCCTCCTTACGGATGAGATCGTGTGATCCTCCCCTTCCGGGGCGCGTCCCCTTGCGGAGCGCGCCCCGGGCCGCCGCCCCCAGCCGCCCCCAGCCGCCCCCGAGCGGAACATGCCCTTCCGATCGGCAACCGGCACCGCCGCGGGGGCGTCCTTCAGGAGCATGGAGTTCGCGTACTGGCTCGTGACCCTGCCGTCGATCGACGGCCGTCGCTACGTGTACCGGGTCTACGCGCCCGATGACGCCCTGCCCGCGGACCTGTTCTGGGACGCCTGGCACTGCCACGACGAGGGGCCGCACCCCCGGGCGTTCGACGTGTTCGACGCGGCGGAGATCCAGCGCCCCCGCTGAAACCGCCGGCCGGGCCGACCCCGCCGCGCACCCGGCACCTCCCGCACCGCGCGGCGAGGGGGCCCGGCCGCTGCTCAGTCCCCGTCGGCGAGGATCAGGTACAGCTTCTTGCGGGCGTCACCGATCACGGCAAGCGCCTTCTCCTGCTGCTCCTTGCTACCGGACTTCCAGACCTGACCGAACGCGTCCAGCAGCCCGAACCCGGCCTGCCGGACCTCGTTCAGCGCCTCCCAGTCGACCCCGCGCCCGGCCGCGTCCCAGGGAGCGTCGGGCCCCTCTTCGGCCGCCTGACGACCGGACTCGGTGAGGGAGAACAGCTTCTTCCCGCCCTCGGTGGCACTGCTGATCAGCCCCTCGTCCTCCAGCAGCTGCAAGGTCGGGTACACCGAACCCGGACTGGGCTTCCACGCCCCGCCGCTGCGCTCGGCGATCTCCTGGATCATCTCGTAGCCGTGCATCGGGCGGTCCTTCAGCAGGGCCAGGATCGACGCGCGCACATCGCCGCGCCGCGCCCGTCCCGGCGCCCCGCCCCGACCCCGTCCGCCCCAGTGCCCACCACCGGGTCCGAAGCCCGGCCCGAAGGGCCCGAAGGCGGCCCGGCGCCCGTCGAAGCCGTCCCGGCCCTGATGGCCGGGGCCGCACGGACCGTGTCCGTGTTCATGCCCATGAGTACGCATCTCGCTCACTCCATCCATCGTTGATCGATCGCGATACCTCAACGATATATCGATAACTTGTATCGAACAAGACCCGCCGCAGTGATGTCCGCTGACCTGTGCCAGCGATCGTTGATCGCCTGCCAGGTCGTTCTTTAGAAGCCGATCACCTGGAGGCTGCCTGTCGGCGAGCGTGGCGGGCTGCCAGCCGGATCCGGAGGCGCCCGCCTTCCGCACTCCGCCGTCCGGCCTGGTGGATGCGAAGTGGATGATGGTTCGGTGACGACCATGTGAAGGTCCACTTCCGCATGGACATGGACGAGGACGGCCGGCCGCCGGCAAGTGTCGAGAGCCTTTGGGCCGTAGACCTCGGCGACAGCACGGTGCGGCTGGACAACACGCCCTGGTCCGTCCACGGAGTCGCCAGCGCTTCACGGTCGGCCAGGACACCTGGAAGCGGGCCGCGACTTCGCTGATTGGCCAGCCGTCGTCAGCGACGAGTCGAGCGGCTTTCAGCCGGTGGCGCGGGGTGAGGGCCGCGTTCGCATGCGACATTTCTGAGCTCCTAGACAGGCTGAAGGGCCGGCCATGGTGTGTGGCCGGCCCTTCAGCTTGGAGATATGCGGGGAGGGATGGTGCAGGTCAGTCGACCGGGGAGACTCGGATGAGGTTGCCGTCAGGGTCCGTGATCACGAACGTGCGGCCGAAGACAGCATCATGCGGCTCCTGCACAACGTGGACCCCCTTCGAGGCCCACCTCGTGAAGATCTCGTCAATCGCCTGCGATGGCCTCGGCACCATGAGTCCGATCTCTGTCGTACGAGGGAGGCTCGGGACCGCGTGCTCGCTGTAGCCCGTCCACAGGGCGAACAGGACACCGGGGGCAGCTTCGAAGGCTACGTAGTGGGGACTGGTGAAGGTCGGTTCGATCTCGAACAGGTCGCTGTAGAAGGCGGCGGCGGCCTCGGCGTCGCGGACGCCGATCAGGAACAGGTTCGGTGCGGGCATGGAGTGCTCCTCAACTCGTTGATTTCTCGGTCCAGCACCCAGTGGATCAACCAATCGCGACGGAACCTGTCACCTTTTCTGAGAACATGGGTAAGCATGAAGGCTTCAAGACTCCTGCATCTCCTGCTGCTCTTGCAGACCCGTCAGCGGCTCACTACCACGGAGCTCGCCGCGCGTCTTGAGGTGTCCCGGCGGACTGTGCTGCGGGACGTCGAGGCGCTATCGACAGCGGGCGTGCCCGTCTATGCCGAACGTGGGCGGAACGGCGGGATCGTCCTGCTCTCCAGTGCACGGCTCAGCGCATCCCATCTGGAACCACCGGAACTGGAGGCCCTATCCGTAGCCGGCTTGGACAGCGCGCTACGTGAGCGAATGGGCCTAACTGCGGTGTGGGAGTCGGCCGAGCGCAAGATCGCCGCCCGCCAGGCTGCAGCACCTGAGTCGCCGAGCCCGCTGCGGCTGGCCGACCTTGTGCTTGTCGACAGCACCGCGTGGTTTGCTGCCCCCGAGGCAGCGGTCGAAGTATCGGATCTGGCCTCGACCCTGCGACACCGGCGACGCCTTCGAATCCTGTACCGGCGCAGCGCCGAGAGCCAGGCCTCGACACGGGTGGTCGACCCGTACGGGATCGTGGCGAAATCAGGTCGCTGGTATCTCGTCGCCGATGACCAGGGCGACAGCCGGCTGCTCGCTCTGGAACGACTGTCGGCCTTCGAACAGCTAGACGCACCAGCCGTGCTCCAACCAGGCGAAACCCTCCGCACCAGATGGGCCGTGTTGAAGAAACGCACTGAGGAGCAAGATCGCGTGAGCGTGACCATCCGCCTGCCGGAAAAGGGTCTCGACCTGGCGCGGCGCATCCTCGGCACCCGGATCCACCATGTCTCCGACGCGGAAAAAGGCTCGTGCGTCGTCGTCGTGCGCTACCCCGACATCGAGTCGGTGCGTCAGCTTCTCCAGTTCGGCGACCACATCGAGGTGCTCGCCCCTGAGACGGCCCGCGCACGCATCAGTCAGCTCGCCAGGGACCTGGCTGACAGTCACTCAACCCCCGCATCGTGATTGCCGATCAGGTCCCCTGTTCTCAATCAACGTGCCCGGTCAGTACACCTAGCCACGTTCAAAGCACGGCCTCACTCCGTCGCGGCTGCTCAGGCCAGCCACGGGACAACCGATAGCACTTACGCGAGCACCATCGCCGAGTCCGGCCGTCCTTGCGGCGGTCAATGGGTCAGAGCCGGTGACGTTGACCGAACTGGATCTTCATCGGCTGCCGGCAGATTCGGCAGGGTTCCATGACTGGATGCTTCTGGGGGATGCGGCATCGAGTCGAGCAGTAAACGGGCATGACGCCGAACGTGCGGGTGACCGCAAAGTCGGAGCCGCATCTCTTGCACTTGACGGTGTCGAGCGTCTTCCGTAGCTGTTCGGGGTCACGGCCGGTGACGGCGGCAATCCGTGCCCAAGTTGGACGGCCCCTCATCTCCGGGACGATCACCGGCTTGGCTGCCGCATGCTCCAGACGCTCATCGAGGGTCAGCATCCGGGCATGCGGCAGCACCGAGCGGGACATCTTCAGCGCGTCGACCCAGCCCGGTCTCATCAGCTCCGGGGTGACCGTGCGGGCCAGCAGCACGCTGGCGTCGACGGACTTCGAACGGGGCAGCAGCCCCATGGGCCTTCGACCTGCGTGTGACAGCCGACCCAGTCGCATGCGTGCCTGCCGTCAGCTTCGCCACCAGTCGGTAGAGAGTCCGTCGCGAGGGCAGCTCGGCCAGGTTCCCGCCATTCAGAGGCACGCGTTCGGGCTGGAACAGGATCTCGAAGTCCGCGGTCTCGAATAGGTCGATCAGAGCGACAACGCGGTGCGGTGCCTCGGCGTCCTCCAGCACCACGGCCCGTGCGGTGACCTTGAGCCCCCCTCACTTGGCCCTCGAACCGGACCCTCTGGCCGACCACCAAGGCTGGCGGCCGCTTCAAGCCGCCCATCGGATTCCCTCCGTCCAGACGAGACTGTCGGTCTCCACAAGTCCTCCCGCCAGATCGGTCAGCAGAGCGCCGGACCACAACAGATGGAACAGCACCGGCAGAACCTGCAACCGGTCTCCGACCAGCCCAGCGCCCTCCTATAGCCCCATCGGTTCGCGGAAGGCCTCCCGGAGCCGATCCGCCACCGCCACCGGTCGGCCGCAGCGGGCCCGCCGGTATCGGGACAGCCAGCGGATGTTCGCCGTGAACACCGGCTCGGGCCGCCCGACCCACTCGAACTCCCAGCCCACGGCTCTGCAGGCATGTTGGGTCGCCTCGAACGGCGTGTCCCAGCTGGCCCCCAGCCATCACTGGCGCAGGTCAGTCCGCGTCCCGCGACCCGTCCCTGCTGCCCGGTCCACCGCGGTCGACGGGAAAAGACCGTGACCGAAGATCACGGGCGCGACAGACTGGCCCGATGACCACACCGGATGCCAAGAACGACCTCCACTTCTACTTGCAGTCCGCCCGTGACGCCCTGTTGTGGAAGCTGGAAGGGCTCTCGGAGTACGACGCCCGCCGCCCGCTGACGCCGACCGGCACGAACCTCCTGGGCCTGGTGAAACACGCGGCCAGCGTGGAACTGGGCTACCTCGGCGACACCTTCGGACGACCGTCCGGGGAGCCGCTGCCCTGGCTGGACGAGGGTGCGGAGCCCAACGCGGACATGTGGGCCACCGCGGACGAGTCACGCACGTACGTCGTGGAGCTGTACCGCCGGGCGTGGACACACGCGGACGCGACGATCGACGCGCTGACGCTGGACACGACCGGCAGGGTGCCGTGGTGGCCCGAGGGCAAGGACGAGGTGACGCTGCACCACGCCGTGGTGCGCGTGATCGCCGATACGCACCGGCACGCCGGGCACGCCGACATCCTCCGGGAACACCTGGACGGCGCCGTCGGGATGAACGAGGACAACGCCAGCATGCCGCCGGGCGACGCGGGGTGGTGGGAGAACCATCGGAGCCGGCTGGAGCGCGCGGCTCGGGAAGCCGACCGGAACGCCTGACGACGAACCGGAGTTCGCCGCCTTCCCTGGGCACCAGGACGTCACGGCCGGCAGCCGGGGGCGGCGCGCCCACCTCCTCCGGGGATCACGGACGACGCGCCAGGAAGACGAACTCCTTCCCCGGACGGTCGGGTGCGTCGCGCACCTCGTCCACCACGAAGCCGTGTGCGAGCAGGTCCCGCTCGACCTCCGCCCGCTCCCGGAAGCGCAGTGTGGAATCCGAGGACAACACCTGTCCGTCCACTGCGAACCCGTAGGTCCAACGGAAGGTCACCAGGGGCAGGCTCACGTCGACCACCCGACCCCAGGTCTCGACCGCGCCGAGGCCCGGGACCTCCGTCACTTCGTGGGTCTGCTCACGCGTCCACCCCTCCCAGGCACGCCGGGACGGGTCCCGAGTCTCGAAGACCAGGCGCCCACCGGGTCGCAGTGCCTGGTGGGCTCCCCGTAGCGTCTGCTGCCACGCGTCCGGGTCGGCGACGGCCTGGGCGACGTTCCCCGTCATCGTCACGAGGTCGACCCGCAGCGCGGGCAGGTCCGTCGCGTCGCCGCAGATCCAGCGAACCCGCCCACTGCCCGGTTTGGCCCGGGCGACCTCGATGGACGCCCGTGCGGGATCGACGCCGACGACCTCGATGCCGCGGTCGGCCAGCAGCAGCGCGAACACCCCCGTGCCGCAGCCGATGTCCAGCACCCGACGCACCTCGAACTCCTCCACGAGGTGCAGGTAGGCATCCAGATCGCTGCGATCGGCGTGCAGCGGATCGTAGATCGCGGCGAGCCGTGGATGCGCGAAGCAGTCGTCAGTCATGCGGCCGAACGTTTCACGGCCCGCCCCGGACGGCCACCGGGTTTCGCCGCCCGGGGTGCCGCCCCCGCGGACCGGGCCGCGTACGCTCGGCTCCGTGCCCCGCCACCCGAAGAAGCCCCGCCGTCTGGTGGTCGACGGGCGCACGTTCCTCTGGACGATCCGCCACGGTCACCGCGTGGCGGACGACGGCCGGTCCACGGACTGCCGCCAGACCCTCACGCTGTACCCGCAGCCGGCCGGCACCGGGGGCCCGCTGCGCATCGTCTTCGCCGAGGGCCCCGGCCGGTACGTCCCGGGCGGGTTCCCCCTGGGCTCCGGCGACGTGGGGCACACCCGGGGCGGCTCCCTGAACCTGCACGAACCGGGCGCCGTCCGGGCCCTGCTCGACGCGGCCTCGGCCCGCGGGTGGCAGCCGGGGCAGCAGCCGGCGGTGGAGGTCGACGGCTGGCCCCTGCTAGACGCGGCCGTCGCACGGGCCGAAGCGCCTCCCGAGCGGGCGCACGAGGGCTGACCCCGGCTCCCCCGGCCCCGGACCCTGCTGGACGGCGCACCCGGACTCGGCCACCGGAGTCAAGGAACGCGGACGGCGATGTCGAGAAACCGTGGCTGGCTCCGTCCCCGAAGTGAACGCGACCACCATGGGTCGCACCAGCACTCAGGAGGCACACCATGGCCAAGTACCTGCTGCTCAAGCACTACCGAGGTGCCCCGGCTCCGGTCAACGACGTGCCCATGGACCGGTGGACCCCCCAGGAGATCTCGGCCCATGTGCAGTACATGCGCGACTTCGCGACCCGACTCGAAGGCACCGGCGAGTTCGTCGACAGTCAGGCACTCGCCCCCGAGGGAACCTTCGTCCGGTACGACGGCGAGGGGCGCCCACCGGTCACCGACGGCCCGTTCGCCGAGACCAAGGACCTCATCGCCGGCTGGATGGTGATCGACGTCGACAGCTACGAGCGCGCCGTCGAGTTGGCCGGGGACCTGTCGGCCGCCCCGGGCGCGGGCGGGCGACCGATCCACGAGTGGCTGGAGGTGCGCCCGTTCCTGGCCCCGCACTGCCCTCCGATCACCTGAGCGGTCGCTGACGTGGACGAGACCCTGCTCCGGAGCCTCGCCCCGGACGTGCTCGGCATCCTGGTCCGCCGCGGAGCCGACTTCGCGGCGGCCGAGGACGCCGTGCAGGACGCCCTGGCCGAGGCGGTCCGGGCCTGGCCCGCCGACGGTTCCCCCGGCCCCTCGCCCGAGGACTCCCCCGTGCGGGACCCGAAGGGCTGGCTGATCACCGTGGCCTGGCGCCGGTTCCTCGACGCGACCCGCGCGGACACCGCCCGCCGCCGCCGCGAGGACCTCGTCAGTGAGCAGCCGGCGCCCGGGCCCGCGCCCTCGGTGGACGACACGCTCCAGCTCTACTTCCTGTGCGCCCACCCGTCGCTGACGCCGTCGTCCGCCGTCGCCCTCACGCTCCGTGCCGTCGGCGGGCTGACCACCCGCCAGATCGCCCGGGCCCACCTGGTCCCCGAGGCGACCATGGCGCAGCGGATCAGCCGCGCCAAGCGCACCGTCTCCGGGGTGCGGTTCGACCGGCCCGGCGACGTCGCCACCGTGCTGCGCGTCCTCTACCTGGTCTTCAACGAGGGCTACTCGGGCGATGTCGACCTCTCCGCCGAGGCGATCCGGCTCACCCGGCAACTCGCGGCCCGGATCGACCACCCCGAGGTGGCGGGACTGCTCGCCCTGATGCTGCTCCACCACGCCCGGCGGGCCGCCCGGACCGCTCCCGACGGGAGTCTGGTACCGCTCGCCGAGCAGGACCGCGGCCGGTGGGACACCGGGGCGATCGCCGAGGGCATCGAGATCCTTACGGCCGCGCTCGCCCGCGACCGGCCGGGCGAGTTCCAGGCCCAGGCCGCCATCGCGGCGCTCCACGCCGACGCGCCCAGCACCGAGGAGACCGACTGGGTGCAGATCGTCGAGTGGTACGACGAGTTGGCACGCCTGACCGACAGCCCGGTCGTCCGGCTCAACCGCGCGGTGGCCGTCGGCGAGGCCGAAGGGCCGCGCGCCGGTCTGGCAGCGCTCGCGCCGCTGGACGAGTCGCTGCCCCGCTACTGGGCGGTGGCGGCCTACCTCCACGAGTGCGACGGCGACCCGGTGACGGCGGCACGGCTGTACGTCGAGGCGGCCCGCAAGGCGTCCGACCTCGCCGAGCGCGACCACTTGACACGCCGGGCCGCCCGCCTCAACGCCCGGGCGCGGCACTGACGACCAGCGCGCGGACCGGTCCCACGAATCAGTCCAGTGGTCCTCCGGTGGCCTTGGCCGGTGCGGCGGCCCGGCGCCTAGAGTCCCCGTCATGCGCCTGCGAATCGTCGATGCCTTCACCGACCGCCCCTTCTCGGGGAACCCCGCCGGAGTCCTCCTCTTCGGCGTGCCCGAGGAGCCCGGCGGCCCCGTCGGCTCCCCCGCCGCCTTCCCCGACGACAGCTGGCTACAGCTGGTCGCCCGGGAGGTGAACCACGCCGAGACGGCATTCGCGCACCCACTGCCGCAGGGCGGCGACGCCGACTGGGCGTTGCGCTGGTTCACGCCGACCACCGAGGTCAACATGTGCGGTCACGCCACGCTCGCCACCGCGCACGTGCTCGCCGCCTCCGGGCTCGTCGACGGGCCGGTGCGGTTCCGGGCCCGCTGCGGGATCCTCACCGCCGAGCCGCACGCGGACGGCACGATCACCCTGGACTTCCCGACCGCCCCGCTGGTCCCGGTGACCGCCCCGGACGGACTCGCACGCGCGCTGGGCGCCGAGCCGCTGACGGTGTACGACACGGGACCGCAGGTCGGTGACCTGGTGGTCGAGTTGACGGACGAACGGACCGTCCGTGCGCTCACGCCCGACCACCGGGCGCTCGCCGCGTTCTCGGACCGGGGCGTCATCGCCACCGCCCGGGCGGACGACCCCGGCCAGGGCCATGACTTCGTGTCGCGCTGCTTCTTCCCGCGGGTCGGCATCGACGAGGACCCGGTGACCGGGAGCGCCCACACCGCGCTCGCCCCGTTCTGGGCACCGCGCCTCGGCCGCACCACCCTGACCGGGCTCCAGGCGTCACCCCGCTCCGGCCTGGTGCGGGCCGAGCTACGGGGCCCGCGCACGCTCCTCACCGGCACGGCGGTGACCGTCATCGACGGCGAGTTGCTCGCCGCGCCCCCGGTTGGCTAGGGCGTCGGCAGCCAGTCGACCTTCCCGGCGAGCAGGGCGTATCCGACGAAGGCCCCGATGTCGAGCAGGGTGTGGGCCACCACGAGGGGGCCGACCCGCCCCCACCGCCGGTAGAGGTAGACGAACACCACCCCCATCACCATGTTGCCGATGAAACCGCCGATGCCCTGGTACAGGTGGTAGGAACCCCGGAGCACGGAACTGACGGTCATCGACGCCCAGGGCGAGAAGCCCAGCTGGTCCAACCGGCGCAGCAGATAGGCGAGGACGATGACTTCCTCCACGACGGAGTTCTGTGCCGCCGACAGGATGAGGACCGGGTACTTCCACCAGACCTCGGGCAACCCCTCGGGCACCACGGTCAGGTTGAACCCCAGACCGCGCGCCAGCAGGTAGAACGCGATGCCCGTACTGCCGATGACCGCGGCGACGGCCGCCCCGCGCCCGAGGTCGAACCACGGCCGGGTCCGGTCGAATCCGAGGGCCCGTAGGCCGGTGCCCTCCCGGATCAGCAGATGGGCGACGAGGGCCACGGGCACCAGGGCGGTGGTGATGCCGAAGAGCTGCCACGCCAGGTCCAACCAGGGCCGCCCGGGGGCCGCCGAGGCGTTCATGGTGGCGGCCTGGTCCTTGAGCCCGCCCGGCTCGGTGACCGACCCGAGGAAGCTGATGAGCGCGGACACCCCGCTGGCGCCCAGCGAGAGGGCGAGGACGAGCAGGGTCTCGTCCCGCAGCGTCCGGCGTGAGAGCCGCTCCAGTGGCCGGGCCGGGCCGGGTCCGGCCGCCGACCCCGTTACCGTCTGCACCCTTGCCTCCAGTCGAATCGCTGCCGGGCGCGGGCTCCCCGGCCCGCCGCGGGACCCATCCTCTCCCGAGGACCTCCGCGGGCGGATCAGGGGGCGCGTCGCCCGGGGCGTCCCACCACGGCCGGCGGGTTCATCCCGGTGGCAGGGCGGGCCGCGGCAGGCCGACCGGCCAGGTGTGGACGGGCTGCCCGGCGTGCATCAACTCGCAGTAACGGCGGGTCGTCGCCGCCAAGGCCGCATGGCGGTCCAGTCCGCTCTCCCGCGCCCGGTGGAAGGTCGCCGTCTGCCAAGAGGCCCCGTTGACCCGCTTGCGACAGCGCTCCTCGATCACCCCGAGGTAGCGGTCGCGGTCGGCGGGCTCCACCCCCCAGGCGTCCAGTCCGCCCGCGGCCAGGGGCAACAGTTCCTCCAGGACGAGGGTGACGGCCGGGATGCGCCGTACGGTGCCGTGGCGCCCCGGTCGGGGCCACTGGAGCTCGGCGTCGATCCCGTGGCGGCACGCGTCGTCGAAGTTCCTCGCCGCGGCTTCGAAGGGCAGCCTGCTCCACACCGGAACCGGGTCCTCCGCTAGGGCGCGGACGATTCCGTAGTAGAAGGCGGTGTTCGCCATGACGTCGATGACGGTCGGCCCGGCGGGCAGGACGCGATTCTCCACCCGCAGGTGCGGCACGCCGTCGACGGTGTCGTACACGGGGCGGTTCCAGCGGTACACCGTACCGTTGTGCAGGACGAGTTCGGCGAGCGAGGGCACCCCGCCGTCGTCGAGGACCTTGAGGGGGTCCTCCTCGTCGCAGATCGGCAGCAGCGGGGGGAAGAACCGCAGGTTCTCCTCGAAGAGGTCGTACGCGGAGTCGATCCACCGTTCGCCGAACCAGGTGCGTGGACGCACCCCCTGGGCGGCGACCTCGGGCGGACGGGTGTCGGTGGACTGTTGGAACAGCGGGGGGCGCGACTCCCGCCACAGCTCCCGACCGAACAGGAACGGCGAGTTGGCGCCGAGGGCGATCTGCACCCCGGCGACGGCCTGTGCAGCGTTCCACACCCCGGCGAACCGGGCGGGCGTCACCTGGAGGTGCAGTTGCACCGAGGTGCAGGCGGCTTCCGGGGCAATGGACTCCGATGTGCAGGTGAGTCGTTCGACCCCTTCGATGTCGAGTTGGAAACTCTCGCCCCGCGCCGCGACGATCTGCTCGTTGAGCAGCGTGTAACGATCGGCCGCGGAGAGGTTCGCCGGCACCAGATCGTCCTGGGCCAGGGTAGGCAGAATGCCGATCATCACAATTCCGGCATCGACTTCGTTCGCTTTCCGGTGCGCATAGGCGAGCCCCGTGCGCACTTCCTCCGCGAGCTGGTCCAGTACGCGCCCGCCGAGCCGGTGGGGCGCGATATTCACTTCCAGATTGAACATGGCCAGTTCGGTCTGGAAATCCTGGCTGGCGATTCGTTCGAGGACTTCCGCATTCAGCATGCGCGGTAGCCCGTCCGGGCCGGCCAGGTTGAGTTCGATCTCCAGGCCCATGAGGTTCTTGGGCCGGTCGAACCGTTCCTCCACCAACAGGCGTCCGAGCCCCGCCAAGCACTGGCGGAGCTTCTCGCGGTACCGCTGCCGATCGGACAGGTCGACAACGCCCGCCACGACCTTCTCCCCCATCGCAGCGTCCCTCCTCGAAGTGGGCAGCCCACCGTCCGGCCGCTCTGTCCTGGGGGATGATGCCCAGACAGCACGATCGATAACGCCCCATGACCCGCGCCCGGGCGGCTACCGTGAACATGGTCGCCCAAGGGGCAGTTTCAGGGGGCAATGAACGATACATGCGGGAATCACTGTCCGACACGGCACGGAAGCCGCCCCCGGGGACGCGGAGACGTTACCGAATTGTGGCGTAAAACGGTGGAGAAAATCGGCCGTCCAATCTCGGAAAATATCACGAGGTCACGAAGTTGAAATCATGGCGAATGGGGAGAAAAATCCACCGTACGCCGACCGAAACGCCCCTTGCTCACCGTAATTCGATCAGCTAGGCGAATCATCAAACGAGCGCCTGTCGTATAAACTCCGCTACAGAGGCAGAGAGTTGGCGCTCGCGGCCCTGTCCCCCCGGCCGCCTCGCCCCCTCTGACCCCACGCGCTGACAGCGCCGTCCGCGCCCTTCCTGGTTCCGCCTGCCGGTGAATGAGAGGCGACCCACCATGCCGCTGGTCTTTCCCCCTGCTCCCGCGCCTGCCCTGCGCAGCGTCGTCGCGGCACTAGGTTCCCCCACGGCCGTCCGTGAGGCCAAAACCCCTGCCCTGCGTGCCGCTCAGGGCTCCGTCACAGCGGAACTACCGCTGCCCGTCCACGTGCTGGACCCACTCGTACCCGCATCGTCGACCACCCTCGCGGGCTGGCGTTACGTGATCCGCTGCGGCGACCAGTCGGTGGCGGCGGCGGACACCGTCCTCACCCCGGACGGCTGGGCCTTCTCGCACTTCTTCGAAGGTCCGTACATCGCGTCCACCCAACGGGCCGTCCGGCAAGCGGAGTCGCTCCCCGTCCCGTACCAGGCGCGGCTGCTGTCCGTTCCCGGGCTGTACATGCTCACGCTGTGGCTGCACGGCGACCCCACGGCCGACGCCGCCGACGGCACCCTCGCGCCGACCGACCTGCTGATCCCCCTGGCACCGGCACCCCCCGGCGTCACGGCGCACCGCACGCACCGCGCGGCCGAACTGCTGCCCGCCCTGGGGAACCGCCTCACACCGGCACCTCCGCTCACGGCGCCGGCCTGAGCCGACGGCCGTCGGCGCAGCGGCCTCCCGGCCCCACCCGCCGACCACCCCCTCAGCCGACCGAACGACTGAACGGCAGAACTACCGAACGACAGACGGACGGTCCCGGTGCTCACACAGAGCACCGGGACCGTCCGTTTGTGCTAACAGCCCGAAAGGACTAGCCCTTTTCGACCATTCGTAACCCCCCATTCGGGCAACCCATTTGGGCTGAACCATCCGTGCGGGTGATACGTCTCTAACGAGTAAGAACCTGCTGCCGCGAAATCCCTGCGGAATCACGCCCGTGGGGCAACACTGGGGATCAGACCGACGATACGGGGGGCGGCCATGAGCACCGAGTCCAGCCGCAGGACAGCCTTCACACCGCAGCGAAAGAACGCATCCACCATGTGCCAGCACCAGTCACCGTGCCCGACGGCGGAGTCCGCCGACCGCGAGGCCGCGCTCGCCGTGGCCCACCACCCCGAGCAGGGGTGGAGCCTGCTCTGCAACGGCGTCCTGCTGTTCGAGGACACCGGTGAGCTGCTGCCCAACGGCGAGATCATCGCACCGCACCGCCCGCTCGGGGCGGACGGCGTGATGACGGCGGCGTAGGCCCCCCACCGGACCGGCAGTCTCACCGGTGGGGCCGGCCCGGACACCTCCGGACCGGCCCCGCTTCCCTGTCTGCGGCACGGGCCGTGGGCCCGCGACGGCATCAGTCCTGGTACGCGTCCAGGGGCGGGCAGGAGCAGACGAGGTTCCGGTCACCGTACGCCTGGTCGATCCGGCGGACCGGCGGCCAGTACTTGTCCGCGGCCGACACCCCGGCCGGGAAGACGGCCTCGTCACGGCTGTACGCGTGCTCCCACGCACCGGACAGGGCGCGCGCGGTGTGCGGGGCGTTGCGCAGCGGGTTGTCCTCGGCGGGCCACTGCCCCGAACCGACCTTCTCGATCTCCGCGCGAATGGCGATCATCGCCTCGCAGAACCGGTCCAGTTCGATCAGGTCCTCGCTCTCGGTCGGCTCGATCATCAAGGTGCCCGCCACCGGGAACGACATCGTCGGCGCGTGGAAGCCGTAGTCGATGAGCCGCTTGGCCACGTCGTCGACGGTGACGCCGGTGGCCTTGGTGAGGGGGCGCAGATCGATGATGCACTCGTGCGCGACGAGACCGCCCGGACCGGTGTAGAGCACCGGGAAGTGCGGTTCGAGGCGCTTGGCGACGTAGTTCGCGGACAGCACCGCGACCTGGGTGGCCCGCTTGAGCCCCTCACCGCCCATGAGCCGTACGTACGCCCAGGAGATCGGCAGGATGCCGGCGGAGCCCCACGGCGCCGCCGAGATCGGCCCGACGCCGGTCTCGGGCCCGGCCGCCGGCTGGAGCGGATGGTTCGGCAGGTACGGCGCGAGATGGGCGCGCACGGCCACCGGTCCGACACCCGGACCGCCGCCGCCGTGCGGGATGCAGAACGTCTTGTGCAGGTTGAGGTGCGAGACGTCACCGCCGAAGCGGCCGGGCTTGGCGAGCCCGACGAGGGCGTTGAGGTTGGCGCCGTCCACGTAGACCTGGCCGCCCGCGTCGTGCACCTGCGCGCAGATGTCCGCGACGTGCTCCTCGAACACGCCGTGCGTGGACGGGTAAGTGATCATGAGGACGGCGAGTTGCTCGCGGTGCTGCTCGATCTTGGCCCGGAGGTCGTCGACGTCGACCTCGCCGTCGTCCGCGGTCGACACGACGACGACCTTCATCCCGGCCATGACCGCGCTCGCCGCGTTCGTCCCGTGCGCCGACGACGGGATCAGACAGACCGTGCGCTGCTCGTCACCGTTGGCCCGGTGGTAGCCGCGCACCGCGAGCAGTCCGGCCAACTCGCCCTGGGAACCGGCGTTCGGCTGGAGGGACACCCGGTCGTAGCCGGTGACCTCGGCGAGCCGCTCCTCCAACTCGTGGATCAGCGTGAGGTACCCCTGCGCCTGCTCCGCCGGTGCGAAGGGGTGCAGTTGGCCGAACTCGGGCCAGGTGACCGGCTCCATCTCGGTGGTGGCGTTGAGCTTCATCGTGCAGGAGCCGAGCGGGATCATGCCCCGGTCAAGGGCGTAGTCCCGGTCCGAGAGCCGGCGCAGGTAGCGCAGCATCGCCGTCTCCGAGCGGTACTGCCGGAAGACGGGGTGCGCCAGGTAGTCGTCGGTGCGCAGCAGCGCCCCCGGCAGGGCGTCCACGACGGACGCGTCCAGGGCCTCGACGTCGGCGTCGGCGTCGAAGGCGGTCCAGACGATGCCGAGCTGGGCCCGGGTGGTGGTCTCGTCACAGGCGATGCCCACGTGGTCGGCGTCCACCAGGCGCAGGTTGACGCCGCCCTCCCGGGCCGCGGCGACGATCGCGGCGGCCCGGCCGGGCACCCGCGCGGTGACCGTGTCGAAGAACGCGCCGTGCACGATCTCCGTGCCCGCCGCCCGCAGCCCCTCGGCGAGGATCGTCGCGTAGCGGTGGGTGCGGCGGGCGATCGTCCGCAGCCCTTCCGGACCGTGGTAGACGGCGTACATCCCCGCCATGACCGCGAGCAGCACCTGAGCGGTACAGATGTTGCTGGTCGCCTTCTCCCGCCGGATGTGCTGTTCACGGGTCTGGAGCGCCAGCCGGTAGGCACGGTCCCCGTCGCCGTCCACGGAGACGCCGACGAGACGGCCCGGGAGGCTGCGGGCGAACTTCTCGTGGACGGCCATGTACCCGGCGTGCGGTCCGCCGAAGCCCATCGGCACGCCGAAGCGCTGGGTGGTGCCGACCGCGATGTCCGCGCCGAGCTCACCGGGCGGGGTGAGGAGCGTGAGGGCGAGCAGGTCGGCGGCGACGGTGACGACGGCGCCCAGTGCGTGGGCCTGCACGATGAGGGGCCGCAGCTCGCGGACCGCCCCGGAGGCACCCGGGTACTGGAGCAGGACGCCGGTGACCCCCCGCTCCGCGATCTCGGACGGGATGCCGGAGGACAGATCGGCGACGAGGACCTCGACCCCGGTGGGCTCGGCGCGGGTCCGGATGACGGCCACGGTCTGCGGCAGGGTGTCCGCGTCGACCAGGAAGACGCCGTTCTTGACCTTGCCGACCCGGCGCGACAGTGCCATGGCCTCGGCCGCGGCCGTGCCCTCGTCGAGGAGGGAGGCCCCGGAGGTGGGCAGTCCGGTCAGCTCCGCGACCACGGTCTGGAAGTTGAGCAGCGCCTCCAACCGGCCCTGGGAGATCTCCGGCTGGTACGGGGTGTAGGCGGTGTACCAGGCCGGGTTCTCCATGACGTTGCGGAGGATCACCGGCGGCGTGAAGGTGCCGTAGTAGCCGAGGCCGATCATCGAGCCGAGCACCTCGTTGCGGTCCGCGAGGGAGCGCAGCTCGGCGAGGACCTCGGCCTCGGTGCGCGCCGCGGGCAGGTCCAGGGCCTGGGCGTTCTTGATGACCTCGGGCACCGCGGTCGCCGTCAGCTCGTCCAGCGAGCCGTACCCGACCTGCGCGAGCATCTTGGCGCGGGCTTCCACGTCGGGTCCGACGTGGCGCCGCTCGAACGGGATGCCCTGTTCGAGGTGGGCGAGGGGGGAACGCTTGACTGTCATGCGGGGGCCTCCTGGTCGGTACGACCTGCGAGGGGCACCGCATTGCGGGTGCCCGGACGGCCCTCCCCCTCTGTCATCTCAACCTGAGAGCTTCACCGGGCCTGAGCCCGACTTTCACCGTCGGTGAGGGCGGAGGCCATCGGCCTTCCGCCCTGCTTTCCAGAGTGACCTCACCCGTGCGGTACTGGGGGCCTGAGAGATTCCGGGGAGGATTTGCTCCTTCGGCGCCCCCGGTCGTCAGCCGGGGAGCTCTCCCGCACAGGGTCAACAGCCGTTTCCACCCTACCAGCGGGCCCTCGTACGGGGCTTCGAGTGGCCGCCCGTCGGAATGTGGACTTTCGTAGTGCTTACGGATGAGTTGCGACCACTGGAGGGCACGTGCAGACCGACATCGATCCGCGCAACCTGATCGGCCGCAAGGCGTTCGACCTCCACGGCACGAGGATCGGCACGGTGGACGAGGTCTACCTCGACGACGCCACGGGGGTGCCGGAGTGGGCGGCGATAAGGACGGGGCTCTTCAGCCGTGACGCGTTCGTCCCGCTGGAGCCCAGCGAGCTGGTGGAGGGCACGTTGCGGGTGCCCTTCGAGCGGGCCCTGATCAAGGACGCCCCGGACTTCGGCGTCGGCCGCCACCTCTCGCCCCAGCAGGAGCTGCGCCTCTACCACCACTACGGGCTGAACCTGGCGTCTCCGGGCCCGGCGCCACCGGCGGTACGGGACTTCGGTGAGCTGGCCGGAGCGGGCGACGACCCGAAGCCCCCGGACGACCGCTAGCCACCGGTGGGCCCCGACGGGCCCGCACCGCCGTCCGGCGCGGCCGGGGTGTCGGGAGCGGGGCGGTGCACCAGGGACACCGGGGCGGAGGGTGCGAGGGCGGGGTCGTCCACGGCGAAGGTCCGCACCCGGCCCGGCCCGGAGTAGGGGGTCTCGAAGCGCACCGTCACCCGCCCCACGCCGCTCCCCTGCACCCAGCCCCGCCCGTACTCGGCATGGTGCACGTCATGGCCGGCGGCCCACGGGGCGGGCGGACGGGAGGACGTCGCGTCCGCCCCCTCGGGTTGGGCCGCGGGTTCCTCGGCAGCGGCTCCTTCGGCCTCGGTCCGCGCGCCTGCCGCCTGCGCGAACAGGTCCTCCTGGGTGTAGTCGGCGAGCCCGCTCACGCCCACCCCCAGGAGGCGCACGCCCCCGGTGGTGTCCACGGACTCCAACAGGCGCGCGGCAGCCTCCCGCACCACCGCGGGATCGTCGGTGGGTCCGCGCAGCGTCTCGGAACGGGTCAACGTCGAGAAGTCGTACCTGCGCACCTTGAGGACCACGGTCCGCCCGGAGTGTCCCGAGTCCCGCAGCCGCCGCACGCAGCGATCGGCCAGTCGCTGGACCTCCCACCGCACCCGCGTGCGGTCGTGGATGTCCACGTCGTACGTGTCCTCCACGGACACCGACTTCGTCTCCCGTTCGGCGACGACCGGCCGCTCGTCGTGCGCGAGGGCCATCGCGTACAGCGCCGCCCCGTGCGCCTTGCCCAGCAGCCGCACCAGTTCGTCGGCCCCGGCCTCGGCCAGTTCGCCGACCGTGGTGATCCCCGCGCGCCGCAGCTGGTCCCCGGTGGCGGGCCCGACCCCCGGCAGCACCCGGACGGGCATCGGGGCGAGCAGCGCCCGCTCGGTGCCGACCGGTATCAGCAGCAGGCCGTCGGGCTTCGCCTCCTCCGAGGCGACCTTGGCCAGCATCTTGGAAGCGGCCAGACCCACCGATCCGGTCAGCCCCGTGGTGGCCTCGATGTCGGCGCGCAGCCGCATCCCGACCGTGCGTGCCGACGCCTCGTCCCGGGCCGCCCCGACCGCTTCCAGATCGACGAACGCCTCGTCCAGACTGAGCGGCTCCACCAGCGGTGACAGCTCCCGCAGCAGGCCCATGACGTGGTCGCTGATCTCCCGGTAGAAGGCGAAGCGGGGCACCAGGTACGCGGCGTTCGGCGCGAGCCTCCTGGCCTGTGCCGTGGGCATCGCGGAGCGCACCCCGAAGCGGCGCGCCTCGTAGGACGCGGTGGCGACCACCCCGCGCGGGCCGATGCCGCCCACCACCACCGCCTTGCCCCGGAGGCTGGGCTTGGCGGCCTGCTCCGCCGAGGCGTAGAAGGCGTCCATGTCCAGGTGCAGGATGGTGGGCTGGTTCCTCACACCCCCGATGCTGCCCTACGGCTCTGACAACGCCCTGGTGGGCGGGGGCGCCGGCGCGTCAGACGGCCCGGTTGCGGCGCCGGGCCAGCTCGTCCGCGGGGTGGTTCCCGACCAGGGTCTCCCCCGTGTCCACGCGTTCGCCGTGCAGCTGGGACAGGGCGCTCTCGACGTCCTGCCAGACCACTCCGACGGCGATCCCGAAGATGCCCTGACCGCCTTGGAGGAGTTTGTGGACCTCGTCGGGCGAGCCGCACTCGTAGACGGTCGCGCCGTCGCTCATCAACGTCATGCGCTCCAGGTCACGGAATCCGCGCTCCCGTAGGTGCTGGACGGCGGCCCGGATGTTCTGGAGCGAGACACCGGTGTCGAGGAACCGCTTCACGATCTTGAGGACGACCACGTCCCGGAAGCTGTACAGCCGCTGAGTGCCCGAACCGTAGGCGGGTCGGACACTGGGTTCCACGAGCCCCGTCCGGGCCCAGTAGTCGAGCTGCCGATAGGTGATGCCCGCGGCGGCACACGCCGTCGGTCCGCGGTAGCCGACCTGATGGGGTTGCCGGTCGTCGTCCTCGACGGCCGGAAGCGGACGCCCCGGCACCTGGCCGGTCCGACCGCTGTGGAGCGCGTACGGGCCGCCTTCCCCCGGAATCCGTCCGGGGGCACCCCCAGCCGTACCGTCGCCGCTGCTTCTCACGCCGACCTCCGTCCTTGACCTGCCTTCCCGACGGTAGGCAGTCACTCGGGGTGCGTCAACGATCGCCACACTCGCCACGCCGAGTGATAATCACCCTACGAGTGGTTTCCCGTGTCTGATTGCGGGAAAGGCTAGCCGAATGTGCTGAGAGGGCCGCCCCGGGTACCGGAACGACCCCCCGGATCCGGCCGACCGCCGCCGGCGGGCGACGCACGCGGCCCGGTCACTGGCTGTTGGTGCCGAAGTCCTCGGGCGAGATCTGGTCCAGGAACTCACGGAACTTCTCCACCTCGTCCTCCTGCTCGTCGGGGATGGCGATCCCCGCGTCGTCGAGGACGCCGTCACTGCCGTAGATCGGCGTTCCCGTGCGCAGCGCCAACGCTATGGCGTCGGAGGGACGGGCGCTGACCTCGACACCGCTCGCGAAGACCAGCTCCGCGTAGAAGACGCCCTCGCGGAGGTCCGTGATGCGCACCTCGCTCAGCTCCTGACCCACGGCCTCCAGCACGTCCTTGAACAGGTCGTGGGTCAGCGGCCGTGCGGGCGCCATGCCCTGCTGGGCGAAGGCGATCGCCGTCGCCTCCCCGGGGCCGATCCAGATGGGGAGGTAACGGTCGCCTCCCACTTCACGCAGAAGCACGATCGGTTGGTTGGAGGGCATTTCGACCCGGACACCTACGACGTCGAGCTCGTTCACACAGCAACCCTAGGCCGTGCCCGGCACCTTTGGGTAGTCGGGCACTCCGGCCGGCTGGCCAGCGGGGCGCCCTTGCGCGGCCCGCACCGGGCCCCGTCAGGGCAGTCGCACCCCTAGGGCCGCCTGAACCAAGGCCGAATGCAGCCCCACGGTCAGCTCCGCCAGCTCCCGCGTCCGTGCCTCGGCGTGCGCCCGGGTCTGCGGATTGCGGTGCAGCCGCAAGGGGGCCACGACCTGGTCGACGAGCCCGGCCTCGCGTTCCGCGGACGCCTTCATGGCCCGCAGGTGACGCGGCTCGATGCCGTGCCGGCCCAGTTCGACGACGAGGCCGGCCACGGTGACGGCCGAGGCGTCGTACCCGCCGTCGGGCAACGGAGCGAGCAGCCCGTAGGACTCCCACTCCGCCAGTGCGTCCTCACCGACCTCCACGGCCGCCATCAGCTCCTCACGGCCCACCCGGGCCGCCGTGCGCCCGGATGCGCCCACGGAGCCCGCCCGGCCCGTCAGGGGGTCGCCCTGGGGCTCCCCGGGGCGACCCAGGGAGGGCAGCTGTACGGCCTCCCCCCGTTCCAGGGCGTCCAGGTACTCACGGATCACTCGGAGGGGAAGGTAGTGGTCCCGCTGCAACCGCAGCACCTGGGCGAGTCGCTCCACGTCCTGCGGGCTGAACTTGCGGTAGCCGGACGGCGTGCGCTGGGGCTCGATCAGCCCCTCGGACTCCAGAAAACGGATCTTGGAGATGGTGACCTCGGGAAACTCCTCCCGAAGCGCGTTCAACACGGTGCCGATGCTCATGAGGCGGCTGGCCGCCGCGGCGGTGCCGTTGCCGGCACCGCCGCTCGGTTTGTGCAGCATGGGGCCTTCCCCGGGTCAGACGCCCCGCTGGCTCGCGTAGAAGACCAGCCGGTACTTGCCGATCTGGACCTCGTCGCCGTTGGCGAGCCGGACGTTGTCGACCGGCTCGCGGTTGACGTACGTGCCGTTGAGACTGCCGACGTCCGCAGCGGTGAACGCACCGTCCGGACCGCGGCGGAACTCGACGTGCCGGCGCGACACCGTGACGTCGTCCAGGAAGATGTCGCTCTGCGGATGACGCCCCGCGGTCGTCAGATCACCGTCCAGCAGGAAACGACTGCCGGAGTTGGGACCGCGACGGACCACCAGGAGGGCCGAACCGAAGGGCAGCGCGTCCACCGCGGCCTGCGCCTCGGGCGACAGGGAGGGCGACTGGGTCTGCCCGGTCACCTCCGCGTCGTACGCCTCGAGTCCGGAGATCGAGATCGTCGAGGTCGTCTCCGACGGCCGCTCGGCGCCACCGCGCAGGGGCGCTCCGCAGTTGGAGCAGAAACGGCTCGCCTCCGCGTTGCGGTGACCACACCTCGTACACACCAAGGTCATGGACGGACCCCCTTGCGGTTCCCCGAAACCTATGCGGCCGGGCGCGACAGGGTCAACAGGGGACGCGCCCTGTCCGCCCGGAATGTCACCGCCTGAAGCACCAACCTGATCACGGAACAGCGGGCGTTCGCCGGACTGCTCCTCGGCTCCCCCGTGACGGGGGGCACGGTGTCGTGCCGTGGCGTTGCCACGGTCCTCGCGTGCACTCTTGCCGAACAACTTCGCAAACAACTTCACGGGCGATTCCCCTTGACCGAAACAGACCCGCCCGTGGGGCAGGACGAACCCTGACTACACACACCTGCCGACCCGGACACCTTCACAACGTCCGTACCCACCGGACAGTTTCCACCACGCACCGCTCTTCCGGTGCGCCGACCCCCCGCAACCACCTGCACCCGCCGAGTGACCCCCTCGTTCCCCGGATCACCGGGAGGACGACCGAGCGTAGTCAGGCTGCTTAGCCGGCCGCAAGGCGTCCACGACGATCTCCTCGGCACGCGTCACCGTCACGCTGGCCTGCTCCTTCTCCAGAGTCTGCACCACGCCGCCGGGGATGTGGAGCGCCGGTTCCAGGTCCTGCGGCCTGCCGATCACCTTGAACCGGTACGGCGGACTGATCGCCTTCCCGTCCACGCTCACCCCTTCTCCTTCGCCGCCCGTCAGGTACGTACCGGCCACGATCCGCACGCCGTTGAGCTGGATCGCCTCGGCGCCCGCCGCGCGCAACTCCTGGACGGCGTCCAGCAGCATGCGCGACTCCACCGCCGCGTGCTCGTCGGTGACCACCATGGTGATCCCGGGTCCCTCGGCGCCCACGGTGCCGGCCAGCACGCCCAGTTGCTTCTCCCTCTCGACGGTCTGCTTGCGCGCCGCTTCGGCCTGGTCCGAACTGTTCTCCAGTTCGGTGCGCTGGCCTTCGAGACGCCGCTTCTCATCGTCTAGACGTTCCGTGCGGTCATCCAGTTCATCGAGGATCCGTACCAGATCCTCCTGTCGGGCCCCACGCAGCACACTACTGTCACTGGTGGCCGCGACCTGGACGGCGAGGCCGAAACCGAGCCCCGCGAGCAACAGCGCGACGATCAGCTGCGCCCGGCTGAGGCGCGGCGGCCACAGCCCCTTCACGAGGCGCTGTCTCCCCGTCAGACCCGGTTGCGTGACCCGCTGGCCGTGCGGCCCCTGCGCGTCGGGGTCTCCCTGACCGCCCGCGGCGGGCCCCACGGGCACCTCGGCGGGCAGTTCCCTGCGCAGTTGGTGGGCGGAGGCGTCCTGCTGCCGTCCCCCGACGTCGCTCACGGCCTCGCCGTCACGGCCGGGCGCGCCCCGTCCCTCGGAGTTCATCGGCCCCTCGGAGTTCATCGGCCTCACGCCCGGAACACGTGACGGCGGATCGCGGCGGCGTTGGAGAAGATGCGGATGCCGAGCACGACCACCACACCGGTCGACAACTGCGCACCGACGCCCAACTCGTCACCCAGGAAGACGATCAGGGCCGCGACGACGACGTTCGACAGGAACGACACCACGAACACCTTGTCGTCGAAGATGCCGTCGAGCATGGCCCGCAGCCCTCCGAAGACGGCGTCCAGCGCCGCGACCACGGCGATCGGGAGATACGGTTCGACCACCGCGGGGACTTCGGGCCGGACCAGCAGTCCGGCCACGACTCCCAGGACGAGGCCCAGTACGGCGATCACGATGTGCCCTTCTCTGTTCTCGGCTGTGCGGTGCGGACGATCACGCTCGGAGCCGCGGGCAACCGCAGGTCTTCGTGCGCGGAAATCCCCGTCCTGATCCCGAAGTTCTCCTGGAGAGCGTTCAGGTACAGGCCGTCGGGGCTGTTCTGGAACCGGGTGCTCAACCGCTGACGGTCACCGACCGCGAGCACGGTGTAGGGCGGTACCAGGGGGCGGTTGTCCACCAGGACGGCGTCTCCCGCCGCACGGATCGCGGACAGGGCGGTGAGCCGCTGTCCGTTGATCGACACGGCTTCGGCCCCGGAGTGCCAGAGCCCGTTGACGACCCGCTGGAGATCACGGTCCTTGACGCGGCCCGTGTCGGAGAAGCCGGAGGTACCGCGCGGACCGTCACCGTCCGCGTCGGCCTCCTTCGCGTCGTCCACCGTCAATTTGACCCCGGGGCCGTGCACCGCTGAGGAACCCGCGAGGACACCGACGAGGTCGTCGGAGCCCTCCTCGTGCTTCAGCGCCTCGCGCCTGCGGTCGTGCACGTCGTCCCGGAGGGTGTCGACGCTCTTCTCCAACTCGTCGGCCGCCGCCGTCTCGGCCTCGACCCGGTCGATCAGCTCCTCGCGTTCCTTGGCGATCACGGGAGCCGTCACCCGCGCCTGCGCCGCGCCCACCGTGACGACCAGTCCCGCCAGGACCAGCCCGACCGCCAGGCCGAGCCGCGCGCGCAAGGTCTTCGGCAGCCCGCCGCTCTCCCCCTGGGCCCGCTTGCGCGCCGCGGCCTCCGCATAGCCGTCGTCGAGGCTGTGGTCCATGACGTTCGTCAACAGGGACATGGACGCGTCCGGGCGCCGGGGACGCGAAGTCGTACTCCGAACAGGGGGCGGCTGCGGCATGCCGCACATCGTCGCACGTCGGCGTCCATTCCTCCGAATGGCCCTGACGGACCGCCGGACGGCGCCCGACAGGGGCGCCGTCCGACACTCGAAAGACGTACCCGTCACCCTGCGATGACGGCCCGCGCGGGTGATCGACGGGTCAGTTGCCCGCGCTCTCGACGACCCCCGACCACTCGTCCAGCAGGGCCTGCGCCGAGGCGTCGTCGGGGCCCTCCGCCCATAGATGGGTGACCGCTTCGGCGCGGTCGGGGAGGACGAGCACCCAACGGCCGTCCGCCTCGACCACGCGCACGCCGTCGGTGGTGTCCACGGATCGGTCCCCCGCTTCCTCCACCACCCTGCGCATGACCAGGCCCTTCACGGCCCACGGGGTCGCCACATCGCGCTTGAGCACATGGGCCCGTGGAATCCGTGCGTCGATCTGGCTCAACGTCAGCTGGGTGCGGGCCACCAGGCCGATCAGGCGGACGAAGGCGGCCGTGCCGTCGAAGACGCTGCTGAACTCCGGGACGATGAAGCCGCCGCGCCCGTCGCCGCCGAAGATCGTGGACTCCTCACGGCCCACCCTCGTCAGGTCGTCGGGGGACGTCGTCGTCCAGTCGACCTGGGTGCCGTGGTAGGCCGCGACCTGTTCGGCGATCCGGGTCGTCGTCACCGGCAGGGCCACCCGCCCGCTCCGGCGCTCGGCGGCGACCAGGTCCAGCATGACCAACAGCGCACGGTCGTCCTCGACGATCCGCCCCTTCTCGTCCACCAGCGACAACCGCTCGCCGACCGGGTCGAACCGCACGCCGAACGCCGCCCGGGCCGAAGCCACGATCTCCCCGAGCCGCACCAGGCCGGCCCGCCGGGCGTCCGCCGTCTCGGTGGGCCGCGCCTCGTCCAGACCCGGATTGACCGTCAGCGAGTCGACACCGAGTTTGCCCAGCAGGCTCGGCAGGACCAGGCCGGCGCTGCCGTTCGACGCGTCGACCACCACCTTGAGCCCGGAGTCCGCGATGCCCGTCGTGTCGACGTTCCGCAACAGGGAACCCGTGTACGAGTCGAAGACGCTCGCCGGGAAGTGCAGGTCGCCGATCTCGCCGGGGAACGCCCGACGGTACTCCTGGCGCGCGTACACCCGGTCGAGCTTGCGTTGACTCGCCTGTGAGAGGTCGGCGCCGCGCCCGTCGAAGAACATGATGTCGACCGAGTCGGGCACCCCGGGCGACGTGCGGATCATGATGCCGCCGGCGCTGCCCCGTGCCGTCTGCTGCCGCGCCACGGGCAAGGGCACGTTCTCCAGGTCCCGCACGTCGATCGCACTGGCCTGGAGGGCGGAGATCACCGCGCGCTTCAGGGCCCGGGCGCCCCTGGAGTGGTCGCGGGCGGTGGTGACCGTCGCTCCCTTCTTCAGGGTCGTCGCATAGGCGCCGGCCAGCCTCACGGCCAGCTCCGGGGTGATCTCGACGTTCAGGATGCCGCTAACACCCCGCGCACCGAAGAGGTGGGCCTGACCGCGGGACTCCCAGATGACCGAGGTGTTGACGAAGGCGCCCGCCTCGATCGTCTTGAAGGGATAGACCCGCACATTGCCTTGGACGATCGATTCCTCACCGACGAGACACTCGTCGCCGATGACCGCACCGTCCTCGATGCGGGCGGCCCGCATGATGTCGGTGTTCTTCCCGATGACACAGCCCCGGAGATTGCTGTGCTCCCCGATGTAGACGTTGTCGTGGAGGACCGCCTTGTGGAGGAAGGCACCGCTCTTGACGACGACGTTCGAGCCGACCACCGTGTGCTCGCGGATCTCGGCGTTGGCTTCGACCTTGGCGTAGTCCCCGATGTACAGGGGTCCCCGCAGCACCGCGTCGGGGTGCACTTCGGCTCCCTCGGCCACCCACACCCCGGGCGAGATCTCGAATCCGTCGAGGTCGACGTCGACCTTGCCCTCCAGGACGTCCGCCTGGGCCTTCACATAGCTCTCGTGTGTGCCGACGTCCTCCCAGTAGCCCTCGGCGATGTAGCCGTAGATGGGCTTGCCGTCCTTCATCAGCTGGGGGAAGACGTCACCGGACCAGTCGACGGACACGTCGGCCTGGACGTAGTCGAAGACCTCGGGTTCCATCACGTAGATACCGGTGTTGACGGTGTCGGAGAAGACCTGGCCCCAAGTGGGCTTTTCCAGGAAGCGCTCGACCCTGCCCTCTTCGTCGACGATGGTGATGCCGAACTCCAGAGGGTTCGGTACCCGCGTCAGACACACCGTGACGAGGGCTCCCTTCTCCTTGTGGAAGGAAATCAACTCAGTGAGGTCGAAATCGGTGAGGGCATCACCGGAAATGACCACGAACGCGTCGTCCTTGAGCGCCTCTTCCGCGTTCTTCACGCTGCCCGCGGTTCCGAGTGGCTTCTCCTCGTTGGCATAGGACAACTCCATGCCGAGTTCTTCACCATCACCGAAGTAGTTCTTGACGAGGGAGGCCAGGAACTGGACGGTTACGACTGTCTCGGTGAGCCCATGCCTCTTCAGCAGCCGCAGCACGTGCTCCATGATGGGCCGGTTGGCCACGGGCAGGAGCGGCTTGGGCATGCTTGAGGTCATGGGGCGAAGGCGTGTGCCTTCACCACCGGCCATCACGACGGCCTTCATGTCGGAAGCGTCCTCCTTGAGAGACGACGGTCTAGCCGACTGCGCCCTCAATTGTCCCGCACGGATCCGCTACGGGCCATCAGGCGAGCACCCAGGCACCATCGGCGGGGCTCAGCCGGCCATGGCGTCCGCCCGCACCAAGCGGCGAACCTGCACCATGTACAAGACTCCTGCCCACCAGTACAGGGTTGTACCCCATCCGGCGAACGCCCATCCGAAAATAGCAGCGAGTGACGCGATCCATCCGCTTCCGTCGCTGAGCAGCAACAACGGGAAGGCGTACATCAGGTTGAAGGTGGCGGCCTTGCCGAGGAAGTTCACTTGCGGCGGCGGATATCCGTGCCGTCTGAGGATCCCGACCATCACCAGCAACACGAGTTCACGCGCAAGTAGTACGGCGGTGAGCCAGACGGGGAGGATCTCCCGCCAGGTGAGGCCGACCAGGGTCGACAGGATGTAGAGCCGGTCGGCCGCGGGGTCGAGCAGCCGGCCGAGGCTGCTCACCTGGTTCCAGCGACGCGCGAGCATTCCGTCCAGATAGTCGCTGACACCGCTGAGCGCCAGGACGAGCAGGGCCCACCCGTCGCTCTTGGGGCCCCCGAACTCGGGACGGAGGATCAACCACAGGAAGAGGGGCACGCCCAAGAGACGTGCCATGCTGAGGATGTTGGGGATGGTGAGGACCCGGTCCGTCTGGACACGCGTCTCCTGGACCTCCACCCGGGGGCCTCCTGTGGGAACGAGCCAACGATACGACCTGACCTTACCGTCAAGCGGAGAACCTTCCGTACGGAGGGGTGTACGGCACTCCGGACATCGGTCTGCGAGCCGGTTGCCCCTGTTTTCCCGACCCCGGAACGTAAAAAAGAGCTGTGGGCCCCGGAGGAATAACCCTCCAGAGCCCACAGCTCTCTTATTCAAAATTTGTTCGGCGGCGTCCTACTCTCCCACAGGGT
>NZ_JBHWIQ010000026.1:0-124551 GCF_042732055.1 Streptomyces sp. NPDC059816
ACGCTGGGCCTGGGTCCTGCACCCCGCCGACTCCCGCACCGCCCTCGCCCTCGCCCTCGCCACCCTCCTCCTCGGCACCACCACCGCACTCACCCACCAGCGCCCGAGGCCGGCATGACCGGCGGCCCCGGCGCCGGGCCCGCTCCCCACGCCCACCGCACCTGTCTTTCCCCGCGCTGCTCCAACGCCCGGTTCACAGGCCTTGCGTCCCCCCTCGCGGGGTGAGCCGTCACCCCTGGGACCGGCTTCCTCCCGGGCAGCCCCGTGGACCGGTCCCGGCGCCTCCTTCCCTCCATCCCCGATCTCCCGGTAAGGACTGTTTTGCCCAGGACACTTCGCGCCGCTTTGTGGCCGTATCAGCAAGAAGCCGTGGATGCGCTCCGCACCGCGTTCACCAGCGCCGAACGTGCCACCGCCGTTCTGGCGTGCGGTACGGGCAAGACCCGGATCGCCGCCGCCAGCGTCGATACCCTGACCGGCCGTTCGCAGCAGGCCAGGGTGCTGGTGGTGGTGCCGTTCCTGGAACTGATCACGCAGACGCTCCGGGAGTGGCGCGCCGTTGTCCGCACCCATCGCAGGTCCGCCCTTTGCGGTGGTGTCGCCTGAGGACTGACGGTCTGACCGGTTCGAGGCGGTTCGGTCTGCACCCCTGGGCGTGGGCCGAACCGGTGGAGGGAGGCGACAGCTCGTGACGGTCACCGCACCGGCAGGACTTCGCGTTCGTGCTCCGTCCAGGGAGAGGTGGTCACTTCTGGGTGAGGACGGCGGCGGCCCGGTGGAGGAAGTCGGCCACCCGGGGTTCCCTGCTCCAGGGGCGCAGCGCGTCGGCGACATCGCGGAGGTAGTCCCGGGCGCGGGTCGAGCGGACGCCGGAGAGGATGTCCAGCGCGCGGTCGGCGGTGGCCAGCCCCTGGTCGAGGTCGCGGAGCTGCGCGTGAGCCGTGGCCTCGACTGCGGTGCGCAGTCCGACGGAGCGGGTCCGGATGTCCGCGGGCATCGGGGCGGCTCGGTTGCTCCAGCGGAGCGCCACTTTGGGCTGGCCGAGGTCGCGGAAGATCTCGCTGGCGTCGGAGGCGATCCGTTCGGTGTTCAGGTAGCCGAGCCAGGCCGGGTCGCGGGTGTGCGGGTGGATCCGGTCGATCAGGTTCTCTGCGGTGGCGATGGCGGTGGAGGCCTCTCGGGCGTTTCCGGCGCGGCCGTGCGCGTGGGCGGAGGCCATCAGGGCGAAGGCCCGGACTCTGGGGGCGCCGTTGCGGGCGCGTTCGTGGGCGGCGTCGGCCATGTCGATGGCTTCGGTGAGGTGCCCGCGCAGGAAGCTCTGGAGGGCCATGGTGGACAGGACGTACGCGCCGGTGTCGACGTCGCCGCCGGCGCGGGCGAGGCGCAGGGCCTGGATCAGGTGGCGCTGTCCGGTCGCGTGTTCGCCCATGTCCACGGCGGCCCAGCCCGCGACGCGCGCCAGTTCGGCGGTGGCCGCGAACAAGTCCCGGCCGACTTCGGCGGTGTAGGTGCCGTGGAGCAGCGGCATCGCGCGCTTCAGGCAGTCGAGGACGGCGGTGACGCTGCCGCCGCCGTAGCGGGCGTCCGCGCTGCGGGCCCGATCGGCCTCGGCCCACAGGTGTTCCACGTCCGCGCGGCCGACACGTCGGCCCTCGCCGCTTCGCTGGGGAGAGTGGTCGGCGGGGGTGGTGATCCACCGGACGGTGGGGCTGGTGTAGGCGCTGATGGCGAACGGTGCGGCGAGAAGGCGGCGGCGTTCCACGGAGCTCCAGTAGTGCGTGACGTAGGCGAGGGCGTCGTCGGGGTCCCGGGGGAATTCAAGTCCCAGATCGGGCCGGGCGGCGTTCGGCGCGCCCATGCCGATCTCGTCCAGGTGTACGGGGCGGCCGAGGTGTGCGGTGAGGACGGCCGCTATCAGCGTGGGGGCGGGCGGGCGCGGGGACATACCGCCCAGCCAGTTCGCGACCGAGCTGTGGGTGTAGGCGGTGGGGGTCCCGGCGAGGGCGCTGAGGTGGTTGACCCGCGTGGCCAGGGCTTTACGGCTGATCGCGGCGGTGTCGAGGAGCCGGGCGAGCGGGGTGTTGGGGCGCTTGCGGGACCGGGGGGTGCCGCTCACCGTGGTCCCTCGCTCGTCGCGGCGCCATGGGAGACGGGCCGCGCGCCTGCCGCCCCGGGCTCCGGGGTGGCAGCTGTTCGGGAGTCAGAAACGTGTGCCCCCTTGTGTGCCTCCCCGGGTATGCGGGCGGGGGGTTGTCTGGTCGGTGGCGGGCCGGTGGCCCGATGAGCTGCGGGTGCGGGAGAAAGGAGGCAGGGCATGGCGGGTGTCCGGTTACGGGAGGCGGGCGGGGTGCCGTGTGGGGGCGGAGTCATCCGTGAGGGCCGTCGTTCAGGCGGCCCGGGCGAGGGTGAGGAGTTCGAGCACGCCCTCGCCGGTGGCGTAGGTCGTGAAGCGGGGGGTGAGGTCTTGGACGAGCTGGACGCAGCGGGGGGCTCCGATGGCCTGGGCGAGGGTGAGGGCTTCCCGGGCGGCAACGGCCGCGCGTTCGGGCTCGCGCCGGTCGAGGTGGGATGCCGCCTGGTAGGCGAGGAAGACGCCGCGGGTCTTCGCGCGGGCGGCGGGCAGCAGGTCCTGTCCTTCCCGGATCAGCCGGTGCGCCCCGGGGTCGCCGAGGTCCCCGAGGGCCTGGCCGCTGTCAACGGCGAGGTCGGCGTCGGAGAGCCATGTGCAGAACGCGGGCCGCTGGCGGGTTGCGGCGGCGCCAAACTGCTGCTCGGCCGCGGCAAGGTGGCGCATGGTTTCCTTCTTCTCTCCTTGAGCGGCGAGCGCCCTGGCCCGGCGCAGGTGGAGCAGGGCGCGGGCGGCGGGGTGGTCGGCCCGGGTGAGGGCGTGGTGGAGGATCGCGGCGGCGGTGGTGTGGTCGCCGCGCCAGGCGGCGCCGTAGGCGAGGTCGCCGAGGGCGGCGGCGCCGAGGTCGCGGTCGCCCGCGGCGTGCGCGCTGTGGAGTCCGGCGGTCCAGTAGGCGGTGGCGTCCTGGTGGCGGCCGAGGTCGAAGCGGTGCCATCCAGCGCTCTGGCAGAGGCCGGCGGCGAGGGTGTGCAGGCGCAGCCCAAGGGGGCGGGTGTAGCGGCCGTGGGCGATGAGGTCGCTGACGGTGGCCAGGTGCGCGTCGAGCAGGGGCGCCGCGGCGTGCTGGCGCTGTTCGGCGACGAGGGTGGTGAGACGGCTCGCGGTGTCTTCGAGGAAGTCGACGAGTTCGCCGCCGACGGGCCGGCCGGCGGAGGCGGGGGCGAGGGGGTGGGTGTCGGCGTGGGCCCAGTCGGCCGCGAGGGCGGTGAGGGCGGCACCGGGAACGGCGAGGAGGAGGGCACGTCGGTCCACGGTCAGGGCCTCTCGGATCGCGGGAACGGTGCTGAAGGGAGTCAGGGGGATCACCCCGCAGGGCAGCCAGTGGGGCCACGGCCGGGCGTCCACGCCCTCCTGGGGAATCCCGAGCACCTCGGCCAGGTAGCTCTGGGAGTGTGCGTCGGGGACTACGCCGTTGACCTCCCACTTGCGGATCCGGTGCCGGTCCGCGCCCGAGCGCAGACCGCGGCGCAGGGCCGTGGCGCGGATCGCCCGGGCCAGGTCGGCGCGGGTCATCCCCTGGGCTTGGCGGGCGAGGGTCAGACGATGTCCGGTGAGCTCGGTCACACCCTCCATCCAATCACCCGGGGAGGCTCGCACGCAGGGGTCCCGGGAACGGGACCCCTGCCGGGACCCCCTCCAACTCCTGGACGAAACCCCATGGTTGCTCCGACGATTGGCATCTCCCCCGCTGCACCCGGTCCGCCGCGCGTACTCCCACGCCGTCGCTCCGCAGGCCCGGGAGAGCGATCGGCCCACGCCGGTGCGGCCCGGCCGGGGGGTTCCCACGCTCAGGCGGGCTGCGGCGGCTGTCCCTCAACGGCATTGGACGGTGGTGTGATGACGCGTACGGGATCTGGCGCGCGGACCTGGCCGGCGGACATCGCCTCGGCGTCGGTGGAGTACCGCGACCTCGCCCACGCCGAGGGGCACAGGGCCGCATGAGCCTGAACAGTGCCTACTGGATGAAATACGCCATCGGCGTCGCGCAAAGGGCGTCGCCGCCAGGCCGGCGGGTCGGTGTTGCGCTCGTCTCTGAACGTGACGAGCTGATTTGCTCCGCTTTCGAGGGAGAAGTGCGAGGCGCATCCTGGTATCGCATTCTGCGGAGCAAGGTGCAAGAGCTCGGAACACGCAGCGCGCACAGCGCATATCTGACGGTCAACACCCTGTCAGCGGACCGCACGTTCGAGCTCGGCGAACTCTCGAAGGCGGTGCGCATCGACAGGGTCTATGTGGGCCTGCCGGACCCCGCGTTGACGAAGTACCTCGACGACGATCCCGTCATCGGACGAGGGCCTGTGCACCGCTTCCCCGACGATCTGCAGCGTGAGATCCTCGCTCAGAACCAAGGCGCCTACGCAGCAAGTGAGCAGAACATCGAGTGCAACCCTCACTACTCGACGCATCGCATCAGTGAGACAGTTTCTTCCAGGTTGACGTCGAAGGGATTCGCGCTTTCCAGGAGTGATGTCCATGCGAACAGAGGGAGGGCCGCACTCGCTTCGCTACTCTGCCGAATGTACGGAATCGAGCCCAAAGAGGCCGATCGCGTCGTTGACGAAGCATTGTCCGAGGCGTTTGACGCGAAGTACGGCGCCTACGAATACACGTTCGATGCCCGTGCCGCCAACTCGAAATGGACTGACGACTTCGTGTCGGTTCACAAGAGGTCGTCCGCAATGCCTCTGTCTGCCGCCACCATCCTCAACGTCGGCGTCGGAGGGGGTTACGAAGCAGCGGCTCTTTTCTCAGATTGCCCGCAGATCACCTTCGTCGACATCGCGGAGCGTGGTCTCGCGAACATACGCGGGCGCATCCCCTCGTCGAGAACCGTCACCTCCAGCGCCGAAGACCTGTCGGCCCTACCGGAGAACGGTTACGATCTGTATGTCTCCTTGAGGACGTACAACTCATCGTTCTTCGACACGCCCGCAGCCGCCTCGGAGGCGCACAGGGTACTGAAGCCGGGTGCGGTGATCATCGTCTCCGTGGCCAACGGATTTCTGTACACTCAGCGGGGCTGCGTTGTGCCAGGATTGATTATCCCCGGCACGGACTTCGTCGACATCTATCGCGGTATGGACACAGCGAGCCTGGTTGGCGTGGAACTCGATCGTGCCGGATTCAAGGACATTCGCATGTTCCCGACAAGTACCGAGATTTACCTGTCAGCTGTCACCGCCTAACATTTTCCACCGGTCCTCCGGCGGCCGCGTCCGCGACTTCCGTCAGATCTGTGGGGCGACTGGATCCCAAACGGCCGGGTGCGACTGGAGTGTTCAGAGTGACAAGCATGAAGGAAGGACTTCTGCCATGAACGGGCCAGTGACCGTTGCCCAGCGGATCCTGCGGTTCAACGAGGAACTCGCGGGAACTGTGCTTGAAGTGCCTCCCGGGTTCGAGGTCATCAATCCGTTCAGCGGCCCCCAGAAGGAACGCGTCCGGGAGGTGACGACGGCGTTCTACGGCAAGTACTACGACGATGGCAAGCCGCGGCGCCTGGTCCTGGGGAGCTCGCCCGCCCGGCGCGGCACAGCTGTGACCGGGGTTCCGTTCGAAGACGCCAAGCTCCTCGAAAGCGAAACGGGAGTCGACGTCGACGGCTATGCGGTCAGCCGGCCCTCCGCCGGGTTTCTGCACGACGTCATCAGGCGCTACGGGGGCCGCGACACGTTCTACGCCGACTTCGTCATGAGTTTCGTGTGCCCCCTCGGCCTGGTGAGAACGAAACCCAGGGGGAAAGAGGTCAACTGCAACTACTACGAGAACAAGAAGCTGCTGGAGCTCCTGCACTCCTTCCTTGTGGACACGCTGGAGCGCCAGTTGGCGTTCGGTACCGACACTTCGGTGTGCTACTGCATCGGCAGCGGCGAGAACTTCAGGTTCCTCACGAAGGTGAACGAGGGCCAGCGCTTCTTCGAGAACATCGTGCCCTTGGAGCACCCGCGGTTCATCACCCAATACAACGGGGACAGGAAGGAAGAGTACGCCCTGAAGTACCTCAGCGCCTTCCGTGGACACGATGAGTAGCAGGCTTGCCTTTGGAACGCTCGTCCACTTTTCAGCTGAGGCTGTAAAACCCCAACGCGTTGGAACGGGAAGAAGGAGAGCAACAAATTGGCGGCCGAAGACAGGGTACTGGTCCACTTCGACTCGGAACGCGTGAGCGTCTTCCACTCCCGGAGCGGTGAGCTGGAACTGCTCAAGAGGGAGCGGCTCGCGTTCGGGGGAACTCTCGCCCCCGATCTGCTGGCCGAACGAGTCGGCGAGTTCTGCTCCGGCCTCAAAAAGTTCCACGATGTCGTCGACAACAGGGGAACACGGTTGTACGCCACCGGGGCGTTCCAGCAGCTCTCGCAGTCGGACGCGGCCGCTCTGGTCAACAGCGTCTACGTCGACACCGGCCTCTACTTCAACATAGTCGGGCCTGAGCTGCAGCGGTTCTACCTGGAAACGGGTATGTCCGCGTGCGGATCGGACGAAATGGTGGAAGGCGTGATCCGGCGGGAGTTCCGGAAGGCTGTGGTCTGCGGCAGTTTCCAGCAGTCCCTGGAGTACATCGAGGACACCGTCGCCCGGCTGCGCGGGAGTGGCGCCGATGTGCTCAGCCCGCTGAGCACCAGGATCAAGCCGGAGACCGTGGGCACCGACTTCATTCTTTTCGACTATCAGGATCTTCTGAAGAACGAACGCGATACGTGGCGGCACAAGTGCGTACACATGGACGCGTTCCGGGAAGCCGATGCCGTCATCGTGTGCAACCCCGGCGGGCTCGTCGGGAAAGGAACGATCTTCGAGCTCGGCTTCATGGCCGCACTGTCCAAGAGGGTCATCTTCACGGAGGAGCCCCGGGGCGTCTCCGTCTTCTTCCCCTGCGAGGTCGGCCTGGGAGTCTGAGCGCTCCCGTTGAGCGCTGCGGCATTCCGCCCCGGTCCTTCTTGCCCGGCCAAAACCACGCGATGGTCCAGCCGGGGCAGCCCCGGGAGCAGGTCTCCGCTCCCTCCGCGCTCTCGTTATCACCTGATCTCCCGCTCGGACACGACGATCCGGAAAGGACTTCCGCCGGTGCGCGACTTAGAACCCTTCGACACAGTGCGCGACAAGCTGCGAGAGATCGTGGCGTCTGTCCTGGAAGTGGCAGAGGAAGACGTCGATCCTGGCGCCCTGTTCTACGAGGACCTCGGCATGAGCTCCCTGGAGAAGGCCGCGGTCGCGGCCGCGGTCGAGCGTGAGTTCGGAGCCCTGTCCGCCGAGGAAGGCTCTGCCCTCACCAGCCTGGACGCCGCGGTCTGCGTGCTCGGTGAGCGGGCGGCGAACTACTGCGCGGTCGACCTGATCGACCGCCTGGTGGCGGGTCATGTCCGCGCCGGCCGGGGCGATGGGGCCGCTTACCTCGACCCCACGGCCGGGGAGGTCACCTACGCGGGCCTTCTGGAGGCGGCACGCGGGTACGCGGGCGCCCTCAGGGCTGCGGGAGTGCCGGAGGGCGTCCGCGGCCTCCTGGTCGCCGACGACTCCGTGGCGACCGTGGTCGCCGTCCTCGGCCTGTGGTGGCACGGCTGCGTCCCCGTGCTGATCAGCCCGGTACTCACGGACGACGAAGTCCGCTACATCGGCGCGGACTGCGCCGCCGCGATGGCGCACCTCGACGCGGCCCCCAAACGGCAGCGCGCCCTGGAGGAGCTGTTCCCCACCACCACCCGGTTCTCCGGCGCGAACGTCCGCGCCGCTCTGGCGACGGCCGAGCCCGGCCCCGCACGGCGCCCGCAGGACGCCGGGCCCCCGGCCACCTGGGGCACGGGGCGTGAGGCCCTCGTGCAGTACACCTCCGGAAGCACCGGCATGCCCAAGGGGGTGCGGCACTCGGCGGGAGCGATCACGGCCATGGCCGACGGCATCGGCACCGTCCTGGCGCTGACTCCCGAGGACACCGTGCTCTCCAGCGCCCGGATGAGCTTCGGCTACGGCTTCGGCGCCTCCGCCCTGTGCCCGCTGGCGGCCGGCTCCCGCGTCGCGCTCATCAGCGGCCCGGTCGACGTCCACGCGCTCGCCGCCGCGATACAGCGACACCGGCCCACCGTGCTGTTCTCCGTCCCGCGGCTGTACGCCGCACTGCTGAACGCACCCGGAACGGCGGCGGACGCCTGCGGCTCTGTGCGGCTGTGCGTGGCGGCGGGCGAGAATCTGCCCGCTCCGCTCAGCGAACGGATACGCACCGCCTTCCAGGCCGGGCTGCTCAACGGCCTCGGCGCCACCGAGGTCCTCCACATCGTCGTCGGCACACCGCCGGAGGGCGGGCGTCCGGGCACCTTCGGCGTCCCGGTCCCCGGGATCACCGCGACCGTCCGCGCCGCGGACGGCACGCCCGTCGCCGACGGCCTGGAGGGCCGGCTGCACATCTCCGGCCCGACCGTCGCCCTCGGATACATCGGCCGCCCGGAGGCCGATGCGGTCACCTTCGCCGACGGCGGCGCCTACACCGGCGACGTGGTGCGCCGTGCGCCGGACGGCACGTTCACCCATCTCTGCCGCGTCGATGACCTGCTCAACCTGGGCGGCTACAAGGTCGCGCCGGGCGAGATCGAGAACGTCATCCGCAGCGCTGAGGGGGTTCAGGACTGCGCGGTGGTCGGCGGCCGCGACGCCGACGGCCTGGAGCAGGCCGTAGCATACCTGGTGGCCCGGCCGGGATGCGACGAAGCCGTGGTGCGGCGCGCGGTGATCGCCGCGATCCGCGGCGCTCTCGCCGCCCACAAGCGGCCCGCCCGCCTGGAGTTCCTCGCCGAACTCCCGACGACGTCGACCGGGAAGCTGGCCGCCTTCGCCCTGCGGAAGGCGGCTGGCCGACCGTGACCTGGGACATCACGGGCATGGCCGCCGTCGCCAACATCGGCGCCAGCCCCAAAGAGATCTTCGCCGCACTGTGCGCGGGCCAGGAGAGCCGCGCACCCTTGAGAGCGTTCGACCCCGGCAAGTACCGGGCGAGATTCGCCTACGAGATCGACGACCGGCCCGCGGGCGGAGGCGACATCCCCCGGCGCGCCACCCGCTGGCTCACCACCGTCGTCCGCCAGGCAGCCGCCGACGCGGGCCTGGGCGAGGACCTGTCGCAGATACCCGTGCTGGTCGGGACCACCATGCGCGAGCAGCGCAGCCTCGAACTGTGGTGGCGCGAGAACACGGACGTCACGCTCGAAGAGCTGCACTTCGGCACCGCCCTGAAGGATGCCTTCGGGGCGTCCACCACGTACACCTTCGCCAACGCCTGCTCCGCCACGCTGTACGCGCTCGGCCTGGCCACCGACATGATCGACCTCGGCATGGCCGACACGGTCGTCGTCGCGGGCACCGACGCCGCCACCGAGAGCGGCTTCGGCACACTCGACCGAGTACAGAACGACATCCCCGACGCGCTCCGCCCCTTCGACACCACGCACAAGGGCATGCTGATGGGCGAGGGCGCAACGGCCGTCGTCGTCCAGCGCACCGGCACCGAACGAGGACCTGTACACGCCCGGGTGCGCGGCGTGTCCATGAACTGCGACGCCCACCACGCCACCGCGCCCGACCCCGACGGCATCACCCGCGCCGTGAAGGACGCCTACCGCAGGGCGGGGGTCCGGGCGCAGGACATCGACCTGGTGATGCTGCACGGCAGCGGCACCCCCCTCAACGACGTGACCGAGGCGAGCGTCCTGAACCGCATCTTCCACGGCGTACGGCCCGGGCCGCGGATGACCGCCATCAAGGCGATGACCGGCCACACCCTGGGTGGTTCGGGACTCCTCAGCCTCCAGATGGCGGTCCTCGCCATGAAGGAAGGGACGGTCCCCCCGGTCCTGGGCCTCACCGATCCGATCCCCGAGGCCACGCAACTGGGCCTGGTCCAGGGCGCCCCCGTATCCGGTGACCTGGCCATCGCGCAGATCGATGCCTTCGGCTTCGGAGGGATCAACGCCGTCGCAATCGTGGACGCATCCCCATGAGCGGAACGAGCACCGCACGAACGAGCGACCCGAGCTCGAGGGCGGTCGTCGTCACGGGCATCGGATTGGCGCTCCCGGGTGTCGCGACGTACGGCGACCTCCTCGGGCCGCTGCCCGGCGAGGGCGGTTTCGATCCGGCCACCGGACTGAGCGGACGCGAGCTGCGCCACAAGGACCGTGCGTCCCGGCTCGCCCTGCGAGCCGTCGAGTCCGCCCTTGGCGACGCGGGCCTGACCGACGCCACCGCGGCGTTCACGGGCGCGGCCGATGCGACCGCCGTCGTGGTCAGCACCAACCTGGGCAACGCAGACAGCGTCTGCGAGGCCGCCGACACCATCGCCGCAGAAGGTGTCAGGGGCTTGAGCCCGCTCGGCCTGCCCCAGACGTCGAGCAACGTCGTCGCCGGCTGGGTGGCCATCCGCTACGGACTGCGCGGCCCCAACCTCACCGTCTGCAACGGTGTCACAAGCGGGCTGGACGCCCTCGCCTGGGCCCGGAACCTCATGCTGGCCGGGCGCGCCGAAGCAGCCGTCGTCGTCGGCGTCGAACCGGCAGGCGACGCGACGACGAAGCTGCTCGGCGAGCAGTCCACCGACACAGCGGTCGCCGTCGTCCTCGAACCAGCGGACGCAGCCGCTGCCCGTGGCGCGCGGCCGCGCGCCACGATCGCCGGGCACGCACGGGCCCAGGACCTCGCCGAGGCACTCTCCTGCGCCGGTATGACGGAGACGACAACCGTCGGACTGTGGCTCGGGGACGAGGCGAGTGCCGGAGCGGGCCGGCTGCTCGCAGACACGCGCCGGATCGACCTGGACGCCCAGCTGGGCCCGCTGTCCGGGGCACTGGGCGTCCTGCAGTGCGCCGCCGCGGCCGCCCACTTCGAGACCGGCGCCACCGGGAACGTGCTCGCCACGGCTGGCGGCCCTCGCCACGACGCGGCAGCCGCTCTGCTGCTCACCCCGTGGCCGACCACTCGTTCATCCACCCAGGAGCCGGGGGAACACCCATGACCACTGCGACCGTGAGCATCGAGGAACTCCGCGCCCTGATAGCCGGCGTCCTGGAGATCGAACCCGAAGAGGTCACCGACCAGGCACACTTCACCGAGGAACTCGACATCGACTCGCTGCTGATGCTCGAGATCTCCACCCGCGTGGAGACCTCGTACGGCGTCCCGGAGAACACGGTGGTCGTCAGCGGGGCCCGGAACCTCTCCCAGCTGCACGCCCTTCTCCTCTCCAAGCTCGTCGGCGAGACAGCGGCCGGGCCGGTCATCCGCCCGAGGCCGCTGAGCGATCCGGCGGTGCGCCTGTTCCTGTTCCACCATGCCGGCGGCTCTCACCTGCTCTACCGAGGCTGGGCAGAGCACTTCCCGAAGGACTGGGAACTCTGCCTCCTGGAAGCGCCGGGCCGAGGGCAGCTGCATGCGCTGCCGCTGATCGACGACTGCGACCGGCTGGTCGACTACTTCCACACCGCGATCGAACCGCTGCTCGACCGGCCCTTCGGGTTCTTCGGCCACAGCATGGGCGCCGCCATCGCCTACCAGCTCACCCTCCGACTCCACCACGACCAGGACCCGCTCCCGGCCTGGCTGGGGGTGTCCGCCTACGGCGCCCTGCGGTCAGAGGCCGGCACCGAGGGGCGCCCTCACCTGATGTCCGACGACGAGCTGCGCAGCTGGCTGCGGAACGTCGGTGGCAGCACACCGCAGCTCCTCGACAACGACACCGTCTGGCGCCAGTTCGCCCCGGTGTTCCGCAACGACTTCACACTCCTGGAAAGCTGGACGCCGCCCCACGGCCCCGAGCCGCTGCCCGTTCCGCTCTCCGTGTTCGGGGGCCGCCACGACAAGCTGACCAGCGAGGAGTATCTACTCTTCTGGCAGGTGTTCACCACGCACTTCCGCGGACTCGAAAGCTACGAGGGCGACCACTTCTACCTGATGAACCACCAACAACCACTCGCTGCCGCCATCACGGCCGCGATGCGCGCCGCCGCGGCATGAGCGCGCCTCCACCACCACGTCACCCGCTGGATGATCAAGTCCAAGAGGCGCCCGGACAGGCGCGGGAGCGGGCGCTCAGGCGTCGGGATCGACTTCGGGGTGCGTGAACCGCACCGGCCTGCCCAACGACCGGGCGTGCGCGATCTCGGCCCGGGTGCTGTCTCCGATGTAATCGCCGACCACGAGCACCGTGTCGGCGAGCAGGATCTTCGACCGGTGCAAGGCGTCGAGCCGAACCTTCAGCGCCTCAGCCTCGACAGGATCGGACCAGAGCTCGTGCGACGACTTTAGGTCGCAACCCGGCTTGACCACAATCCGTCCGGCCATGGTCTCCCGCACATCAGCCTCAGCCATCTCGGCCATGAAACGAGTGGAGCCGCAAATCACAACAATTTCCGGGAAATCCATCCGCTTCTTCGCCTCGGCGAGCTGCTCCTCCGGGGTGATCACATGCGGGGACGACACTGGTTCCTCCTGGTGGTGCGGCCCGAGGGTTGTCTGCGCAGACGAGAACGAAGGCATCCACGATCACCGTACGGTGATCGACACGAACACCCCGCGCCAGCACTTTATGCGACGAGCACCCCTGCCCGGCGCCGTAGCGCCGCCGGTCGGCGCTACGCCTCGCCGGTGCGATGCCGGGCTGGTCGCCCTCGCCCTCGCCCTGAAGAGCCGATGGCGGTTGGCGCGTTCATCACCTCGATCAGCCGGTTCACGCGGCAGGGGCCGCAGTGTCGCTCTGATCGGCCGGGCGCATGCCGGCAGCCGGTGGCGATGCCGGGTCGGGGCCTGGGCACTGCGACGCCCCGAACGAGTGATGCTCCACCAAATGGCCGCGCTGACGCGGCATCGTCCGTCGGCGACCTGGCGGCCGCGGTCCGCACCCGCCACCGGATCGCCCCGACCACCTGGCACCCCCACGTCATCCGTCCGCTGACTCCGTTCGCTTCGACGAGGAGACCATGTCCACCCCATCTCACCAATCCGCCCCCAAGCATGTCTCCGCGACTTCCACACCCGGCCACACCGCGGAGGAGGAGCAGATCACGGCCGTCGCCGCCACACTGGTGCTCGCGTACGGACTGCACCCGGCAGACATCACGCGCATCCCGGAAGGCACCGCGACGGACAACTACGCCGTCGTGGACCAGACGGGCCGACGGCACTTCGCCAAGGTCTACCGCACCCGGGAACACCTGCATCTGGAGCGGACGTCGGTCGAACTGTCCGAGTACTGCGCCGACGGAGGCGTCGCGACCGCGCGGGCAACCCGCACACGCGAGCACGAACTCATCGAGGCCCACGGCCCGCTGCCGATGTCCCTGTGGTCGTACGTGCCGCACACCGCGAGCGCCGAAGGCGGCCTGGCGGGTGCACGGTGGGCAGCTGTCGGCACGGCGATGGGCCGCCTCCACCGCCGGCTCTCCTCTCACCCCGCCGCGGTACCCACGCGGGAACCCGGCGCCACGGTATGTGACATGGCTGCCTCGCGGCACCGCTTCGAGCGCCTGATCCATGCGTACCAGCACAAGTCCAGACTCGGGAAGTTCGAGACGTGGGCTCTCCAGGCGGCGCATGAGCGGCAGACCATCCTGGGGGACATCGAACGCGCCCTCGCATCGCTTCCTCGGCTGACCGTCCAGGTCCTGCACGGCGACATGGCCGGACCCAACGTCCTGTTCAAGGACAACGAGGTTGCCGCGATCGTTGACTTCCGACCGCCCGCATCCGGGTACCTCGCCTGGGAGATCGCACGTCTCGGCTGCGACCCCAAGAGCGTGCTGGACAACAGTGCGGAGAGCTGGCTCACCGGATACACCGATCTCACCCTGGCCTACCGGGACGCCAACCCGAGTGCGTCTGCGGACGATCTCGTGTCCTCGCTGCGTGTCGGCTGTGCAGCCATGCTCTGCTCGGCCTTTCCGCTGTCGGTACCAGTGGAACGGCCGCACATCGTCGACGCCGCGATGGAAGCCTACGGGCGGGTACGACATGAGGCGGCCCTGATCCTGCTGGACCGACTCCCAACCATGGAGGAGGCCCTGCGCGACACTCTTCGCTGAATCATGCCCCCACGGCCGCGGCATAACTCACGCAAGCCGCAACCCGGACAGCGAACTCGCATGTCCGGACCTTCTGTGGGCCGCTGCATCCACACCGGCTCGATGCCGGGCACGCTCTCCACGATGGTGTCGCCGAAGTGATCGCACCACCCCGCAACCGGCGCCCGGACCCTCCCCCCACCCCGGCCCGCCCACCATGGCCCCGGCAGCAGGCCGGACTTCTACGACGCCCTGGACGATGACACATGACCCACCACCTCACCCGCATCCACCTCAACCCCTCCCGCCCCCGCCTCGCCGCCATCACCGAACAGGGCGACAGCGCCCCAGGCGACCGAGACCGGGCTTCCGGAGGACGCGTACCGGCAGGCGGTCGCGGTCGACCCGGCCGGGCGGGAGCTGTACGCGCGCCTGGAGCGGGGCGAGATCACCCAGGAGCGGTGGAACGCGGAGATGGGCGCCCGGCTCAAGATCGACGGCACCAATCTGATGGGCCGAGCGCTGACGACCCTGCGCCCGGAGCAGCGGGTGATCGGTGCGGCGGCGGCGATCCGGGCGGCCGGGGTGCGCACGGCGGTGTTGTCGAACTCCATGGGCCTGACCCCGCACAACCCGTACGGTCCGTGGCGGCTGGAGGAGTGCCACGATCTGGTTGTCCTGTCCGAGCAGCACGGGATGCGCAAGCCGGAGCCGGCGATCTACGAGCTCACCCTGTGCCTGCTCGGCCTCCCGCCGGTGGAGTGTGTGTTCGTCGACGACAACGAGGAGAACCTGGCGCCCGCCCGGGCGCTGGGCATGACCACGGTCCACGCCGCCTCCCCCTCTGTCACGCTCGCTCGGCTCCGCCAGCTCCTCCCCCACGTCCCCGACATCGACCGGGAGGTGGTGGGCGGTGGGACGTCGTGACCGGACCACCGCCCCAGAACCGGTCAGGGGGGTGGGTGGGGTGCCCGGGCAGGGCCGTCTTTCACCGTCGGCGAGCCCAGGCGGCCTGGAGACGGACGAGATCGCGGGGGAATCCGTGCGACGGCATGACCTCAGTAGAACACTTATCGAACATGCATGCGAATGCAGGGGGGCTCGTCGAGAGTGGCCGCCGCCGATCATGGACAGGCCGTGCGCGGTGGCTTGCCGCCCCCACGCCCCAGCTCAGGGGGCTGTTACGAGCGGAGGGCTCCAGTGATCGCGGCGCCGGGGTCCTCCGCTGTACTGCGCTACTGGGTCAGCGGCGGGGGCGCCAGCGCGTGAAGAGGCACTCGGTGTCTTCTACGCCGACGCTGAAGGGCAAGGCGATGCGGTCGAGGGAGACGGCCTCGCCGGGGGCGAGGACGGTGTAGCCGCACTGGGTGTAGAAGGCGCCCAGGTCACGGTGGGTCTCGTACGAGCCGTACAGCAGGAAGTAGTCGAGCTGGTGGTAGACCTGCCAGGCCCGCTTCATCAGCACGCCGGCGATTCCCTGGCCCCGGGCCTCCTCGGCGACGGCCAGGCCGTGGATCTTGGCGATGAACACGCTTAGGGCCAGGGCCTTATCTCTGGGGTATCCGGCGTCCATCGCGTTGCCGATGACGGTGGCCGGGGCGGTGATGGACAGGACGCCGACCGGCTGGTTCTGCGGGTCGGCGGCGACCAGGGTGAGGCTGGTGCCGCTCATCGACTCGGCTCCGGTGTGCCCGGCCGTGTGGTGCGCGAAGCTCTTCTGGAAAGTCTTGCGGGTGCCGTCCAGACCGTCGAGCAGGGCGGCGCCCTCCGTGCCGTCCTCGATCGCGGAGCGCAGGGCCGGGATGAGCCGTACTCCGGCGGCTTGCAGCATCGTGTCAGCGGCCTCGGTGTCTTGGGCCCGTGCGCGGCGGATAAGGGTGCCTGCGGGCCCGGGCCAGCCGGCGCGGATCCGGTCGGCGGACAGCGGGACGGTGCGCCTGGCCTTCGTCTTCTTCGCTGTGGTCCGTCCCACGTCAAACCTCGATGTCCACGAGTGGCGGCAGGCTGTGCAAGGCCTCGGGCAGGTCGGTGACGCCGCGCTGGAGGTACCAGCCGCGGGCCCAGCGCAGGACGGCGGCACGGCCGAGACGCCATTCGTCGCAGAACTGCGAGAGGAAGTCGATGCAGAAGTCCTCGCGCAGCGCCACCAGGGTGTCATCCTGCGGCCACTCGCTCATGGACAGCCCGGCCTTCTCCGGGGTGCCGAGGTCGAGGGCGTCGGCCAGGACCGCGGCGGCGGTGCGGCTGGTGCCGCCGCCGTTGTAGCCCCAGCCGTAGCCGCCCAGTTCGTCCTCGTCCTTCGCCTTGAGCTCGCGCAGCACGGTGACGTTCTGGCGCTGGGTGGGGCCGTCCTCGGGCTTCTCGACCAGGAGCCGGGCGGGCCGCCACTCGTTCTCGTTCTCATCACCGCCAACACCATGGATGCCGTGGTAGGTCCGGTCCTCATACGCCATCGTTGCGTTCCCTCCCGTTGATCGTCTTGACGGACGCGTCCACCCTGCCGGACACCGGCCCATACCGACAGGGCGCGCTCGGTCAGTGCTGCTGCGTGAACCGTTCGAGGAGACGTTGGCGCTCACCCGATCACCGGGGCCTACCAGTCTGGGCCCCCAACTCGTACCGCCGGGTGGCACGGCCCAGGACCTGGTCGCTCCCCTCGGAATCGACCTTGATGCGTTGCAGCGAGCCTTCGCCGAAGCCGTGCCGAACGAGCCAGCCGACGCCGCCACGGACCCAGAGGACACGAAGGCGAGCACGTCCACCCCGGATCGGGCTGACGCCGTCAACGAGATTTTCCGCAAGGTCTCGGTCGGCGCCGCTGAGGCTGCCGCCGCGTGGGCGCAGGCTGCGGTGAACCGTCTCCAACGGCAGGGTGACGCCGCAGCGGCCGCGGATGCGCCGCGGGAACGCCGAATCTCGGCCATCAGTCAGCCGATCACCTCATCCAGCGGCGCCCGGGCATCGGGTGCCGAGAACGCCGCCGGCGAGCAGCGACTCGCTGCCCAGGTGCGCCAACACCCCGAGGACCGACAGGGGGTACGGAGAAGACAGCGGGGGCACAGCACAGGGATCCTGTCTCGGAGAAGGGATGGATGCGAGGAGTGCAGGTTCCGCGCCCTCGTCCAGTCGGCTGCGCCCGCACATCCGTGCCGCCCCCGCGAGCTCCCACGTGGGGGCGGCACGGATGTGCGCACTGAGTGCGCATCGGGTGTGGTCATTGCCCGTCGAGTTTCGGAACCTACAAGGGTGTAGGTTGAGCCGCTCCGTTAGCAGTGAGTCCTGCTGAGACTTCGGATTCCATGTTGTGTTAGCAGCGGGCCGGTGGCTGATCTTTAGCAATCGTGTGGCCCGCCGGGACGGACCGTTGGACTGAGGTCTGGTGCAAGGAGCCGGAGGACCTGCCCCGCCTCCTTGAGGGCGTCGCCGAGCGCATGAGTCTGCTCGTGACCGGCGACGCCCGACGTTTGCGGCGGTCAGGCCGTGTTGGAGCGGGTCGAGGTGATCGCGACGGATGTGTAGGGCGTGGTGGCGTGGCCGCCGAGCTTGTCGATCGCGGTCCCGGCGCTGTCCAGGACCTCGGCCATTTTGTCTGCGGGGAGTTGGGTGAGGCCGCCGAAGGTGGGGAGCTGGTCGAGCCACTCCTCTCGGGAGTAGGTGCGCTCCCAGGTGAAGCGCCACTGTTCCGGCTCGCTGAAGGTGCCGGTCTGCCGGATCCCGTCGGCGATTTTCGCGAACAGTGGCTGGTATGCGTCCACGGCTGATCCTCTCAGCAGGCCGGGGTTGAACGGGGAATCGGGGGCGACCCGTCGGAGTGCTTCGGCGAGGGCGTCGATCACCTCGGCCGGGAGCTGGGGGACGTGGTGGAAGGGAGCGAGTCGGCCGCCGGGCCGGAGCACCTGGGCCGCCTTGGCCGCGCCGACGGCGGGGTCCACCCAGTGCCAGGCGGTGCCGGCGATGACCGCGTCGAACTGCCGCCCGGCCGGCTGCCAGTCCTCGAACCTGGCGACCTCGACCTCGACACCGCTGCGTCGCGCAAAGGCGGCTATCCGCTCGTCGGGCTCGACACCGAGCACCGTGCAGCCGGCCGCCTCGAATTGCCGGGCCTCGATACCGGTCCCGGCTCCGACGTCGAGGACGTGCCGACCCGGGCTTGCCGCGACGATCCGATCCACCAGGGCCTGGGGATACGGCGGTCGGGCGCGGTCGTAGCGTTCGGCATCGACGCCGAACGACTCGGCCGTCTGCCGGTGGCGGTGGGGCTCGGGCCCGGACGTGTCCGGCTGTCCCTGCGATAAAGTGGGCATGCGCCCACACTAATGGGCGGTTGCCCACTTGTTAAGGCGGGGCGGTGCGGAAAGGGAGAAAATGCCGTCAGGGGTGCACATCCACAACGTGCGCGGCCAGTTGTTCGAGGCCGCCGAGCGCGTCCTGCTCCGGGACGGGCCCGACGCGTTGACCAGCCGGGCGGTCACGGAGGAGGCGAACTGCGCCAAGGGTGTGCTGCACCGGCACTTCACCGACTTCGACGCTTTCCTGGCGGAACTGGTCCTCGATCGCGTCCGCGGCATCGAGGACCGAACCACGACTCTGCGTGCCGCCGCCGGCACCGGGAGCGTGGTGGACAACCTCGCTGACGCCCTGCAGGACCTGTTCGGGCCGGTCACGGTGGCAATCGTCGCGCTCATCACCTTCCGCGACGGCCTCCGCGCCCGGCTGCGCGAGGCCGGTCTGACCGGCATCCCGCTGGCCATGCAAGGCACCGCCATGATCGCCGCCTATCTCACTGCCGAGCGGGAGTCGGGGCGCCTGGCCGGTGACGCCGACATCGACACACTCGCCCCCACCCTCGTCGGGGCCGGGCACCTGCTGTTCGCCGACCGGACAAGCGCCCCGCCGCAAATCGCCGCCGTCCGCAAGATGGTGACCACCGTCATCGCCGGCGCCTTGCGACCACCCCAGCCGTAGGCCGGGCCGCCACTCAGGTGACCGAGGATTCCACCGCGTCCAGGAGGCTGAGCAGGTGCTCTGCTTCGTTGATGAGAGCGGTGCCCGCAGGAGTGGCCGTGAGGGGGCTGGTCCGTTCGATCAGCTGCACGCCTGCGGCCTTCTCCAGGGCATTCAGTTGGTGCGTGAGCGTCGTCGGCAGCGTTCCGAGGCTTCTGGCGGCCGCGCAGAGGTTCCGTTGGCCGGGCAGTCGGACCAGGTGCCTGAGGTGTTCGACGCAGTTGCGGACGTTGCTGATGGCCGCCATCGACTCGGACAGGGCCGGCGCGTCCGGCAGGAGCGCGAACGGGTTGCTGGTGGCGCTGCTCGGGCGGATCTCGATGCCCCACTTCTTGGCCAGGAGGTTGAGGCGGTGCCTGTCGAGACCGAACTGGTCGGCGATGTCGGGGATGCTGAGGCGTTGGTGCAGGTAGGCCTGTTCGAGTTCCTCGCGGGTGATGCGAAGGCTGAGCGGTTCGGGGCGTGGTGTGGTGTGGACAGGGAGGAGCTGACAGCCTTCGAGAAGAAGACCAACCGGCCTACACTTTCCCACCGGCTCAAGCGTCGACGCGACCTGGATCTGAACTTGGACGATCGCCACTTGCTGGTAGCCGGCCCACCACCCCCAGCCTGAACCGGGGCCCGTGGTGCGTGTCGTCAGCGGCGTAGGACGTTGACGACACGTTCTCTGCCCAGGATTGGGGCGTCCTCACATCCTTCGGGAGTGACGAGGTAGGGGCCGACCCACTTGCGGGAGTAGCCCGTCGGGTCGTCCCGGTCAGGGTAGGTGCGGCGGTGCGGCCGTACGAACCACTGGTGCCGATAGATGCGGCCAGCGGTGTCGCGGGCACCTTGGTCGTCGTCGGAGGCGGGCCGGATGGACTGGCGGAGCGTGATGTAGCGAACTGGGGCGTCGGGGCGCGCGGCACCGCCGCGGCGTAGACGTTTGCGGCCAGCGGCGTCCGGCCGTACCTGTTCGGCCTGCCACAGCGCACGGCGTGAGTCAGCGGGCTGACGGATCAGTAGAAGGGTGCCCAGCAGAGTACGGATGATTCGGAGCTGGTCCTCGGTGCGGTCGTTGAGCCGCTCGGCGCCAACGCTGTACCGGTCCTTCGCCGGACGACCGTACGTGTCGACGGCCCAGGTGCGCTTCACCTCGTCCCACTCGGTCTCGGTGTTCAGCGGGATCGTCGCACCGAAGCCGATGGCAAGGTCACCGGCGAGCGTGTCACGAACCTGACTGGCCCAGGTTGGATCGGCCCGGCTGCCGAACTCCTCCAGGGTCCGCCGGTACGGCCCCGCGTCGTCCAAGACCAGGACGCGCAGCGCAAGCCCGGCCCGACACCACAGCACGGCCCGCGGCCGGCCAAGGGTCTTGCTGTGTGCGCTCGGGTCGTCAGACCACAGCAGGAAACCGATCGGGTCAGGCAGGTCGGCCGCGTCGAACGCACACACCGGCAACTCTTCGCCCGTCGTACGCGCCAGCCACGTCATGCGGTCGTTGACGAAGAACTGTTCCGCACCTCGTACAGCCGACTGCATCAGGAAAGGATCGGTGAAGCCGTTGACCTGCACCGGGTCCAACCCGCGTTGGGCGCGTGAGGCGTTGTCGGTGGCCCACCGAAGCAGGTCCTGGCGAACCTCGGGAACGTCGCAGGCCCGCAAATGCGTCGTCGCCATCTCAGCCGACCGACACCAGGACGGCGTCCTCGACCGCATCGCCCGCCGCCCGTCGGACGCAGGCCAGAGTCCGGTCGGCGTCGTACTCCCGGACCGCACTACCGGGCCCGTACATCAGCTTTCCTGCCCAGTTGACGGGGCCGAGCCCCTCGTTGACAACCTCGTACCGCTGCCGTGACGCCTTCAGGAACCGAAACGACAAATGCCGGCAAACACCGTCGTCCTTGACCACCGGCACCGACGCGCCGCCGAGCTTTATACTCAACCGGTTCTTCACCTTGATCATCTGCCGCTCCAGCACGTCGTACGGATCGATCTCGCTCACCCAAGGGCCCCTGCTGCGCGTCCCGCACCGATGGGGCGCCGTGGAGTGTCATGACCGCTCCCGCCCCGGTACTGGCCAATCAGCGCCCCGGCGTTATCGCAGCCATTCCTGCCGTGATTCGAAACAATGACGGCATGCACCGCACGCTGCAGATCAACCCAACCCGGACGTGCCACGGCGCGACGACGACGCCGATTCAATCAGATCCGATGAAGGCTGATGACGCGGTTCGCTGAAAACCGTCATTGTTCGTCGTGCGCTTGGCCCGGACAACCCCTGGGACCCGGTGAGAGCATCGGTAGAGACGGATCCTGCCCTGCGGCCAGAACGCTCAGAACCGCTTTCCGGCAGAATCCGGCCCAGCGCCCAGCGTTCGCCCGAAGCTGAGTGCAGCGGCAGCCGTCGCCCGGCGCGAGGAAGCTGCTCAGTTTAGCTATCCCCGGGAGGGCTTGAACTATCGGTGCATACTGTCCGGTTTCGTGTGCCGGGAGTGCGTCATCAGCCTCAGCGGCCAGGGGGCGGGCCCAGCGCAGGGCCCGCTCGAATTGGCGCGATCGTAGTCGGTGAGCTTCTTGGAGGTGGTGGTCACTGGCGAGGGGTCAGAACCGGGGGGTGGATTCCCAGGGCTCGTCGGCTGGGGCACTCCAGCCGACGTTCGGGAACGGTGGTTCCTTCGAGTACAGGTGGGAGGGCGGGCGCCAGAGCCTCAGCAGGGCGTCGGGAATGCTGTCGCCCACTCCCTGGCCGATCTCCTGCCCCTCCGGAGTCTTGGCGACGGCAATGTACGCGGGTGGGGCGGGCTCGTGGTCCACATCGCCGTCGGGGCCCGTGGAGCCGGGGTGGCCGTGGTCGTACTCGAGGGTGATGCTTCCGCCCTCCCGGAGCAGGGTGTCGGGGTCGATCCGTTCCCCGGCGGGCGGCTGGTTGACCAGGGTAATCGCGGCGACGACGGCGACGACCGGACGGCGGTGTCGGGTGAGGATCTGCGGTTGCCCGCCGGTGAGCTGTGTCGCGGCTTCAATCACCCCCATGAACTTGGAGCGGGCGGATTGGAGCGGCCACATCGGGTACCGGCCGGGGTCGGCCACACGATCCAGGGGCGCGATGGCGGCCCAGGTCGGGTACCCGCGGCGGGCGGCCGTGTCGGCAGTGATCAGGGTGACCGCCCCGGCCTCGGCCGCGGCCACCAGCTGACCCCAGCGGACCCGTGCTTCCTCCACACCCACCGGCGGCCCCGACTCCTCTACCAACTCCCTGTACCGGGGTGGGACGTTCAAGGGAACCGTCACTGAGGCGGCGGTCTCCGCCAGGTTCTTCTCTCCCATCTCCATAGGGTAAGGCGCCTTACAGAAATACCGCAAGGTGCCTTACCGTATAGAGATGGATGTGGTGCTCTACGGCCGGACACGATCGGTAGCAGCTGCTGCCCCGGGTGAAGGGTGTTCCATGCGGTGGTGGTGCCGCCATGGACGACGGTGGGGTTGAGGACCAGGCCCTGGCTCGCGCAGCGGGCGACCCAGGCGAGGAAGTCGGCGCGTGGAGTGGCCAGTTCGGCGAAACCCGAATAGCCGCGGGGTGGCCGGGTTCCTCCGGGCCACCGTAGGGGTTAGCCGGGTGCTGCGATGGTTCGGGTGTTGCGGCGGATGCGGGCGCGAAGGGCGTTGAGGTGGTGGCGGATTCGTTCGTAGGCGTCCGGGCCGGGCGGCGGGGGAAGGCCGGCCCGGCGCATCCGGGTGTGGAGCGCGTGGACGAGTTCGTCCGTGCGGGCGCGCGGGGCTTCCAGAACGTTCAGGAGGGAGATGTAGAAGATCATGACGGCCTCGGCGAGCGGGCTGGTGGTGAGTGCCATCCGTTCAAACCGGTCGCCGCCGAGGTGCCGGGTCAGGGCGGGGCTGCGGGTGACGAGGACGGCGGCGCGCAGTCCTGGCAGGGAGAGGTCTTTGGAAGGGGTGATGATCAGTGCGGCCCGGGTGAGGTCGAGGCGGTGGGCGCGGGTTCGCAGCAGGGTTGTGGGCCGCAGTTGGCCGGTGCCGATCTGGAAGGGGACGTCGAGGAGGGTGAAGGCGGGGTCAGGCACGCTGGGGAGGGTGTGGTGGCGAGGCGAGGTGTCCGGGGACGTCGTTGGCGTGGGCGCAGGAGGCGTACTGGACCAGGGAGTGGTAGGAGCCGCCGCGCAGCAGGGCGATGCGGTCGCGGCGCCACGGAGCGGTCGTCCACTCCCACACGTTGCCGCCCACGTCCCACAGCCCTTCGGGGGTGCGGCCGGCCGGGTGCGTGGTGACCGCGGTGGCCCGGCCGGGACCGAAGCTGCGGAGGTTCGCGGTCCCCGGTGCGGGTTCGGCATCGCCCCAGGGGAAGCGGCGATATCCGCCCCGGGAGGCCATCCACTCCCACTCCGCCGAGTTCGGCAGCCGCCCGCCGAGCACCGCGGACAGCTGGGCGGCCTCCAGCAGGGTCGTCTCCAGGCCGCCTGGCACGCCGCGTACGCCAAGTTCGCCGCCGTGCCCTGCTTCGGTTGTCCGTCCAACTCCACTGGCATCCCTACTGGGCGAGCCACCCCGCCGACACGGCGACCGCGGATCGGGTGCGGCTGCGCGCGGTCGCCCGCGCTGAAGTGGGGGGCGTGTACGCGGTGGGTGGCGGTGGCTGACCGGCAGAGCGTTCTCCGTGTCCGTTTCCACGGCCCGGTGGAAACGGAGGAGCTGTTCGAACAGCTCACTGGGCTCCTGCTCAAGGTCACTCCGCAGGTGCAGGCCATGCCGCCCGCCGAAGCCGACGTGGACGTGACGGGCGCTCTGCGGTTCTTCGACACGGGCCCGTATCGGCTGGCCCAGATCATCCAGCTCCGCGCGCTCGCCCTGTGCGGGACCGCCTCCTCTATCGGGTCGGCGGGCAACCGGGCGGTGGCAGCCATGGCGTGCGCCGCCGCTTCGCCGGGGCGGATCGTCGACCTCTCCTCACCTGCCGAGGAGGCCTCATTCCTCCGACCTCGCGCTGTCCAGGATCTGCACGGTGCGGGTCCGGCCACTGCCCGGGCGCTGTCCCGGTACGGGCTCCACACCATCGGCGCAGTCGCCGACGTGCCGCTCGGCACCCTGCAGCGGATCCTCGGCGCGGCTCAGGGTCGGCTGATCCACGACCGGGCCCGAGGCCGCGATGACCGGCCGGTCTCGCCCGGTGGCTGCCCCCCGCTCCCGCTCCGCCCGCTGGGACTTTCCCCGGGATGAGTTGAACCCTTTTGTCACCGGCGGGCCGTGCGCGCTCTCGTCGAGCAGGTCGCCTGGCAGCTGCGTGCCGACGGGCAGGCCGCCGGACGGGTGGAGCTGACCGTCTGGCACGCCGACGGGAGCGCGACCTCCCGCGGCCGTGGCCTCGGAGAGCCGACCGCGCACGCCCCCACGCTGGCCCACGCCGCGTCCGCGCTCTACGACGCCCTCGGTCTGCAGCGCGCCCGGGTCCGTGGTGTCCATCTGCGTGCGGCGGACCTGCGCCCGGCCGGGCGGGCTGCAGTACAGATGACGTTCGACCGGGCGGCAGAGAACGCCCGGGTGCTGGAGACGGTCGCGGACCGGGCGCGCGCCCGGTGGGGGCCAGGGATCATCAGGCCCCCCCCCGGCTCGGCTGACCGCACACCCGGGGCGGCGGGCTCGGGCGGCCGACTGAATCGGCCGCCCGCCCTTGACCCGGTCCTATCCCTCGTCGATACCGAACCAGCGCTTGGCTTGGCTCCATACCCACATGCCCATCCCGACGCCGATGCCCTTGGCTACGCCCCCAATCCCTTCACGGGCGGCGTTTCCTGCAACCTTCTGATTCGTTGCCGATCGGTCGGTCTGGGACGCCTGTCCGCCGTTGTGTGTCGTTGGAGCCTCAGCGGCGTAACTGCCCCCAGACGGCGGCGCGTCCTGCGTCGGTCGGCTGCTGTTGCTTCGGAAGGCCATGGCCATCCTGTCCTCACACCCATGAAGAGGTGGAGGGGCCCCTGCTCCTCAAGGCGCTCCCACGCACGAAGGCCCGCTCCACCAAGTGAAGGCGGGGAGGGACGCCATCACGGTCTGAGGGCCAGAAGACCAGGTCTGCCCACTCGGCAGATAGATTCGGGGCGATTCGGCGAGGGGAATCCACGCGTGAGCATCGGAACAGCTGCGGAAGCCGAGGCGACCCACCCGTTCAACGCAACCAGGGTCAGTCCCGAGCAGGCAGCAAGAAGCTGAGGCAGCCACGTCCGGGACGTGGGTGAGATCCTCTCTCGCTCCATAGGACGAGTGTCGCACAGAATAAGCGTCCTCAACCGTCCTTATGGCGAACCGAGTTGATGCCTGTTGCGGGCGCTACAGGTGATGCCGGGCCCGGTCCCTTGGTCACCTTCTGGCCTCGTCCGGTCTCGGAGACCGCGGGCATCCTCTTCTGCATCGCCGCATGCTGCACTCGTCCGGGTGAACTGTGACGCCCAGGCCCCGGCCCCGTATCGCCTCACCCTGGGCCGGAGCACGAGCGCGGCGGCAGGTCACGGGATTCCGGGGCGGGGCCAGGCACCGGGGCGACCGCCGACACGTTGCGCGGAAGCGGGCGGTCAGGATCACTACGATCGGCGCCTCCGAGGCCCGTGCATCAACGGCCGCGTTTATGCGCCGTCTTGACCTGCTGTTATGCCACGTATGCGGGGGGCTTGCGGGGTCTGGAGTTTCCGATTGGCGACAGGGAGGTACGCGCATGGGCCAAGATCCTGGCGATGGAGAACGCGAGCGGAGTGCGGGGGTACAGCTCGCACGGATGCTGCGCCGCTGGTGGGAGGCCGCAGGGGAGCCGCCCGGTCGTGTCCGTCCGACACAGCAGGCGCTGGCTGCCCGGTTGGGCGTCGATCAGACGACGCTGTCGCGCTACTTGAACCCGAACCATCCCGCAGTCGCACCTGTGCGGGTGGTGGAAACGCTGCACACGCAGTTGCGCGCGCCGGGGGGCGAGCTCGATCGGGCGCGGGAGCTGTGCCGGGGCGCGCTGCGGGAGAACACCCGTCATCAGGCCGTCAACGGCACCAGCCCAGTGCAGTGCGCCGATTCGGCGGATCCTCTCGGCAACCGCCGTGCGAGCGGCAGGTCCCGTTGGCTGCGGTTACGTCCCGTCTTGGTGGTGATGGCGGTGGTGGTGTCCTTCGCTGCCGGAATGGCTCTCCAGGGACAGCTCACGGACCGGGACCGCACCACCGTGGTCAGCGGCGGTGCGGGGCCCGCCGCTTCGGCGACCGGGGCGTCGTCCCAGTGGCCGCTGATGCGGATCGGTGGGCAGGATCAGTTCACCGCGGGCCGGGCCCTGCAGCATCTGCTGAACGCGCACGGCTACGACGTGCGGGTCGACGGTTTCTTCGGGCGGGGCACCCAGGAGGCGGTCATGGACTTCCAGCGCAGCCGGGATCTCCCGCCTGACGGCAAAGTGGGCGATCAGACCTGGCCGGAGCTGGTGAAAGTGGTCGGGCCAGGGTCCAAACCGTTCGAGGTCCGGGCTGCACAGGAGCTCCTGCACAACACCGGTCAGGGGGGTACACCGGTGTCGGGGCGGTTCACCGCGGCGACGGTCGAGGACGTGAAGCACTTCCAGCGCTCCCAGCGCCTGCCCGTCACCGGCCTGGTGGGCGTGGACACCTGGCTCGCTCTCCTGAGGAATCAGCGCCCTCCGGTCAGGGCACCGGCCTATCAGCAAAGCGGCAGTCCACTGCCCTCCGCACCCGCGTAGAGGGAACGCCGTGTCGCACGGGACGGTCCGCCGGGTATGCCAACGGACGGGGACCCCTTGTGCATCAGGGCATAGCCACAGGCCAGAGCCCCGCCATGCAGGGTGCATCCATGTGCCTGGGCAAGGAGCCGCAAACCTCTTCATCCACCCCTTCACCTGGGCATTCTGATGTCAGCGACCGGCACTCCCGGACCTCCCGCCCGTCGGCGGGCACCGGTCCGGACTTCTGTCCCGGCCTGCGATCCTCCATCAGCACCCTGCCCGAAAGGGGCCATCATGTCCCGCGCCCGTACGACCATCGTCTCCGTCCTGTCGGCCGTCGTCCTCGCCTCCGGACTCACCGCCGGCAGCGCCGGTCCGGCGCACGCCGCCACCTGCCCTTCCTCCGCGTCTCCCGTGATCGACGGCGCCTCCGCCCACTGGTCCCTGAGCTGCTCGGGCAACAACGTCACGGTCTCCGGCTGGGTCCACGACACCGGCATGGACGGCAAGTGCGCCAAGGTCCGCATCAATGCGGGCAACGGCCGCTACGAGGACCCGGACGCGTGCGGCTCCGGCGTCCGCACGAACTTCTCCTACAAGTTCAAGGGAACGAAGTCGGCCCAGGCGCGTCTCGCCATCGCCTGACCGCGCTCCCGGGGCGGGCCGACCCGCAGCCCGCCCCGGGCGCTGCACCGGCACGGGACGCCCCCTGCCGCGGATTCCGCATACACGACCACCGATGGACACACGCGCAACCCGGGAGCTCCGGGCCGCGCGAGAAATGAGGAAGTCCCATGAACACCACCAGTCGTCACCCGCGCGGTGCCGTCATCGCCGGGCTCGTCGCGGCCACTCTCGCCCTGGCGCCGGCCGCCGCCGCCCAGAGCCCCGCCGCGGCGCCGCAGCAGGCGTCCGGGGCCACCCGCCTGGTCTTCGACAAGAACCCGCAGAACCCCTCCGACTCACGGCTGCGGGTCTACAAAGGCTCAGCGCTGTGGGCCGAATACCGGGCCGGTTCGGGGCTGGGGAGCACCAACGACTGCACGCGCGAACGCGGTTGGCTCCCGAACGGCAAGTGGAAGATCAGGCTCAAGGACCGGACCTACAACGGGCAGTTGATCAAGGGCTATGCCATCTACCTCCAGGACATGCCCTGCTCGGCGGGTACCACGACGCGCAAGGAGATGTTCATCCACTCCGAGATGAACCGCGACGGAACCCAGGGCCCCAGGGGGACGAACCGCCGCTGGGACGGCGACGGCGACTACAAGTCCTGGGGGTGCGTGAAGCTGCACCCTGAAGACATCAAGAAGATGTTCCGGCTCTTCGACCGGAAGGGCTACGGCTGGCCGACCCACCTGAGCGTGGTGTCCTGATCCCATACCGATGCCCTCCCTTCCTCTGCGGGGAGCCGGCTACAGTCGGCCGCCCTCCGGCGGTAGCTCCGTGACAGGTTGCCGGGCTGCCGTGGGCAGTTGGAGCCGTTCACGGGCGCGGTGAACGGCGTCGAGCTGACGGTCGCCTTCCGGGCCCCAGTCGAAGAGCTCCCGGATCTGCTCGGGTGTGGCCAAGAGACGGGCGTAGGCATGACCGGAGACAGGGTCGCGGCGCTCGGGGCCGAAGGACGTGATCCGTCCCGCCATCCGAGTCCGGGCCCGGGGACCTGCGGTCGGGACACCGTCGTCGTAGATGTGGCCGAGGAAGATCAGCTCGCCGGTCTCCACCTGGGCCTCCTCAAGGGCTTCCCTGCGGAGCGCCGCTGCCGGGTCGCCGTCGTCGCTGGGCTCCAGGGTTCCGCCGGGCAGGCAGGCGGATCCGGTGTCGCGGCCGATGAGGACGAGTGCGCGGCCGTCCGGGGCGAAGAGCCAGCCCCAGCACTGCGTCAGGGGCAGCCCGGGTGGCACCGGTCCGTCTCTCCATGGCCAGCGCTGGGGCTTACGGACGGTACGGAGGACTTCCAGCCGGTCCAGGACACCGGGCACGGTCGGCGTGCCGTCTTCCAGCAGGGCGGTGCCCGTTCCGTCGATCCGGGCGCGAAGGGCGGACAGGGCCCGGCGTGCATCGCCCGGTTCCATGTGGCTTTTCAGATCGGCGGGTTCCATCCAGTGGACGGCGGTGATCTCGCGGTCGGGGACACGGATCGCCGCGATGCGGCCGGCGTTCCAGGTACCGCCGTCGTAGACGTGGAGGATCTCGCCGGGGAACCGGGTGTCCGGGTGGAAGCCGGGGGTGGTGGACGGCACCCAGTCGACGGCGAGCCCCCGGGTCACCGGCTGGCCGATCCCGAGTTCCTCCCGGAGCTCCCGCTCGGCCGCGCGGGAAGGCGGCTCGCCGGGGTCGACGGCCCCGCCGGGCAGGAGCTTGACGTCCCGGTAGTCGACGGACTGCACAAGGATCCGGCCGGAGGTGTCCGTGATCAGAACGGAGACACCCGCCCACAACGCCGCGTCCGTACGCGATGCCCCGTACTGCGCGTGCGAAATCCGAGCGGACGCATTCTCGTCGGCCCGTTCTTCTGTTGGAGCCATGGCCCTTCATTCCCCGGATCCGGCAGCGGTCAACCCCCTGGGGCTTCCGTTGCGGGCATGCGGTGCGGTGGGCACAGCGGGCGGCGACCCTCAGACGACGATGGCGCGGACTTCGTCGGTGAAGTCCCTGACCAGAGGGTGGTCAGGGTAGTGCCGGTGCAGGTGGGCGTCGGTGGCGCGGACGGGCTCGGCCCAGGCGGGCGTCGTCACAGAACTGCTGGAGGGAGGGGGCGGTTGCCGTGGTCGTGGGCGATCCAGGCGGCAGCGGGGGAGAGCATGCCCGCGTGGTGCGCTAGTACTCCAGGCGGCTGAGGTCAGCGGGATTCGGTGTCCAGCCCGTCGCGCAGCAGTGGGAACAAGGAGTCGTGTGCTTCCAGGACGCCCCTGTGATGGGGTGGGCGCGGCCGCAGGGTTGAGGGTAGGACGATTCCCAGGTATGCGCTGCCTCCGAGTTCCGACCAGGTCGGATCGACCACGTGGCCAGATGCGTCCGTGCACCAGGCGTGTGCCGTGGGTACGGGGCAGTCGGCCGCCAAGGCGAAGCCCTCGGTGTAGGCCAGGTGCAGGTGCGGGTGCTCCCTCTCGGTTGCCGCCGCGTTGGCGAAGCACTGCCTCTCTGGCAGGGGCTGGATCTGTGCCGGAAGGGCGGCGGGGGTGAACCAGCGCCCCTGCCTGGCCACAAGCTCGTACACCGACCGGTGCTCCCATTCGGCAACGCCGTGGTGATCCAGCAGGTCGAGCAGCGCGAGGTGTGCTCCCAGCCAGTCCAGGAGCGCCTTCTCTGCGGGAGACAACAATCGGGCGGAGGCGAGAGCGCCCACGGGGTCACGGCCTGTGGTTGCGCTGGCCTGGCTGCCTCCTTCATCCGCGACACTCCGCATGACTGCCCTTTCCTACTGCCCCGTACCCGCTCCGAAGGATCTCTATCTGCTGTCCTACCAGTGCCGGGACGCGCACGTCCACCAACGCCTGCGGCCCAGGAAGGAGCCACCGCGCCCAGCCGCCGCAAGGCCGAGGACGACAGCTGCGACAGTTCCCCCAGGTGTACCTCTGCCTCTTGCGAGGCAATGCAACCGAGTGGGATGCCCCTACCTCATCGAACAGGGGCCCCATTGCCTCAACGAGATTCTGTCTGGTTCATTAATATTGGGCGGATTTCGCAATTTCTGGGGTTCGATCGACACCAGTTCGGGGGCGACCCGGTTGCCGGAGCGGGTCGGGGGGGCGGGGGCAGGACTTCGCCCGTTTCATGCGGGATTACGCGCAGCGGATTCGACGACCGATGGGCATCGGTGCGCGGGTGGGTTTGGCAGGGGCCTCAGTTGAACGACGGGTCGGCGCGGTGACGGGGTGTTCGGGCTGGGTGGCTGGCGAGAGGCTGCGCAAGCTTCATCCACCGGTCCAGCGGCTTGGCTGCGGTTCCGGTGTCGATGGCGTCGCGGGCGGATTCCAGGCCGTTGGCGAACGCGTCGCGGGGGTCGGTGTCGGGGGTGCGGGCGGCGAGAGCTCCGGCGGCGTTGGCGAGGACGGCGTCCCGGGCGGCGACCAGGCGGCGGGCCGCCGGGGGCCCAGCGGGTGTCGTCCGGTCGGCGGATCCTCGGCCTACGGCGCGCCGCCGTACGCGGCGGGGCTGGGGCTCTGCGGGCCGGGGCACACGGTGTCCGGGTCCTCGCCCCGGCGGGCCCGGCGGCTGGCGCGGCCGCTCTGGAGATGCACCTGCTGACCGTGTCGGGCCCGGAACTGGCCGAAGGGGATGTCCGTCTGCTGGTGGAGGTCACCGAGCGGTTGCTGGCGGGGCGGGCCCGGTCGGGGGCACGAGGGCGGGTGGTGTGGCTGATCGGCCCCGGGCTGGGCGGCAGCCCTGCGCCGGGTCCGGTCCTGGACGCGCTCGCCGCGGCGCGGGCGGCGGCGGGCCCGGTCGGAGTGGTCGTCGACGGGCATCTCGGCGGCGGACCGGCCGGGATCGCCCGGATCACCGCCCTCACCAGCCCCGTACGCGACCTCCACACCCCCCCACGCCCTGACCCGACTTCTCTCCATTCCCTTGTCCTTCTTCGAGCGATGGGACCGTGGCCAATGACCCCTCTCCTCTCCCCCACTGGGCGCGTGGACGTCGCGGCGCTGTGCGCGGCAGTCCGCGAGCACCGCGAACATGGCGAACAACAAGGCACCCTTCACCCGGACGTGTGGCAGCACCTGTCCGACAGCAATGTTCCCGCGCTCGCGCTGCCTGCCGCGTACGGCGGATCGCAGTCGGCGGTCCCGCACATCCTGTGATGCGGTGAGGGAGGTGGCGTACGCGGACCCGTCCGCCGGACGGGCCGCCGCGGCACGCCCCGGCCGGGGCGTGCCTGTCCCGCCTAGACGAGCCCACCGCCTGGACCGTCCTCCGCGCCGACAGCGGAGTGTGGCCGGTGATCGCCGAATCGTCCATGCCTGCCGGGACAATCCACGAGAGCTCGGGCGTGCTGCGTTTGTCAGGCCGGTGGCCGCTGGTGACCGGCGCGGAGCACGCGTCGCTCCTCGCGCTCGCCGCCCGCACCCCGGACAGCTCGAGCCCGGTCTGGTTCCTGCTCCCCCGTCATGAGGTGACAGTCCACGAGGACTGGGGCGCGCTGGGGCTGCGCGGCAGCGCCTCCTGCTCCGTCAGCTGCGACACCACGGTGCCCGCCGGGCACAGGATCCTGCTCACCGGGCCCGCGCTCGTCGACGGACCGCTGTACCGGTTCCCGCTGTACGGGCTGATGGCCGCGACGATCGCGACCGTCGCCGAGGCCACCGGGCAGCGCGCCCTGGACGCCTTCGCCCGCCACGCCCCTGCCGTGCGGCCCCGGCACGCGGCCGGCCCGCCCAACCGGCTCGGCGGCGCCCAGGACGCGTACGCGCAGGCCGACGCCTGCCTGTCCGCCGCGCTGAACGGCCCGGTCGGACAGGAGGAGCGGGCCCGGTTGCGGGCCGCCTGCTGCCACATGGCGCAGACCGCTGGGCGGACGCCCGCAGCAGTAGGGCGGCCGCCGTGGTGTTCACCTCCGGCACCACTGGCACGCCCCGCGGGGTGGTGGTGACCGACCGGGCGCTCACCGACGGCATCACCGCCTGGACCCGTCACTGGCCCCGCGCGGCGTGCCGGCCGGAGCGGACCGTGGCGTCTTTGCCGGCCTCCCACATCGCCCAGCGCATCATGGGCCACTGCCTGATGTGCCTGTACGGCACCACCGTCCACACCACCGGCCCCGACGATCTCACCGGCGCGATCGTCCGGCGCCGGCCCGACGTCCTCCTCGGCGTCCCCCACACCCTCACCCGCCTCGCCCACGCCCTGACCGCCGAAGAGCAGGCGGGCGGTACGCAGTTACGGACAGCGGTGAGCGGGATCGCCCTCGCGGTCAACGGCGCAGCCGCCCTCGACCCCGCCGCCGCCCGCACCCTGACGGCGGCCGGACTGCGGGTCGCCGGGGCGTACGGGGCTACCGTGCCCGCCTACCACCAAGCCGACACCACGGCCCCGCACCTCGGCACCCCGGTCACAGCCGCCCATCGCGTCGGCGACGGCGGCGAGCTACTGATCCGCAGCCCGCACCTCTCCCCCAGGTACGTCACCCGCTGGCCACGTACCCACCCGGTCACCACCGGCGGCTGGTGGCACACCGGCGACCGCGTCACCGAAACGCGGGACGGCCAGGTCGTGCTCGCGGGCCGGCTGTCCGCCGCGTTCAAGACCGCCCACGGCCGCCTGATCAGCCCCGAACCCTTCGAAGCGTTCCTGACCACCCGCCCCGGCATCGATCACGCCTGCGCCACCGGACACCGGCTGCCCCACACCGTCGCCCTCGTCTCCGCACCGGGCACCGCCCACTGGCCGCCCGACAGGGTCCACCACCTGGAGGGGGACCTCCTCGCGGCCGAACCCGGCCACCTTCGACGCCCGTCTGCGCCTGCTCGCCCGCCACATCCGTCCCCGAAGACCCTGACGGCCCCCTCTACGGCCGTGCCGGCGCGGTCGTGACCACCGGTGCCTCCCAGCAATCCCGCCGGGGGCGCGGCGCACACGGTCCCCAGCGAACCTGCGGGCACCGGTCCTGATCCACTCACTGACACACAGAAACGGCCTCACCTCTTGAGAGGTAAGGCCGTTCAGGCGGCGAACGGCGACGGCCGAGAGTCAAGTTGGAATGAACGCGCGGAGGGTTGTGACTCGCAGCAATAACTCTGATCCGCTTGGCGCCCGGACAGGACCGGGGACATTACGAGGGCTGCTGAGGCCACCGATCGCTAGGTCCGCCGCGACCTCCGCAAGTCGCACATACCCATCCCACTGCCCGCCCAATGGGCGATGCCCGCGGAGTCCGCCCGCCTGACGACCTCTGCGCGTCACGGGGGCCCGCCGCACTAGCTCCGTCCATCAGAGGGGTCCCCTCCCGTACCAGCCTGGGCAGGGCTGGAACGCCCTGCTCCCCCGGGAGGTCGGTCCGTTGGGACACTGTTGCTTCTCAATCCTCGTCTCCAGCCCACACGATGAAGGACCCTTTCATGAGTGCCTCCTCCGCATCCAGCCAGTCATCCACGCGAATCGAGCTGTCTGGTACTCCCGACCAGATCAGCCGCATTGTCGCCTTGATCGGCAGCAGTATCGGGGAGATCATCTTCGACAGCCGATCCCAGCCTGATCCGCGTGGCATGGTCACGGCCCTGGTCCAAGTCCGCTCGGCTGACCTGGAATCCTCGGTTCCCACCCGCACTGCCGCGGTCACTGTGCAGGCGGTCCTCGACGTCGACACCGGCGTCTGGCCTGGTCTGCCTTCCGGAAGCGTGGAGCAACTCGAGATCACGACCACCACGTCGTTGCGGAACCTGCCGGGCGTGCATGCAGCGCGCAGCCGGGTGATCTCCGTCCTGCCTCTTCCCGCGGGGACGGCCAAGGACGAGAGCGGGGGCCCGTGACGGGGTCGGCTCAGGCTCGATTGTCAGAAACAGGGCTGTCCCTGTGGAGGACCAGTTACAAGTACGACCTCGGCAACTCCTGGTCAGGGCAGCGTCTGATCGCCATGGTGGGAGGGGCCATGGCGGGGCACCTGGACTTCTTCGTCCACCCTGACGGCCAGGCCTTGTCCGTCCTCCTGCTCGAGGTGTCACTGGCCCACCGCGGTCAGGGCCTGGCCTCCGTCCTCATGGATGCTCTCTACGCCGCCTACCCCACCGCCTGGATCGACCACGGCACCCGTCGGGAACCCGACGGCATCGTGTGGTGGGACCGCTACAGCGAGCCGGCTCCCGAGCGCAACATCCACAATCGCCCGCCTCGGGAGTGGGCCAGGTACTTCGATGCCCGGCACGTCATGGCCGACAAGGCCGACAACGCCGCACGCAACCGCACCACCGGTGTACACGGGCACCGGGATGCCGAGTACCGCTACGGCGAACGCACCGAAACCGAAGCCCAGCAATATGCGCAGCACTTCCGAGAGGCCACCGCCAACTACGCCGACCCCAGCGTCCAGTCGTTGTACGGCAGCCTGCTGCTCTATCTGCCGCCCGGGCTACACCGCTTCATTCATGACGGCACCCGTGCCATCGAGGCCCGGGCCGACGCCCTGCTGCAGCACATCGGGCACGGAAACCTGCCGCGCGCAGGGACGGTCGAGGACTTCACCGGCTTCTGGAACACCACCCTCGACGCTGCTCTGGCCGACGCCGCCCACGCCGAGGCCTTCCAGCTCTACAGGTCTCCCCGACCCTCCACCCATGTCGCCTTCCACGCCCTGCCCCTCGACGGCGACAAGGAACCGACCTACATCGCAGCTGGCAACCACGTCCACTACACGGCAGAGAGCGACATCCCTGTGCAGCTGAGTGGTCTGTCCTGGCGCGCACCCACTCGCTCCTGGATCCGACACGACGCCAAGTTCCACACACCCGTGCCCGCGTCGCTTCCGCCTCTAGGACCTCTCGACGCCACCCCCGCGTACCAGGCACGCTACGACGAACTCGGAGAACTTCGCCACGACGCACCCATGCCAGTTCCCCAGCCTGATCCACTTGCAGCTCAGGGAGAGCAGATCCGTGCCTTTGCCGACAGGCTTATCCAGGACGTCGCCGAGCGCACCGCCCTACCATCGCCTCCGACAGAAGGAACCCAGGCCCTCTCAACCCCCCAGTCGGCACAGCACCAGCAGACCTTGGAACACCTGCGGACCAGTGGCCGCGGGTCGGGCCCCCACGTGCGCTGACCCGTCTGCTACCGCTAGTTCTACTGGTGCCATCCGCCGCTCCACCACCGGCGCCGCTTAGCGGATGGCGGTTGTGGCGGGTTCACTGGCGTCGCCGACTGGGCGGTCGCGGTCGCGTCGCCCAGTACGGCCGTGCGGATCGCTGTCCAGTCCGCGGCACGCCACCAGTTGAACAGCTCCACCGTGCTGATTACCACACCGGCAGTGAGTCGAGCGAGGCGACGAACTCGGGCCGCGCGGATACCGTCGCCGACCTCTCCGACGGGTGCAGCTTGTGCTGATGGTTGACGATCAGTACGCCGTCGGAGACCGGCTCGTCGGGCCGCAGCTGCGGCCAGGTCTCCAGATGCCGCTGGAGATGCCCGACGAGATGCTCCTGCACTGGACCGGAGGCGCCCTTGACCTCGACCAGGCGCGAGGCCACGCCAAAGGCGCTGACGAGCAGGTCTGCTAACTTCGTCCCGCCGAACTCCTCGTCCAGGTCAACGATGTGCATTCCCGCCGCGGTCAGCGCCCGCGCGACCGCATCGACGAGGTCGGTGCCGCTGCCGTACAGCAGCCCGTACCGCACAGTCTCCGCCAGCTCCTTGGCCTGCCGCAGTTCATCCTCCAGGCGGGGTTTCTCGGCCACGTACTGCGCCTCCAGATCATCGAGCGCGTCGCGGGCTCTCTGCTCACGGAGGGTCTGCAGATCGGGGTCGATGAAGAACGGCGACCGGGCACGTCGCAGCGCTGCGGGCGCATACTCTGGCAGTGCCCAGTGAACCAGCCAGCCCAGGAGGCTCTCCCAGCGGGGGGGCGTCCGGGATCAGGTACCACCGCTGGTCGCGTTTCGGTCCTCCAGGTCATCACAACCGAGACAGTCTGCACGGACTGAGGCTGCTGCTCATCGGGAGACCTCTGCGCAGACTACCCGGCAGTCGATTCAGGGACTCGACACGAGGTGGGCAGGGACAGTGTCCCTGCCCACAAGACCCCAGGAAGTCCCAGTTCAGGGCCCTACTGCCGCTCCGTCACGTACTGGTAGGGACACAAAGGGACAGAGTTTCGAGTAACCAGAACGACGTTGTCGGGCCCCACCCCGGTCAGAAGAGCATCCCCTTATCTTCAGGCGATGAGTTTTCCCCTGCCAGAGCCTCTCGGGCAGGCAGTTCTTCACCAGATCCGGACTTTCCTCGCGCTCGATCCGTCAATGTCCCGACGACCTTCGGTTTGACGGTCCGCGGGTCTACTGCCTCGGTCGGCGTCGATTCCTGGAACAGCACCCGCTCGCCATCAGCCTCGCTCTCACTGCGGTCTCTCGGCGTGACGTAGAAGACCCGCCGTTCCCACCGACCAGACCCCAACCTCGAAGGGGGTTCCGCGTCTGAGCTCAAGTTCGCGTAACCGACAATGCGGGCATCCCAGGTGATTCGGGGAACCCCGCGCTTCTTGGGGGTCTTGACCAAGTCCTGGCGAACGTAGTCATACCTCTCCATGACAACCCCCTCCCCCTCAACCCAGACGATCTCCACCTCATCGGTGATCCTTTGCGCCAGGGTGGCGGACATCGACGAGACCCCTTCCTCGGTCACGGCGTGATGGCGGGGCTTGGGAACAGGCACCCGCGAGGGACGTTCTGTGCCCCTGGACGCGAGACTCTGTCCCTGCTCAGAAAACACCAGGTCAGACGGCATATCAGCAGGCATTGAGGGACTCACAGGGACTCTTAGGGACAGATTCTCTAGCTTGTCGGGAGAACAAGAAGTCGTTCAAGGAAGAAGAAATATAGGAGAAGTGTGTCCCTGTGTGTCCCTGATCTGGCGGCCATAGCGCCTCTGACCAGGCACTTCTCTGTTGGGAAGCGAAGCAGAACTTCTGTCCCTGGCTCATCACTGTGCCCCTGCCGTCTCGGTCTCGGTGTGGGTGTCCTCTACAAGACCAATACCCACGTAGTGCCGCCGGCCGTTGCTTTTGACCATGTCCTTCGCACTCTTCATCTTGGCCTGTCGCCTGATGGCATTGCCGAACTCGCGAACCGGGACCGGTCGCATGCCCGCGGTGGAACACCAGACCTCGTAGGCCCGCCGCAGTTGTGCTTGCTCGGCGCGGTAGGTGCTGTGGGGGCCCACCACACAGCACTCCCGCACGAACTGCCCCACGCTGTCCTCGCTCTCCTCGTAGTCCTGTGTCGCCAGCCGAACAGAATCAGGGCCGGCGAGCTTGCGGTCCTCACCGTCGAAGTAACTGACAGCACCGTCCACGAGCCACTGGAGGATGCCTGGCCCCTCTTTCGAGATCATTTTGGCCGCGAGGTTCTCCACCACGTCCTGGTCCCGGACCGTCCGAGCGAACAGGATGATCCTCATCCTGCGCCAGAACGAGTACCCGCCGGTCTCCACAGTCGGTCGGTGGTTTCCGATCAACCAGAGCTTGTGGGTCGGGCTGAACGTAAAGAAGTTCTGCCTCATCCTCCGTGCCTTGATCTGATCGCCGCCCGTGAGGAGCTTCAGCTTCGCCTCGTCGAACTTCGCCCCCGGGTCGATCTCACTGCAGAACACCAACCTGCGCCCCTGCAGGTCTGCCATCTCCGTGGGATGGTCCGGGTAGAGCGGAGCCATCAAGAAGTTCGGCGGGGCCGTGTCTGCGTAGTCCCCCAAGATCGCCAGCAGGACGGCAACCAGTACTGACTTCCCGTTCTGCCCCTCACCGAACAAGAAGGGCATGATCTGCGCATCGACGTCGCCGGAGATGCTGTATCCACACAGTCGCTGGAGGTAGGCAATCATCTGCCGACCCTCGGGATCATCGCCGAAGGTATCGATCAAGAACTTGTCCCAGATCGGCGTCGGCATCCGGCGAGGCCCCACTGTGGTGGAGCGGGTATGCGCCTGATCCCGACTGGGCTCGAGAAACCCGCCTGTCCTTAGATTGGCGATGCCTGCAGGCGTGCACAGGGCATACGGATCGGCATCGAGTTCGTCAGACTCCAGCATCAGGTCCGGCAGGCTCTCTGCGGTCGCGATCAGCGCTCGAGCCCCAGCGATGCTGAGTGACTTCTTCTTGTGTCTTTCCAGCTCCCTATCCGGGAACCGGACCGACGAGTTCTCCCGAGGATCCGGAAAGGGCATGCGCTCAGCCAGCTGAAAAACCGAGTTCTGAATAGCTTTCGACTTCCCGTCCAGCTGCCATCGATGGCCGGCCCACTTGTACCAGCCATGCTCCGGCACAAACCGGTAGTCGTCACCGAACACCGTCAAGAAGAGGTTGGCCATGCCCCAATCGGTCAACGAGGACGGCAGGAGAACCTCCACAGGAGCGGACTCGGCCGCGTGATCGGCTCCGATCAAGGCCTGAGCCGAAGCTGTGGCGCTGTAGGGCTCCGGAGCCCGACTCGTCGGCACAGAACTGCTCGTGGTGCTCATCAGCGGTCTTTCGGAGTGAGGGGCTGGCGCTGTCCCGCGACCAGTCCGGATTGGATGATGCTAAGTGCCTGCCGTTTGCGCTCTGGACGGGCGTGGAGGGCGGCCTCCAGGAGGGCCCTCTCGGCGTCGTTCGAGCTGGTGATAAACCCCGCAGCCACCAGCCCACCGAGGGTGTAGGCGGCTCGATTCACCTTGGCATGCCACCCACTGCCCTCACGGAGTGATGCGCAGTCTGCCACGTCGCTCAAGGCTGTTGACGTAACCTTCGCCGCCCACGCCGAAGTCGTCCTGGGCGAAGTCGTGGCCATCCGAGCCCGGTTGGGTACCTGAGGGCGCCTCTGAGCCGGTGGTCTTGTGGTGAGGAGGTGCCCCGTCCTCTCAAGTGCCCCTGCCAGCCATCCAGGCAATAGAGCCGGGCGCCGGCAGCCCCCCACAGGCTCATAACTTCCGGTCTCGACCCGAGTTCCGGGCGCGATGATGTACCCGCCGTGGGCGCGCACGTCCATCTGCCAGCCCAGCGCTACCCCATTGCGATTGCCGCCGGTGGAACACCGCCATGACGTCTGCCGCGGCGCGCGGAAGTACAGATGCATCCCGCCGCTCGGCGTACGCACGGCGAGTGTGCGCTCGCCTCCGGTGAAGTCCTCTCCGTTGAGCACGTGACTCAAGACGCGGAAGGAATCAAGACCATTCCTCACGGTCTGGAGTAGGTTCTCGGGTACGGAGAAAGCGGGCAGCACGTCGCAGGGGTTCGTAGGCGGGGTGTCTGCGTGACAGTCGAGGTCGATCACCAGGAGCCCCGCGGGCCCAGTGGAGATTCCGACGCCCATCGCGGGGTTGGCGCCCCACCACCGGTCGATCAGAGTGGGTTCGCGCGTCGCCGCGTGAAAGCCGTGGCACCACAGACCTTCCCCCAGGCAGCCGCACTCCCCCACTGCGTGCGGCACGTGATTGGGGTGCGCGCTACGACAGCGGGAGCATCCTGGCATCGGAATCTTGCCGTTGGGTTGCAGTGGATGAACTGGCCATCCCTGGCGCGCGCACCATCGTGCGACTTCGATCGACTTGGAGGCCGTCATGGAAGTGAAGGCCCTTCCGTGCCCACGAACCGGACGGGCCTCGGGCCCGGCCTGTAAGCCCTTTGGATGAGAAGGGTTGCCGTCATGATCACCAGCTCTTGAATGTTCGACGATAGAGAGAAGAACGGACAGTCGACCTGGCGAACCGGTCAGTCCGAACTCTGGCTGGTAACCTCATGGCACCAAGCGGAGGCCCAGCCTGCGTAGGCACCCTCACTGTTTCCCGCAGCTGAGGGTGCCTTTTTTATGCCACGAGCACCCCCTCGTTAGCGGCTTCGTCTGCGCCACCTGGAACCGCCAAGGCCCACTTCCCCAGCGGAAGCAGCACTAGATGCTCGGTCGTCCCTCCTGCATGAAGCCATTCGGATACCGCTTCGAGGGGCGCTGTAGTCACTTCGTACCTATGCGGGTACACGACGACGGTGGTCCTTGCGTCGAACTCGGCAGGGCCCAACAGGTGCCGCACGGTCTCGATCACTTTTCGGTCCCGCTCCTGGGCCGCCGCGGTCCATTCTCCGGTCTGCTCCTTCCGGTTGGTGGAGCGCGTGGCGCCGAGGGCGTGGGCGCAGCGGGCCACCACGAGGTCTGCGCCAGTCAGCTGGCGCGCCGGTGGCAACAAGGCAATCCGGGAAAGGTTTCGAAGGGTCTGCCGACTGACGCCGGACTGCGCGGCGATCCAGTGCTGCGACCGTGGCTGCCGTAGCGCCGCCACATCGATCATCAACTGTCCCTGGTGCTCGTACCGATCCAGCCCCCAGAAGGAGCTTCTGGGGGGCCTCAGAGCCTCGGATAGCCCCAGCTCTGACCTCGGGTGGAAGAGGCTCCACCACCGGAGGTGCGACATCACTTAACTCCAGTCCCGGCACCGTGGTCAAACACACCCCACCCGACACGCCGTAGATGAGCAGATTTTCAGTTCCAAGCAGCTATTGCCGCAGGTCACGCAAGCTATCCCCCCCCCCGCAGCTGCGGGGGGGCAGGCTCAGGTAAGACCACATGTCTCACCTGCCTCAGTCTTCAGCGTTGGGTGACCCTCGGCCACTTCCCTCAGTCCGGCCCGGGCCGCGCCTAGAATTCTGGCAACGATCACCGCTGCCGTACGTCACGGAGGCCCGAGAACCCGACATTGGAGCACCCCTTTAGCTGCAATCGGCCCGGGCCGACCTCACCGCAAGGGGACAACGACCTGTGCACCGGCAGATAACACCCACTCCCCTCCAGCGACTGCTGATCGCGGTCGTCATCGTGGGTGCGCTGTTTGTCGCCGGCATCGCTTTCGCTGGGTCCTACGTTGCGGTGCGCAACCTCGCGGCGTCCAAGGGCTTCGGTACGTTCTCAGCTGTCTTCCCGATCGGGATCGACTTCGGCACCCTGGTCGTCCTCTCGCTCGACGTTCTTCTCACCTGGCTTCGTTGTCCCTTCCCACTGCCGCGCCACACGGCCTGGCTTACGATCGGCGCAACCATCGCCTTCAACGCAGCAGTCCTCTGGCCGGATCCGCTCGGTACCGCCATGTATGCGGCCCTGCCGGTGATCTTCGCTGTCACCGTGGAAGCGGCCCGCCATGCCGTCGGTAGGCTTGCTGACCTCACTGAGGAGCGGAGCATCGAGAGCGTCCGCTTGGCCCGTTGGCTCCTCTCCCCCGTCCCGACCTTGAAGCTATGGCGCAGCATGCAGCTGTGGAATAGGCGCTCGTACCAGGAAGCGCTTCAGGCGGAGCAAGACCGGCTTCTCTACATCGCCAGACTCAAACAGCGGCCTGGCATCTGGTGGCGGTCCAAGGCGTCAGCTGAGGAACTCCTGCCTCTGCGCTTGGCAACCTTCGGCGTCCCACTGCCATCCAGTGGGACGCGCGTCGCGACGGCTGGTGCGGCTCCGTCGGTGCCTCAGCCCGAGAGTCCCATTCTGGAGCCAACGAGCCACGTGCCCGAGATGGCCCCATCGGCACTGTGCACCTTTCGGACGCGGAGGTTGTTGGGCAGGCAGCGAACACCGAACCGACAGAAGAAGCTCTGCCCTCGCTCCCGCCTGCTGATTGTCAACGGCCATTGAGATGCCCAGGTGGGCGGCCGTCGGGTGTCCGGGCTGGTGGCCATCAGAAATCCATGCCTGTGGCCAGTGGTGTTCCTGGGGGGTTGGGATCAGTTCAAGGGGACCACTCCCTTGCCGGCGAGGGCCTCGGCGAGGCGGTGGGAGTCGCCGGTGGTGGTGACGAGGTGAGCGTGGTGCATGAGGCGGTCGGTGCTGGCCCCTGCGAGGGTCTTGGGCATGATCGTGTCGAACCCTGAGGGGTGGATGTTGCTGGTCACCGCGATCGATCGACGTTCGTATGCGGCATCGATGATCCGGTAGAACGCCTCGGCGGCGTCCTCGCCGACCGGAAGCAGGCCGATGTCGTCGATCACGATCAGGTCGGCCCGGCAGATCCGGGCGACCGTGCGGGCAGTCGAGCCGTCGACCTTCGACTTGCCGATCGCGGCGGCGAGGGTCTCCAGTGTGAACCAGGCGACCCGCAGGTCCTTCTCGATCGCGGCCTGCGCCAGACCCTCGGTGAAGTGCGACTTCCCGGTCCCCGACGGGCCAGCGATCACCAGGTTCTCCGCGCGGCCGATCCACTCCAGGGTGACCAGGGAGTTCTGGGTGGGTTCGGGGATGGTGGAGTCCTCGACCCGCCAGGAGGCCAGGGTCTTGCCAGTGGGAAAGTTCGCCGAGTGCCGGCGAAGGCGGCGGGTGGCAGCGTCGCGGCCGGTGACCTCCTCGGCGATCAGCAGCCGCAGGACCTCGGCGGGGTCCCACCGCTGGGCCCGGGCGGTGGCCAGGACGTCGGGTGCGGCCTTGCGCATGTAGGGCAGGCGCATCCGGCGCATCAGCTTGTCGAGCTCCTCGGGCAGGGCCGGGGCCTGGGGAAACGTCACGGTGGCAAATTCCTTCGTGGGTCGCGGTGGGCGCCGATAGGCTCGGCGGGTGATCAATCTGCAGGTGTGCGGGGACAACGGGGACGTCGTGGCCAGGGCCCGGGCCGGGGTGGAGTGGACCGATGCCTTCGCGGGCCTGGACTCGGTGCGGTTCCCGATGCTCTGGGCGCTGATTCCGTATGGGGACGCGGTCTTCAACCAGCGGCAGGTGCCGCTGCTGCTGGCCGAACTCGACCGGCTTCCGGCCGCTTGCGTGGGTGACTGGGTCGGACAGGCCCGGGAGCTGTGCCAGGTCGTCGAGCGAGGGCAGCACCTGTATCTGTGGTTCGTCGGGGACTGATCGCGATCAGTGGTCCCTCGGCTTCCTTGCCGCCGCGGGCTGTTGGCCCAGGGCCTGCCAGGCGATGGTGCCGTTCTGGACGGAGTGGGCCTCGTCCGCGCGGACGACCTGGCCGGCGGGCTTGCTGGCCGCGATGTGCTCCAGGATGGAGACGAGGTCGTCCTCGGCGAAGCGCCCAGCCGTAGCCGCGAGCCCGAGGGCCTGGTCGACCCGGTCGCTGCCCAAAACCGCGGCGAGCTCGACGGCGTGGGCCATCTTGGCGCGGATACGGGATGCCCCGGCGGGTCCGGCCTCCTTCAGCCAGCGCCCGGCCCCGGGGCCGATGCCCACGAATGCGACCTCCGCCTCCGAGCGCGGTCGCAGGCGGGGCTGGTGAACCGAACGGCCGTCGGGGTGGTCGGGGTAGTGGGCGTCAATGATCTGCGGAACGCCGGGTGTGGACAACTGGTGACGCCAGATCTCCGACAGGTCACCGGACTTGGTGCGGGCCGTGATCGACAGTTCGTTGCCGACGACCTGGCACCAGACCCTGGCGCCGGTGTAGCCGGGCGGGGTCGAGTAGCGCACGGAGTTGAAGCTGACGGTGCGGTCCGAGCCGACCACCCGCTCCTCGCCCAGCGCGAGCGCCAGCGGTTCGATGGGCAGGACGTGCAGAGTGGTGCGTTCGATGTCGAGCCGGTCGGCCGGGATTTGCCCGGTCGCCCGGTGTCGACGCGTGTTCACCGTGTCGCACCAGATCAGGCAGGCGTCGGCGAGCTCGGCGAAGGTGTCGTAGGCGGGCAGCAGGTTCGCCTCGGTGGGGACCAGGTCGGCCTTCGCGATGCGGACCGTGGCCTCCGCGCCGCCCTTGGACTCGGGGTCGTAGGGAACGCAGCCGACGACCTGGCAGCCATAGTGCCGGCCCGCGGCGACCATCTGCGGGTGCCGGACCGGAATCCCGGCGATGTGCTCGACGGTGACCGTCTTCGCGTTGTCGGTCAGCACGTAGGTCGGAGCCCCGCCGATCCGCCACAGCACGGTGTCCAGGCAGGCCACCAGGGTGCCCAGGGTGCAGTCCCAGACCGGGATCACCACCCGGAACCGAGACCAGGACAGCCACGCGCAGAACAGCCAGGTCCGCCGCCCGCCGATCTTCGGGCCCTCGCCCCAGTCGAACTGCAGCCACCGCCCGGGCTCGGGGATCCACGGACGGTAGGTCCGCCGTTTGCCGGCCTTCCACGCGGTCTTCGCCGCGTTCACCGCCCGCCGGGTCGAGCGCGCGCTGCCCCGGAAGCCCATCTTCACCAGCTTCTCGTGGACCACGTCGGCGCGGATCGTCGCCTTCGACTGCTCGACCCACTCCTCGACCTTCTCCAGGAACGCGTCGATCATCTTCGGCCGCGGCTCGCGCTCGAACGGATTCCGCCCGCTGTCGCGGGCCTCGACATACCGCTTGACCGTCTTCGGGTCGTGTCCCGTCAGGGCGGCCGCCGACCAGACCGTCTCGGTCAGGTCGTACGCCTCGAATATCTCCATGATCTCTCTGTCAGACTTCGTCACAGGACCTCTTCGACCGATTCGCTGATGCTTCGCAAACACCAGCAAACCGGATGAAGGGGTCTCCTTCGTCTACGGAAGCGATCAGGAACACCACAGGCCCAACGGCCATCCACCTGGATTTCTGGTGGCCATCAGCCAGGACTCACCTGGCCGCACACCTGGACTCTGCCACGGCCGCCGACACCGATCAGCCCGCACAGCCTGCACCCGCACGTGAAGCCTTCACCACGGCGCGAGGTTCTGACCGAGCGGATTCGGCCTCGGTGCTCCGCTCCCGTGAAACCGACGCGGTCCTCTCCGACCGGCCCCAGTCCAAGCCGGAGACGAAGCCTCGAGCTTGCGCAGATACCGCACTGAGTGGATATCCCGCTATGAGAGCGAGACTGCAGGCGTCCCCTCACAGGAGTCGAGTCGCACCCCCGGCTTCCAACGCATCTCGTAAGGTCCCAAGCTGGGAAAAGCAGGCCCGAGCACATAGTGCGTTTGTGAATGCACTGGTCAGAGCCCTGTTCCCTATCACCGGCTGACAGCCCTTGAACTTGCTGTCCAGCTACTTCGCGGGGCGGCACCTGGAGGCCTGGTTGGCCGGACAGGCATCCGCGGCCGCTGCTGCGAAGAAACGGCCGGTGGGCCTGCCCCAAGTTGACTTGGGGCAGGCCCACCGGCCTCAGGAGAGTTTCGTCGACGAAACCCTTACACGGCGAGGCGCAGATCCCGTTCGATGACCCGGCCGATCGCGTTGAACTGATCCATGATCAGCGGATCCTGCCCTTCCATCCAGTAGAGGACGGGCTCCTGTGCCTTGACGCTCTCGGCGACCTGCACGTTCTCAGAGACGTACGGGAGGAGCATGTCGCCATAGAAGGCCTTGAGCTCGTCGTACATCTCCATGTAGAACTTGCCGCGGTTCTTCACGTAGCCGTTGAAGAGGATGTAGCGGAGGTCGGCGGCTCCGCCCGAGAACTCGAACTGCTCCTGGGCGGTGCTGATGAGTGACTTGAGCCCGTGCAGGGTGTCGTCGTCCTTGGTGTCCGGCTTGACGCAGCCGACGACGTAGTCAGAAGCCCCGAGCTCAGTGAGCTCCAACGTGTCGAAAGTTCCTCGACTGTCGATGAGAAGGACATCAAGCGTGCCGGCCGGCAGTGCCTCGATGGACTTCCGTAGCCAGTGGAGCCCTGCCTTTGAGCGTGAGCCCGGACGACCGGCGTTGCGAATGTCCTCGGACGCGATCGCCATGTCCCGAGACCCCAGGATCAAGCTGACGTTCGGGATGGCCTCGAAGCACTCATTGGTGTCCCATCGCTCATCGTCCAGGAACTCGCCCTGCTCCCCTCGTGTGACGGGCACAGTTCGAGTGCGCGCGGGAACCATGGCTTCCTTGAGGCCGCACTCTCCCATGAGAACGCCGTAGATATTGGGAGTCTGAGCGAGGCGCGAGTAGGTCAGCTCGGTGCGCTGAGGGTAGTACTTCCTGTTGGTGACGCCATAGCCGAGGTATGTAGACGCAGCCATCGTCTGGTCGCAGTCGGCGATGCCCACCTTGAGACCGAGGCTGCCGAGACTGACCGCGGTGTTGACGATGCCGGTGGTCTTCCTTGTTCCGCCTCCCTCGTTGGCGTAGTCCACGACCAGTGGACCCTCCGGGTAGAGGCGTCGTGTGAGGGGAAGCTGAGGGGGCAGGGCGATCTTGGCGCGGGACGGTTGAGTCACGGAGGCTCCAGAGCTCAGAGTTTCGCTGACGAAATTGCCTCGAGGGCTGACTGATATCCCGTGATGTCGTAACCAGCACCGTCGTGAAGGTGCTTCAGGTAGTCGGCGGCACGGGCGTCAAGGTGATTCCCGACGCTGCGCAGGTGCAGCTCATCGGTTGCGAGCGCGACCGCATACGCCATCGTGAGGACGCTGCCGTCGTCTGCCGCTTCAAGAGCTGCAACATACCTGAACTGATCGGCGTCCGTCAGCCCGACCCGCTCCGCGATCTGCAGCGCGAGATCGAATGCCTGACGAGACGTCCCCCGCAGGGTATGCACAGCGATCCTCCGCACCGCGACATCGGACGCCGGCCAGGTGACAGAGGACAATACCTTCGTGCAGGACTGGAGCCGGGCGTTGACGTCTTGCTCGTTAGCCGCGTGAGAACCATCCGTGGACGCTCCCGTACCTCCTGATGTGGGAGGAGTCTTAGAGGGGGAGACCTCAGTGTCGGAGCTCTGCTGAGTCGGCACCTTGACCTCACGGGCTGCGGCAGTTTCGTCGGCGAAACCATCCTCGGAGTCGGAGTGGTCAACAGGAGAGGGCGATGCTGCTGATTCTTCGTCACCCGTCGCTTGGTGCTCAGAGCCCTCTGGCACAACCACGGTCTGCGCGTTGGCAGCGAGCGCCGGAGCAGCAGTCGCATCCTGCACGGACGCGTCCGAGACCGAGCTCCCTTCGGCAGCCTCCGTACCCACGGCCGGAGCGGTGGTGCCCGAGTCGGCGGTCGTGGTCTTCTGCACTGGCGTGTGGGTCTTGCCCAACAAGGTGTCGCATACGGCCTTCGCTGTGACCCCGTCCGTCTGCATCGTGGTCCAGCCCTGCTCGATCAGCTCGGGCTCCTTGAGCCGGCTGACCAACGTGTACGCCGGCTCCAGACCTACTCTGCCCTCGCGGATCGCGCGTCGCAGAGGACCGTCCTGAAGCTCGAGGAGCTTCATGCGCTTCGAGATATCGGAGCGCCGTTTGATGGCACTCTGTTCTCCTCCGAGCTTCTCCAAGATCTCGTCGTACGAGAGACCTTCTTCCCGCCGGATTCGTTCCAGCAAGAGGGCCTCCTGGATGGGGTCCCACCCCTTGCGGAAGTTGTTCTCGGAGAGGAGGACAAAGTCTCCCTTGCTGAGGAGCGTGTCGCGCAGCACGACCGGGACGCTGTCGGTGGGGGACTTCCTCCCGAGGAGCGCGCGGTAGCGACGTTCACCAGCGAGGAGAACCCACTCGACCGCCGGGCCGAAGACATCCGAGTGCTCGGGGTACTTCGCAGTGAAGGCATCAACTGAGCAAACCGCAGGATCCTGGATCAGCTCGGTGTTTTCGACGTTGTTCTTGAACTCTTCAAACTCGTCGGTCTCGTACTCCCACTCCTCACGGAGGTTACGAGGACTCGGTGCGATCGATTGCAACGGCGTGAGAAAACGCTGACCCTCCTGTCGGCGGTTGAACTGCCCGCGAGGAGCCATGGAAGGAGTGCCAGCAGCCGGCGCTGTCGGCGACGGTGGCGCCGACGGCGGGGCCGGGGGCGCCGTGGAGGTTTTGTTCTTCCTGTCGCGTGGCATGCGGGCTCCAAGCTCGACGTGATGCGGATCGCCAGAACCATAGCGTGTTGATCACGACCTCTGCGGCAAACTACCCCACGCGACTCACTAAACCTGGGCATAGAGGGAGAAACCGTCAAAGGCCATTTAGCTCTGGGTCTTCGGCGATTTCCGTGAAGGTGGTCAGTCGGAGAGGAGTATTCGCCGTCGCAGGAGTGCGAAACTCGCGCGGCCGTAGGTCTGGCGTTTGAGCATCTTGGTCCGGTTCACGTGGCCTTCGACTGGTCCTGAGATCCAGTGGAGTGTCAGGCCGGCGGTGACCGCGTCGAGGTCTTTGCGCAGGCCCAGGGCGCCTTGATGTCGGATGCGTTAGCCCGGGTGAGCCATCCGGGAAGTCTGTGGCCGTGGCGCTGCCGGAGAAGAGTGGCGAAGCTGCGGGCGAGCCGGTTGATCTCGGCGAGGTGGTCGCAGCGCTCGCACAGTTCCTTGAGCTGCTGGCGGGCGGCTTCGCTCTGGCGCTCGGCTCGGCCGACGATCCACCGGACCACCTCGCGGATGGGTGGTGACGGGACGGTTTCATGGGTGAGAGTTCCTTCTCGGTAAGGCTGTTCAGGAATCGGCGGACGGTCTTGCGGCCGCCGGTGTAGCCACGGGCGGCGATCTCGTCGCGGAGCGTCTGAGCGTTGTTGCAGCCCTCGGCCCATCGCGCGGCGAGGTAGGGCATGTGGGGCGTCAGGGTGCTGCCCCGGCGTGGTCGGACGGTGATCAGTTCGTCTGCGGTGTCGGCGTGTGCATAGCGGCGGACGGTCTTGCGGTCCAGCCCGGTCTGCTCGCTGATCGCGGTGATCGTCGCACCTCGTTCGTAGGCGGTGTGGATCTCGGTCCAGCGGGCGCGTATCCGCTGGTGAGCCGGGTTCTCCTCGCTGTCGGAATCAGGAGAGGCTTCGGGTTCAGGGATGGTGCGTTCGGGCTTCGGCGGGGCCAGGCAGGCACGGTGCCGCCGGACGGCCTTCACCACCGCGGTGGCAAGGTTGCCGAGCAAATGCCAGCGATCCGCGACCTGGGGAACACCGGGCAGTGCACGTTCGGCGGCCTCTGCGAACGCGCCGCCACGGTCGCGGCAGACCATCCGGACCCCAGGGTGCTCCCGCAACCAGGCAGCGAAGTTGTCCGCGGTGTGGTCCGGCAGCACATCGACGGGCCGGCGCGAGGCCATGTCGACCAGGATCGTCCCGAAGACCCGGCCGCGCCGCAGCGAAAACTCGTCCACGCCCAGCACCTCCACCATCGGCGGCGAGGGGACGACGAGACGGTGGACCGCCCGCAGCAACGTCGACCCGCTCGTCGGGACGGCCATGTGCGTGGTCTGCCGTCCGCCGGCCTGGCCGCCCAGTGCCAGCGCGACGCGCTCCAGCAGCCGCTGCGCGGCCGGGGTGCGCCGGCCGTACCGGACCGTCAGACCGTCCACCTGCTCAGCGAACGTCTGCTTCCTGCATGCGGCGTCGTCGCAGAAGAAGCGGCGAACACGCAGCTCGATTTGTCGAGTTTCGCCAACGAAACCACGGCCTCCCGCTGCCAGAAGGGATGCTGGGAGGTCGCGCTTAAAAGAGCACGGAGGCTCCGGTAGAAGAGGCGAGCTCCCTGCTCTGCGGGGACTGGGTTTCGTCAGCGAAACCTGCGGGGGAGGCGCCTTGGCGCGCAGAGTGCGAGGCTCAGAGCCGCAGCTCCGACGGCCGAAGATCAAGTCTGAAGAACGGCCGAAGGACACCCCGGAGCATTCGAGGTTTCGTCAACGAAACGCCTCCCGGTAGGGGGCAAGCCACAAGAAGAGCCCCCCTCTCGATATCCGCAACCAGGCGTGATCGCGTGACGGCAGGGAGGGCACTGCCTGCCTCTCCCGTGGAGCCAACGTCGTCTTGGAAGACCGCGAGGCTTAGGCTCCCCTCCAGCAGCTCTAAGCCAGCCACATCGACCCACCCGCGGGCACGGCCTAGATCAGTCCTGCTAGCGCCTGATGGAAGAGGCTCGAGCGCCGGCCGTTGGCGGTAATGCGCCGATCAATCGGCTGGCCGGACCGCGCATCATGTGGATGGAGTTTCGTCAACGAAACTGGTTCGAGGGAACCCGAAGGGCCTTTAAGACGGCGTGGCTCCTGCTGTCCGTACAGGCCGAGGACGAGTCACAGCAGACGAGACGGCCTCCTTGGGAGAGCCCACGCCTCGGCGATCAGCGTCCGTCGTCCCGGTCCGCAGCCCTCGCGATGTCGTGGTACAAGGCAGTGTCGACCTTGATCAGTCCGCTCGCGGGAAGATCCGGGACGACAACGCGATACCTGGGTTGGTACTGGTCGACGCACCAGGCGAGCACTTCCGCATCGGTCGGGATCGTTTCTCCGGTCGCACTCGATGTCTTGGCGGTGCCGCGCGGGTGGCGTGCAGTCTCATGGTTCCCCCTTGATCTCCTCGCTCGAATCGAGCGTATCGCTGGGATGCCGAGTTCGAGCCGTGTTCACGCCAGTCGATTTCCCGAACATTGATAGGGGGACTGGGCGCCACCTGACGATACTCAGGCCACGTGCAGTCCGCACCGAGCAGCACCATCGGAGAGGCGCGCGCCGCTCAACAACTCCGCCTCCGCCTTGATCGCGAGGAACTGGCTGCGCTCCAGGACGGGAACGCAGCTGGCGCCACGTGGCGGCAACTGGGGGATCCGCTTGGCATCACTACGAAGCAAGGGACGGTGCAGCGGATGCAGCGACTTCGGGTAGCTGTTGAACTCGGGCCCTCAGCCCTGCGCGCACCACACGTACTTCGAGCACACGAGAGAGGCGAGGCCGAAGAGGAACAAAGCCGCAGCGGCTGGATTGAGCTGCACCATGAGCGAGTCCGGCACGCTGCCGCTGAACTCCTCCTGCACCGCGCCGCACTGACCACTGATGACGAGGCTGTCGAATGGCTAGACGATCTGGCGGACCTGATCGAGGAACCTGTAAGCCCAACCTGTGAGGCCAGCATCATCAGTCACCTCCGGTTCGCCGTCGAGGAGATCGACCGAGCCGCCGAAGAGGAGGCCCAAGAGCCGGCTCGCTCACCCGAATCCGCTGTGGCACTAAGGACCGTCCGCGGCCCGATTGGCGGATACAGACGAAGGACCGCTCCGTGAAGCTGAATCACACCCCAGCCTCTGGCCTCTCTCGTCGCTCAGCACGTGCGCGCGCCAGAGCGAGTCGGTGTGTCCGGTCCGCCTGTCGCCGGCGCACCTCCTCTGAACTCGGCTGCGGAGGCTCCGGCAGCTCCGTGGCCCGGAGTGAGTTGCGAGTCATGGCAAACAGATCAGATCCCTCATCGTCGTCCACAGACGGCAGGCGCAGAGTTTGCAGCACTTCGCGGGTCCGCAGGTACTCGTCGGAGCCTGGCCGTTTCGTCGGCACGGGCACCGATGTGTGGCCGCTCAGCTCCTCATGAACGTGTACCTGTGGGGAGGGCCCTGCCGCGGATGCATCGCGAGCGTCCGGGAGCAGCACCTGCAGCCCGCGCACCTGAGCACCCGCGGCTTCTGAAAGGGCCGTCAGCAACTGCCGCTCATGAAGCCGAATATGCGCGGCGGCCGCCCTAGTTGTGGGACGCAGGACTAGGAGACGCCGCTGTGTGTCAAAGCCCGCAGCAACAGCGTGTTCCTGAAGCGAAGGAAACAGCTCTGCCCAGAGACCCCGGACCTTCTCCTCGGCAAGACCGTCCAGCCAGCCGTGGCTTGTCGCCAGTGCGCCCACTGCGGCGCCCAGGCCTACCGGCTCACGGCCGCCGTCACCTCGGGATGAGCGCGGCGTACGTCTCCGAGTAGCAACTGGCGGAGCGGTCCGAGCAGCGGCAGCCCATTGGCGCAATGTGATTCGGGCCAGGTCGGGTTGGCTGCTGGTGTGTTCGGGATCTCGTGCTTCTCCTGCATCTGCACGGAGCGCCGTCGCCACGTCGTTGCTCGCACCAGGTGGGGGAGTAGCTGAGGCTGTCATGACACCCTTGCTCCGCTCGTGGCCAGCGCCGCCTCGAACGCCCAAGCAGTCGTCTCCCAGTCCCCGTCGGGCACCGGCAAGTCCAGGTTCAGTGGCCTAGCGACATCTGGGTCAAGTACATCGAGCCCGCGATGAGCCTGCTCCTGGGCGAGCTTGGCGCGGCCGTGGCGAATGCCGTTGGCCAGGAGGGACACAAGCGCGATCGGGCGATGCTGCCTGGCGCTGAGGTACCCGTAGTCAGCCTGGCGATTGCGCCGGGACCGTACAGAGTCGCGGTCAGCCTCGACGGCGCGGCGGCGACCGTCCTCAGTCGGCCAGATGACGGTGGACCCCTGCAGACGACGGGCAAGGAAGCCCGAAGGGCGCGCGACACGCTCGGGTGCGGTCTGGAGGTTGAGCCAAGCCACGACCTCGTCCGTCGTCCAGCCGGCATCAGCTACCTCACCAACAACCCAGGCAATGCGGGGGAGGGAGGTCCGATGTAGCCACGGGACCCGCGCGATGAGTTGAGCGGCCAGGCGGAAGCGCCGGTGCACGGGAGAGCCTTGGCGCTTCGGAGAGTTCTGGGATATTGCGGGGTCGGTTCCCTTCAGAGGGGTACTAGTAAGTCCTGCAGAAGAAGATCTACCAGTAGTACCTCCCATTGGGGTGCACGGCCGCCGACGACGGCGGAGCCAACGCTTCGCTCTCGAACCCAACTTGCCCAGGAGTTTGCGTCCCGTGTCCGAGCAACCGGTAACCCGTCGCTCGAACCCCGCTCCGCTCGTGACAACTCCGACCGAGCGATCGAAGGCGGGAGGGATGGCCCGGCAGAACTCTGAGGCCAGAGGAGACGCGCCTCGTCGACGGGTCCCCTTGACCACATAGACCAGCAGGCCGGTCTCCCGGAGGCAGTTGAGGTGGTACTGGACGCAGCGGCGCGAGCGGCCGAGTCGGCGCATCAGGTACTCGACACCGGGCCGGCAAGGCGTGAGCTCGGCAAGCACTGCGGCGAGTTGCAGGGTGAGGTCGTTAAGGCGCGGGTGGAGACCTGAGGCCCGGGCCCAAAGAACCGCCTGCATCCATGCGTAGGGCGAGCGCGCATCCCGGCAGGGGGACTGCTTGAGCCACTGATCGGGTTCTGCGATGCAGCGGTCAAGGTCCCCGTGGCCAACTGGGACACCTGGTGTCCCAGTCACTTGCCGGATTTCCTGAAGTTGGGCAGGGAGAGGGTGACAAGCGGCAGCACTCTGCTGCATAGTGATGAGCACCTGATTCGAATCGGGATCAGGGCAGCACAAAGCCCTCGCTGGGCATGTACTGCAATTGAGGTGAAGTTCGCCTGGCAGGCCGGTTCGCGCCCGGATGTCAGGACTCGCGCGGTCTGCAAACCGGGCGATGTCACGAGGCCTGTGATCTCACAAGAGGTGCTCGCAACACCGAAGTGAGGGTGCAGGCCGGCGAGGCGAGTGTCTCGCAAACACTCGTCGCCTCACGGCGCTTACATCAGCCGCCACCTCCCACCGGGCACATCGAAGAGAGTCCCGTGAACCCCGCGCAAGGCGGGGACGTCTCGATACCTGGATTCAAGGGCACCCCCGAGCGGCGCTGGTGAGCTTCGGCCAGGCTGACCTCCTCGTGAGTAGGCTCGATGGGGCCACCCAGAATGACGAGATCACGTGCCATCTGAAACTTCACGCGCACACCAGCTCAAGGTGGCTCTGGGGAGCTGCCGGAGTGAGCCGTTGGGTAGCTTCGCGCAGAAGGGGACCGTAGGACACATTCCGCGGGCTGTTCGCGGGTACCAGTAGGCTGACCGCGCCGGCGATGGGACTGACCGCCTCGGGCGTTGTTCCAGACCGCGGCGGGATCGCTGCAGAGACCCAGTTCCAGCCTTGAAGCGGCGCAGCAGACCGCGCAAGGCTGGTCTGCCTGATCATCCAGAGCTCGGGCTGGTCAGCATCCGGCTCAGCCATGTAGGCGAGGATGACGCGGCCAGGCGCATCTGCATCGAGCGGTGCCTCCCGCAGCACGGATGCCCCGTGCGGATCCCGTAGGACAGAGCGGCGAAGGGCGAGGGACTCGCCCACGATGTTCGTGCAGACGCGCGTTGCGCCAAGCGACAAGAAGGCGTGGAAGGCCGCCACTTCACCGGTCTCTGCGTGCAGTGACTCCAAGACGCCCTGCACTTCCGAAGTGCTGGCGACCGATGCGATAAGGCTCTGGCCGCGGTGGATCTGCAGAGCGAGCGGCACCAGTTCATAGTGACCGTACAGACCGGGGAAGCGGCGCACGAGGCGAGCCTCAATGAGCTGCTGCAGGCGCCGGTACACGAGCCGGCGCGGCAGGCCACACACTTCCACGATGTCCCGTGGCTGGTGCGGGCCGTGCCCGAGCCGGATCAAGGCACGCAGAACCCCATAGGTCCGCTCGACGGCGCTCTGTGAAGAGGTACCCAACTGGCCGACGGACATCGAATGCAACTCCCTGACGCTAGATCCTGTGGCGGTGCGGAGGTTGTGCCCGTCATACCTCGTAACAGCCTGAGTACTGATCAGTACCTGAGGGCAACGGTGCCTGACCAGGAAGTTCAACTTCCGGTGGCAGAATCATATTCGCGTCATATCGCCATAATATGGCCACCGTACTAGCCCTGACCTGCATGAATGGCGGTCAAGGGTGCCTGTGTACCAAGTTGAGACTCTCTCGATCTATTGTCGACTCGTCGTCACGAACCCCAGCGTCGAGCAAAGAGTCAACGTGGAGGACCTCGCAGGTCAGGAGTAGGTGGCGAGGGATAGTCGCTGCCATGAAGGGCACATCAGGTGCAGTCCTCAGAGGTCTAGCCCACTGAAATCTCGCCGTCCGGCTCCTGAGGTCCCTCCCGGTCGAAGGCGTAAAGCCTGATATGCGGCTCAATGCGAGGTACTCCCCCTACAGCAGCTTCCGGAAGTTCCGGAAGCGGACGGTAGAAAGATCGTCACGACTGAGAAAGGCTCAGGGGGCCAGCCAGCTCCTGGTTCTCACCAAGAGCCGGTCAGCAGCCGTCAGGTGGTGAGGCGCAAGGTCAGTGCCCGGACTGCGCGCCTCACCTCCAGTCAAGGGCACGGCATGTCTATCAACCATCAACGGATGCGCGAAGGCAGTCTTCGCAGGCCTTCCCAAAGTGACCGCCAGAAGCGGCTGGACAGCGGCCCTGGGCGGACGGTGCGATGTTCGACCGATTCACAGCGAGAGGGTCGCGGACAACCAATGGTGGACGTGGACCGTTCCTTCCGCGCATCCCCGTCGCTCCACACGACAGGCGTGCGCTCCGCGCACCCGCGACCGAGTGCTGGCGATAGAACCCATCGCGCACCCAGAGGAGGGCCTCCTCCAGCAGACCGCCCGGGGGAAGCTCGATCTTCGACAAGCAGCCACGCCCGGTGAGGATCGACGTGCGGGATGGGGCCGATGCGAGGTCGCTGGGTCGTGCTCGGAATGCCCAGGACGTCGTCGGCCCATTTCTTTAGTTCGGGGCGGCCCAAGAGGATCAGATCGTGGTGCGCGGCGAGGTCGACCGCGGGCTGGGTGAAGCCGTTGAGGCCGATGGATCCTGGCCCCGCGCGCCGATCCTTCCGCGCGAAAGGTGAAGGTGTCCGAGGCCGACGGCATGAGGTCTCTTGGCGAGGAGTACGAGCACCGCTTGGCCCGCGTGATCGCCAAGCACCCCAACTTCGCTGGCCACCTCCGCGCATCCGGATACGGGTCGGTGCTGCCCCGGCTGCGGGCACGGCACCGACCGCCCACGGAGCACGTCGTGGGCTGGGCTGTCGCACGGATGTCCGCGGCGGCCCAACTGCTGACCTGGACACAGGAACAGGGCCTCGCCCTTGACCAGATCACCCAGGCCCACATGGACCAGTGGCTTGCCGAAGGCTCCAGCACCCGCCACAACGTACGGGACTTCATGGTTTGGGCGGCGGACAACCACCGCGCCCCGTCCGTACTCGTCCCGCACCGTCTCAAGCCCGCCCCGGTCGCTATGCGAGCCAGCGCCGACTGGGGAACCCTGCTGCGATGCCTTCGTGACGAGGCGCTCCCCATGGAAGTCCGAACGGCAGGCGCCATCGTCCTCTTCTACGGGCAGCAGGCCAGCCGAGTCGTCGCGCTCCGCAGCGACTCGGTGCGCCACCGGGACGAGGACAGCTATCTGCTCCTGGGCGAGGCCCCCGTACTCTTGCCTCCACCGCTGGCGCGTCTGATCGCAGACTTGTCCCACCAGCGGCTCCAGGACGCTTGTCGCCACGCCTCGGGCGCCGCCTGGCTCTTCCCTCACTCGCGCAATCCCACAGAGCACCGGCCCGCCAGCTTGCTAACCGCACAGCTCAACTCGTACGGCATTCACATCAAGGCCGCGAGGGCCGCGGCACTGATGAACGCGGCTCTGGACGCCCCGGTCTTCGAGCTGTCCGCCAAACTGGGCATCCACCGCGCCACGGCTGCGCAGTGGAAGCGCCGAGCCAACCGTGACCGGAGCAACCCCCTCCCACCGTCCAGCCGCTCCCGGATGATCGCCGTCACGTACCAGCCTCCGCCGCTCAGCGCCCCGCCCGCCGACGCCGGTGTCGCGTCCATCGTAGAGAACGCTCTGCGTGCTACCAGGATGACGATGGGCCAGCGGGCCGGGCCCGAGATCGCCCAAGGGCAGGGAGACCCCAGGACGAGTCGGGAACTGCAATAGGCGCCATAGCGGGTCCGGCGCATGTCCCGCATTTCGCTCCGTCCGCCTGGCCAGCCCAGGTCGTCGTCCAGTCGTCGGCTTGGAGCGTTTACCGAATGGGTGGCCGCCATCCCCCACGTCACGCGATCATGGCAACATCCGTCGCCCTTCAGGGAGGCATCCGCTCATGTCGAACAAGACTCCGATCCGCCGGCTCACACCAGGCCCGGACCGTGACAAGCTCGCTCAGGACCTGAAGAAGAAGTACGACTCCGGTGCGAGCATCCGGGCTCTGGCGGAGGAGACGGGGCGCTCCTACGGCGGGGTGCACCGACTGCTCGAGGACGCCGGCGCCGCCTTCCGTTCTCGGGGTGGTGCTGCGCGCCGCACGGGGACCTGACACCGGAGCCCGGGCGTACGGTGGGGATATGGCCCGGTGGGCGACGAACTTCTTCCAGGCGAAGGACATCGCGGCCTACCGCCTGATCTCCGCGCTCCCTGAGGAGTACCGGAGCCTCCTTCGGGAGGCGACGGCCGAGCTGCCGGCGGAGGCCTGTGATTGGTTGTGCCTACCTCGGCGCCGACGCCCTGAATGGCGGACCTCCTCGGCCGCGGCAAGCAGGGGCACCAGGCGTCCAGGGCCCTGTGGTCGAGCCAGATCCTCAGCGTGGACGAACTCCTCCGAGCCCCCGACGGCGACCTGGGCCAGCACTATCCGCACGGACAGGGCTTGGGACACGGCGGGTTGGAGCGCATCCACGGCAGGGTCCGCCGGATGGAAGGAGCCCGACCCGGGCTGAGCGGGCTGAGCGGGTCGGCTACCCGCGACGGTAGGCGCCGACCCGTGTGTCCCCTCCTCGATCGAGACGCCATGACCGCACCGGAGATCAGTGAGAGCGCCGGGCGCCTGGCCGACGCCGTGCTGGCACGACCACAGGCGGACGCCTCCCCGTACGGCGGCCTCTCCTCGATGGGGAAGTCCGGCCGAGCGTATCCGGACGGGTACCCAACGAGCCGTGCTTGGCTACTGCTGAGTCACTGGAAGCTGCTGCAGACCTCGCTTGTGGCACGACGACCACCAGCGGAGCTCGTCGGGTTGTTCTGCGAGTGTCAGGCCGGGGCAGTGTCGCGCGAGCGTGGTGATGGCTATCTCCGCTTCAAGGCGTGCGAGGGGAGCGCCGAGGCAGTAGTGGGCCCCGTGGCCGAAGCTGAGGTGGGCCGGATTCCGCTGCGGGTTGAAGTCGTCCGGTGAGTCGAACTGTGCTTCATCCCGGTTCGCGGAGATCAGGGCCACCCAGACCCGCCCTCCGGCAGGTATCGAGACGCCGCCGATCGTGAGGTCCTCCAGGGCGAATCGCCTGACTGCCAGCGGGAAAGGGGGATTCCAGCGCAGGGTCTCCTCTATGACAAGGCGGGGGGCCAGTTCTCCGAGACCCAGAGCCTTCCAGTGTTCGCGCTGCGACAGCAGTCCGAGAATTGCGTTGCCGATCAGGTGGACGGCGTTGTCGTAGCCGGCGAACAGGAGCAGGAAGCTCAGTGATACGAGTTCGGCTTCTGTGAGCCGGTCGTGCTCGTGGTGGGAGGCGAGCAGGTCAGACAGTAGATCGTCGGTGGGGTGGAGCCGCTTGTGCGCCAGGATGTCGAGTAGGAAGCGGTGCATCTCCTGCATGGCTGTCCGCGACACAGTAGCTGCTCCAGGGCGTGGAGACATGAGGGAACTTGTCCAGGCTCGAAAGTCTCGTCTGTCCTTGACCGGGATGCCGAGGAGGTCGCAGATCACCTTCATGGGAAGCGGCTCGGCCAACGCGGACATGAGGTCGAACTCCGGCCCCTGGCAGGCGTCGAGGAGCTCGTCCACGTGCCGTTGAACTCGCGGACGCAGACTCTCGATCCGACGTGGCGTGAAGGCCTTCGAGACCAGGCGACGGAGCCGTGTGTGGTCGGGGGCATCCATGTTGAGCAGGTGGGCGTCGAGCTCCGGCGGCATGGAAGACTGATATGTGCCGTGCGTAAGAGCGTTGGCCTTGTTCAGCGACAGCCGCTGATCCGCCAGCGCGTCACGGGCCTCCGCGTAACGGGTGATTACCCACACCGGCTCACCGTCTGGGGTCAACCCCTGGTGCACCGCCCGTGCCCTGCGCAGCATTCGGAAGCCTTCATGCGGGCGTGACAGCAGGCTGTCACTGAACAGGCCGGCAGTGTTCATGCCGCGACCGGATCAGTCGAGCGACCATCGGAGCCTGACCGGAACTCCTTGACGATGGGGGAGGAGAGATATGCCGATGCAACCCGCATGAGCCAGGCCTGCTCAGCTTCGATGTCCCCGTCGGCCGGGTCGTGCGGTGATTCGGAGGCTACCTCTGGAGTTGTTCGACCGGAGGCCAGGTCGTGCAGAGAGGCAGCGATCTGAGCCGCCTCCACGACAGCCTGCTCGTCCTCGGTGCTGAGCCCTGCCGCCTGGGCCTGGGCGCGGGCCTCAGCTGCGACCTGCGGCTGGTAGTAGGGGAGCAGGAGCAGTTGTCCGTCCCGGATCTCGGTGATCTGGCGGCTTACCAGCAGCTTGAGGTCGTGGGAGGTGTGCTCGACCTCGGGATCGGCGTGGGGGCGCAGGGCCAAGCGCCCGTCGCGGACTTCGATGACCAGGCGACCAAAGAGGTGCGGCAGCCTGCGCAGGCTCCAGTGCGTCGTCCGCGGGGCCGGCGGTTTGATGAGCACCGAGTGCGGAAACGCTTCTGCGACAGCGCTCCAGAGCGGGTGGAGGGTGCGGTAGGCCTTGGCGTCGGCCAGGAACTGGCGTGCTCGGTCCAGGGCGACGCCCCAGGCAGGCATCGTGAATCCGACAGCGAACAGCCCTGCTGCGACGCTGGCGGACATGGGGGCCATGTAGCTGTTGAGCGCGTCGGAAATGCGTGAGTCCCACAGCATGGAGATCATCTTCGGCACGGCGTAGCCGAGGCCGAACCCCGCTCCCACCGCGACGACGCGCAGACCGCGGCGGAGCCAGGGCTTGTCAACGGCCTTGGCGTATTGCCAGCACAGGCGCAGCAGGCCCGACATGCTGACAGCGAAGAGAAGTGCGTACACGAGTAGGAACTCGGCGATGTACGGCGTGCGGGCATAGTAGGCGTCGAAGTCGACGGGGTGCTCAGCGTCGCTGACATCGCCCTGCAGGAACAGAACGATCATCGCGATGACTGAGAGCACGGCATAGCCGACTAGGAGTCGGTGACGCAGGCGCACCTTTGACTGAGCTGAGGACCAGCTGACGAGCAGGGCCACGAACGAGGTAAGGCAGGTCGCTACGGACAGGTAGACCGGGAGGGTCATGAGGTTCGGGTAGCCGAACCAGGTGTCGAGCCGGACGTAGAGCCACGGCGCCGCCAGGACGAAGGGGGTGGCGAAGGTGGCGATGGCCAAGCAAAGGAGCAGCAGCTCAGGGTTGCGCCAGCCTTTGCGTAGATCCTTGGCCTTGTAGAAGAAGGCGCTCCACGTGACGACTGCCAAGATGCCGTAGACGATGTTGTGGAGCACTTACATCCTTCCGACGTTGCGCTCCAGAGAGCGCTCCAGATGGCTCACCAGGTTGGCCTCGGCAGGGGAGAGGCTTCGCTGGCGGGTTGACTGATCGGCGACCTTGCGGGCGTGGATGGGCAAGAGCGAGGCCACCATCTCTGCTGCCCTCTCCTCCTCGCTCGTGTAGATCGTGCGCCCCAGGACGGTGCGTACGAGGGCTGGGTTGAGGTTGGGCATTAGGAGCTGGGCGACCTCGTCCTGGTGAGCGGGGGTCGAGGTGTGGCCGAGGAGCATGTGGCCGCCTTCGTGCCGGACGATGTGGGCACGGTGGGCCTTGCTGGTGTTCTTCTGGTACAGGATGTAGTCGATGTCGTCAGTGGCGATCCAAAGGCCGCACGGAGTGCCAGGCCGAGCAGGCATGGCCATCGGCACCAGAGAGATCTCGCGTTGCCGGATCCGCTCGAGCGCGTCGCACATCGCGTTTGCGTCGTACGGCGCAGGGATCTCGACTTGTTCGACCACCTCACCGCAGTAACGCAGAAGTGCCTTGTCGTCCATCCCCGCTCCCCCCGGATGCGTAGCCGGCCACTGCCAGCGAACAAACTCCATAAGCGGCGTCCCCGTTGTCTTCGGGCTGCGGCGGCCCATGCCGTCAGCGCGTCGGGAGCGCGGGGCAGGAGCCTATACGAGCCTTAATGGCTGAAAATGAGCAGGCAGCTTGAGAGCGGCCCAGCTCACCATCGCGCTACATCCGTTGCCGTCGTCCGGCCTGATGCTGGAGGTGCTCGATCATAGGAACGAGCGCCTGGCACGCTTCCTCGGGCAGGTTCGCCAGGTTACGCATCGCGATCTCGCGAGCCCCGAAGTGCCTGAGTGCGTCGAGGACCTTCAAGTCCTCCTCGGACACCCTGCTGACGTTCGCATCCTCGAAGTAGGCCTCGGGCATCATGAAGAACTTCGCGAGGGCCGCAAGGAGGTCGCGCGAAGGAGTGGCCGTGCCCTGGCCGCTCCGAAGCGCTTCGATCTCGGACGACGTGACGGGGCAGCCTTCCTTCGTCAGGGCGGCGGCCACCTCTTCCTCGCTGTAAGGCCCCCTGCCCTTGGGGACGACCGATGTGAAAAGGCGATCGAGGTGCCGAGCTACGTGCTCCGCCGACACCGATACCTCGGAAGGTCGTTCGGGGGGGTCAGTATCGGCTCCTGAAGCCTTGAGGCCGGGCTGGTCGAGCGCTTCCGCTGTCGGCTCGTCGGTCTCCCCCAGGAGATAGCTCTGCCGCACCTTGAAGACCAAGGCCAGGGCCTTCACCGTGTTGATGCCGGGGTTGGTCACGGAGCCGGAGGCAATGTTCAGGACGGTCTGATGACTGACCCCCTTGCCGTCTGCCGCCAACTGTCTGCTACGCCGGGAGATCTCGTCGTAGCTCGAAGGGCCAGTGCCGTGAGGGTGCCGAGTCTCGATCAGCCAAGTGAGCCGCTCAGCGATCGTCCCGCGGCTGGTGGGTGCTTCACCCATCTCGTTGAATCACTACTCCTAGCCAGGGACAGCAGCCGTTGTGTCCCACGCGAATCTACTTGGTTTGACATTGGATCATCAATGCCTTCCGGGGTCTAACCTACTTGACAAGGTCGGGCTGGGTCCGCATAGGGTCAAACTCGCCCCATCCAATGGACTTGATGCGGCGCCCCCGCACGGGCGGGAGGCGCCTCTAGCCCAGCGAGGACCGAAGGACGCGATACAGGTGGTACGCAGCTCCCAAAGCGGCTGGAGCGACCGGCCGAGCCCGCAGGCTCAAGGTCGCTCTGGAACTGCACGGGAGGGCCGGAGCATGGTGGCCGCGGCAGCAGCCCCGGAACCCGCCGGCGAGCGTGACCGTTGTGCCTTCGTCCGCCTTGCAGTTGCGGCCGCAGCACTGTGGCCCGAGGACAAAGGGAACCGGCCCAGGAGCGAGTGCCGACACGGTCCAGCGGCCGTCCACGCCCGTCGGAGACCTAGGGATCTCCGACCGACGCACGGTTGCCCTGAGGACCCCGGTGCGCAACGGCCCACGAACGGCCATGTGGATGGAGCAGCTGCCAACACCGGCGCCTGACGCACACGGTGCCCCAAGTCGCCACGCTGCCGTAAAGCGGCACCAGTACAGGGGGAAGCAAGAATGTCTTCGAGTTCGGTTCTCGCCAAAGGTCAATCTCCGCGTGCGGCATCGGCAGTACGCGTTCCCGTGATGCGTTCCGCCACCAGTCGGTGCACACCCCGCGGCTCCGATGACCGCCGGGAGGGACACCAGGACCTGCCGCTGGCTCCGGGCCTGACTGCATTCCTGGTGAACGCCCGTGACGCGCGCGGCATGGGCCAGGAGGAGACCGCGCTCGAACTGGGCATGAGTGACCGCCAGTACAGGGTCTGGGAGAGTGCTCGCCAGGCGATTCCGCGAACGCGCCTGGAAGATCTCGCCCGAGCTCTCCACCTCGATGAGGTCGGCCGTCGTCAGCTCTACCGCCTGACCGGGCATCTGGTCCCTCTGCCGGGCGCACTCTCGGGCAATGCACGCCTTCTGGAACTTACCGAACGCTGGGCCAACGTCCACATCCACCGGCAGAGCGACCCGGCCTGCCTCACCGACGGCGCCTGGAATGTAGTGGCCGCGAACGACGCCTACTTACGGACCTTCGAGGCCGTCTCACCGCACGCGCTCAACCACCCGACAGTGAACACGCTGAGGTGGACACTCTTCCACCCGGACGCTCCGCACATGCTGGGCGACTGGCGAGAATCCTGGATGCTCCCGTCTCTCTCGCAGTTTGCCCTGGCCTTCCAGAACAATCAGGCAAACCCTCAGCTCCGGCGCATCCGCGAGGAGATCGCGCGTCACCCGGCTCTCGAGGACGCATATCTGCACAGGGTCCCCGGCCTGCTCGCGCAGCCGACGGAGTATCCCGACGACGAGGACGGGGTCGTCCGGGAGATCCTCGTAGGCGCAGAGGGCTACGCCTCCGTCCTGCTCACGACGGCGATCCCCTCGCATGCTCGCGACCACGGATTCCGAGCCGTCACCATGTCGGTCATCGCGCGCGGTGCTGCGGCCGCGGACGAGCCCTATGGGCCGACGGCAGCGCGCCAACACTCCCACCATGGTTGGTGACTAGAGCGGACGCTTCGGCTGGGAGCGCCCGGGAACTCTTGCGAGCCGTTCTATCTGCTCAGTCGGAGGGGACCCACCGGTAGTACAGGTCTGGGTCATCAGCTCCGCCAGCGAGGACGTAGCCCTCGATCTGCCCGTTGCCTCGGTGGACCTGGATGTGCGCAGGTACGGCCTCCGCCGGCCACGTATTGACCTGGCCATCCAGTGGTCCACCGTGATAGCGCAGCTCCGGATCCGGCGCCACGACGCGGTTAGCGCGCACGATGGCATCCAGTGCCGAGGCGTCCAGGGAGAAGTCCACATCAAGTCCTTCGGTTGAGGCCCACGCGTCGCACCTCGGGACCCAGTTCCTCAGGCGACCGGCGCGAGCTGAGAAGACGAGCGAACGGGTCGCAACGCGTTCTCAGAACGTCGGCTGACTCGAGCGGCCGTACGCAGTACCTCGTAGGAGAAGCGGGTCTTCTCGGAGAACATTCGCGGGTGCTGGCCGAGCAGGGCCAGCGCCCCTTCGACATGGCCTGCCCGCCCATACACCGGTGCGGCGATCATCGACCAGCCTGGCAGCGGGGACCGGGTGAAGCACGTCCCCAGTTCCTGGATTTCGCGGAACCGGCTGCTGACGGTCTCGTTTTCGCTGTGCGCACTGATCACCAGCCCGGCGGCGTCCGCTGACAGGGGGGACAGCTCGAGCGCTGCGCTGTCCTCGGACGTGAGGGCCTCTACGAAGTCGTAGCGCCGGCCGTACACCGTGTCTACCCACAGGCGGCGTGCCAGTGGAACCGTGACGAACAGCGTCACGACCTGCGCAGTTTGACGTTGCAGCTGGGTCAGATCGGGATCGGCTCCCTGAGAGGCAACCTGCGGCAGCCGGAGCCCGCGGAGCGCCCCACTGTGCGGAGTGATGCTGTACAGGCCCTGGCCCCGGAGCTCGATCTGCCCTTCCTCAACTCCGCAGGCGAGAATGCGCTGAACTGTGGACCGGGGAAGGCCGGACTTAGACGTGATCCGGCGCAACTCGTGTGCTCCGGGACCCAACTCCTCCAGAGCCGTCAGGACTCGGAACACCTTGGCGTGCGCCGAGGCACCCGTCGCACGATCGACCGCTTCCTTCACTGTCAGCCTCCCCGAGAAAGCGGCCACCGGCATATGCGAGCAGCTCGCTGTATGCCCTCCATCGTTGTCGCATATCGACCGCGGATCTAGGAGAAATGGGCACCGGAGGTCAGACTTCCGGACACGTACAGTAGCCGCCCGGTCCAGATAACACGGTCCATCACGGCACCAGTTGAAGGAGTACGCACGTCAACTGGCAGTCGGGGGTCCGGCACGGATACGGAGCGCGACGAACGTGCGCTGACCCGCCTCCAAGATTCGCCGCAGAAGTTACCGCCAGGCGGTCAACCTCACTCCAGCTTCCCGTCAGAAGGGATGCGAGGAGCAGCCAAGCACTCCTTCACGCATTGCACGGGCCCGGTGGACGGGATACGTCTCCCACTCTTCCCGCTCTGGGACCTCATTAACTCTCGGCGTCGGCCATCTCACTCAACCACCCCACTGCGTGCGCCCCACTACGTGCCGAGGCGTGTGCAGCCTCTCCTCGCCCGCGCACCGTCCCGCCCGGCGAGAAACAGAGAAGGTCGCTGCTCGCCAGGCGGGAAGCCAGAACGAAATGCAGCGCACACGGTTGCCTGCAGCTCAGGCACTGAAGACGGTGAGTCCGCCCAGCCCCACCGGGGGCGGCTGAACTCAGGAGGCAAACCTGTATGAGCGCCGGCCGATGGTCCCACACCTCAGCTTTCGGAGATACCCCCGCTCTCAAGCGCGCGGCCGCCACCAAGGCGGCCGCCGAGAGCTCCCCACCGCCCCCGACCACTACAACCGCCGGGCCCGTACGTCAGGGACTGCAAGAGGCCCGCGAGCGCGAGACCGGCTGACCCGGATTGCCGACCCACCCACCTCGGCTGCAGCCGTTCCCGTCCACAGAAAGGGACGAGCGTGCGCCCGTCCCGGCCGTACGCCTCACACCATGCGCGAACTCCACCGAACAAACCTGCTCCGCGCCACGGACGCGCTCGGCACTGCCATAGCCCAATACGCACTGCCTCTGATCGTTCTCGCCATCACCGGCAGTGTCAGTCACTCCGGCGTCGCATTCATCGCCGAGTGGCTGCCGCGCATCGCGATCCTTCCCATAGCTGGCGCCCTGGTCGACCGCATCGGTGGAAGGATCATCCTCCTCTTCGCCTCACTGCTCCGGGCCGTTCTCACCCTGGCCGCTATGGGACTCATCCTGCTTTACCCGCAGCAGTGGTGGACCGTGATCATCTTTGGGGCAGTAGGAGGAGTCCTCGCCGAGTTCTCCTTCCTCTCCTGTGAGGTCATCGGCGCCCAGGTGCAGTCAGGCCACAACGTCCACCGCGTCCAGGCTCGCCAGATGCAGATCGACCAGGCGGCCCTGCTCATCGGCCCCCTGTGCGCCGCTGCCCTTGTCGCCCAGCATCCAGTCGCCGCTCTCGGGGTAGTCGCCCTCCTCTCCCTGGCCACCGCGGGGGGAGCGCCCCGGCTCACTACCGGACGCCCCCAGTGCAATGGCGGAGAGCCCCCGAAGAGTCCGCTGAAGTCCATGGCCGTGGGATGGCGCATGTTGCACACCCCCGTCATCGCCTGGATCGCCGTGGTCATGGGCGCCGTTCAAGTCCTGGTAGCCCTGCTTCTCGCGGTCGCGCCAGGGATCGCCCTTCACCAGTACCAAAAGGCCGAGACCGACCTGGGAGCCATGTGGACCGCGGCAGCGGTAGTGACCCTCCTGGCCACCTCGGTCACCCGCCGGAGCATCGACCGCTGGGGAATGGCACCGCTGCTCATCACCAGTGGCATCCTGCTCGCCGCAGCCTCCGCCATGGCAGGCACCGTCGGGACCTTCGCCGCCTTCGCGCTCGCAGCGACGGCCATCGTGGCGGGGGAGTGCGCAGCCAACGTCGTCCTGCGCACCATGCGAACGCTGGTCATCCCGGCTCACGCTCTGGGCGCCACCGTCAGCGTGCTCTGGGTCATAGGCCTGATCCCCTACCCACTGGCCGGGCTGGTCGTTGCCGTCGTCCCGCTGTCTGCGCTCCCCGCCGTCCTCGCGGTCAGCGGCATCACCATGGGTCTGGCCATTGTGCTCGGTGCCCGGCAACTGGGCCGGCATTGGCAGCAGCATCCTGCCCAAGCCGGACAGACAGACCCGAAGAAGCTCTCGGCCCCTGTCCCGGCACTTGTACAGGACTCAGAACGGGCCCGCGCCGCCGAACCTGTGTGACCCGCCTCGTCACCCGCGCAGTCGCTTCCCGCCTGGCGACCCGCTCAGAAGAAAAAGAAGCGCTCTTCCCGCCCCACGGGCAGCGCCCGGGAAACAGATGACGAACCCTGCCACTCTCACATCACCACCCCGCCCGGAGGAGCCACAGCCGTGACCAACTACGCATCTGAAGCCCAGGCCTACTGGCGCCGATGGCTCCCGCGCGCACACGCCACCCTCACAGCCCCCGACGCGTTCTACCAGCAACTCGGCGATGACGTACAGGACCGCGTCGCCACCGTCTGGGACACCCTCACCGAGATCCACGTCACCCCTGACATCACCGACCACACCAAGCGAGCAGGTCTGCTCCAACTCCTGCGGCGGGAAGCCGAACACACCGTGATGCAGGCCCTGGTCCAACTGCCGCCCGAAGCCGACACGGCTCAGCCCCACACCGAACCCGCCGCACATCAGGCACGGCTGACCTCATTCGATACCCGCCTCGCCCAGCAGCAGGCAACCATCCACGCCCTCCTCGACGGCGCCCGCACACTCGGCGAGACCAGCGACACCGAGCTCCTCCAAGCGCTCCAGCTCATGCCGGAACTCCTCGCCGCGCTCGGGACCTCCCTGGACGAACTCCGCGCCTTCGGCCGCGCCCTCTGACGATTCCCTGGAAAGGAGCGAAGCGTGCCCACCAACTCCACCCCTGTCGGCCAACCCCGGGGCACCCTCGACCGCCCTCTCCAGCAGGCTGTCCCGGCGCAACTGCGCATCGCGCGAAACCTGGACGCACTGCGTCTCCTCGCCCAGCTCCCCGACGACGAGCCGCTGACGGGAGAACAGCGCCAGGTCCTTGCGGGCTACACATCCTGGGGCGCGACCGGTGTCTCCGAGGTGTTCAACGAAGCCAAGCCCGAGCACCGAGCCGTTCGCACCGAACTGCGAGAACTACTCAGTGCAGCCGAGTACGACGCCGCGGCCGCCTCCACCCCGAACGCGCACTTCACTGACCCGGCGATTGCCAACGCAGTCCGCGCCGCAGTCAGCGAGCTCTACGTGCCAGCCGGTGCCCGGCTGCTCGAGCTTGGCTGCGGCGCCGGCACTTTTCTCGCTCCTGGCATGATCGGTATCGAACTTGAGCCGGCCAGCGCCCGCATCGCGCAGCGTCTGAACCCCGAAGCCACCGTCCACTGCTCTTCCTTTGTGGATGTGCGGCTTCCCCGCGACTACGCCGACGGCGCCCTCGGCAACTTGCCCTTCGGCGACTACGCCCTGACCGACCCAACCCACAATCCCCTCGGTCTGTCGATCCACAACCATGCCCTGTTGTGGCTCCTTGCGCATGTCCGCCCCGGCGGCACCATCGCAGTCATCACCTCGCGGTGGACTCTCGACAGCTTCAAGAGCGAGGCCCGCCGCGAAGTGGCACAGCACGCCGACTTCCTCGGCGCCATCCGCCTGCCTGCCGGGGCCTTCGCCGGCAGTGCTGGCACCCAGGCCGTCGGCGACGTCGTCTTCCTCCGCGTTCGCGAACCTGGCGAGGAGCCCTCCGGCTGGGATCCCGTCCCGACACAGATCGTGGGTCTGGAGGGCGGCAGCGCCCGGATCAGCAGCTACTTCGTGCAGCATCCGGAACAGGTCCTAGGCACACACAGCATGGTCTCGGGTCAGCACGGCCCCGAACTCAGCGTCATCCCCGACGATCTGGCCCACACGCCACGGAAGGTCACCCAGGCTGCCCAGCGCATCATCGAGCACGCCAAGGCGACGCAGTTGACCCACCGGCCCACCGACCCGGCCCAGCGGGCCGCCGTCGATGCTGAAGCCCAGCGGATTCAGCAGGCCATCGAGCGGTTCGGCAGCGACCTCAGTGCGCACGAAGGCGCGATCATCCAGGAGAGCGACGCCTACCTGACACTTCGCGGCGGCCAACTCCTCCCCTTCGAACACAATGCGGATGAGCGCGCCGAACTCAACGACCTCCTCGCCCTGCGCGACCAGTACCGAACCCTCGTCGACCTCCAGGCCGCCGACGATGCGCAGCCCGATGCCGTAGGGGAAGCCCGGGCCCAACTCAACACTGCCTATGACCACTACGCCGCAACCCACGGTCCCCTCAACCGCGCCATGAAGCCGCGCAGCGCCCGATGGCACTTCCGTTTCGACCCGCTCGGACCGGCCGTCATGGCGCTGGAGGTCTACGACCGCAAGACGGGAGGCGCCAGCAAGAGCAGCATCTTCGAGCGCGACGACCAGCGCAGCGAGACCCCCACGCGCGCGAGCACGCCCGCTGAGGCCCTCGCCATCAGCTTGAACCAACGCGGCGTCGCCGACCTGTCCTACATCGCCGCGCTCCTCGACCTTCCCCCCGATCAGGCCCGGGCCCAGCTCGGGGCCCTCACTTTCGACGACCCTAAGACCGGGGACCTCATCCCCGCTGACCGCTATCTTTCCGGCCACGTCCGCGGCAAGCTCCACATTGCCGAGAGCGCGAACCGGGAAGCGGGTGACAACCGCTTCCGAGCGAACATCGACGCTCTCAACACGGTCCTCCCTGCGGACGCCGAGGCCGGCGACATCGACGTCGAACTTGGCGACCCCATGCTGCGGGCCGAATGGGTCGAAGGCTTCCTGCGCACGCTCATCGGGCACCAGGAGATCAACGTCAGCCGGGCGGTCGGTGGGGACTGGCGGATCGAGGCATCCGCCGATGCCCGCAAGCTCAGCACCAACCGTGACACCTACGGCACGGCACGGTGGGACGCCCTCGCCATCGTCGAGCGGATGCTGCGACGTGCGAGCCTCCTTGTGCCGCCCACGCAGGAGGAAGAGGAGAACCCTGCCAAGACCGGGAACGGGAAGACCCTCAGCGCCTCAGCGACGGAGGACGTCCAAGCACGAGCAGACGAAATCAACCGCCTGTTCGCCGACTACATGTGGGAAGAACCCACACGGGGCGAAGAGCTTGTCCGCCTCTACAACTGGTACTACCGCTCGCACGTCACCTACCGACCAAGCGGCGCCCACCTGACCTTCCCCGGCCTCAACCCTGAGGTCACTCCCCGCGACTACCAGAAAGATGCAGTCGCCCGGGGAATGGTCGAGTCCTTCTTGATGGAACACGACGGCGGCTTCGGCAAAACGCTGTCGATCCTCATGACCGTCATGAAGCGCAAGCAGCTCGGGCTGTCACGCAAACCCATGATCGTTGTGCCCAACAACGCTCTGGGCCAGTGGGAAAAGGCGGCCCGCTGGGCATACAAGGACGCCAAGATCCTGGTCTGTTCCCAGGAGGACTTCAACAGCCAGGGAGGCGCTGCCGAGACTCGGGCCCGCCGCCAGGCGTTCATCGGCAAGATCGCCAACGGCAGCTTCGACGCGGTCATCGTCCCGTACACCGTGTTCGAACGGATCCCCATCTCGGCCGAGTCCCAGCAGCTCTACCTGGAAGCGGTCTCCGCACGGCTAAGGGCCTTCGTCGAACTGCAGAGCCGCGGCCGCAGCCCGGAGCGCGACGTCCTCGAACAGGAGCTTCTGGAAGACCTGCGCGACCCTCTCGTTGCCGAGGTCCTCGGGGACGACCTCGCCCTGGCCGGCATGGGCGACATCACCGACGAACGCTCCAGCGCCCGCACAGTCAAGCGCCTGCGCACCATGCTTACCAAGCTCGTGGAGAAACTCCGCAAGAACGCGGCCATCCACCGGGACGTGGGCTTGCCCTTCGAACGCCTCGGCATCGACGGGCTCTTCATCGATGAAGTCCAGAACTTCCTCGGCATCGCCTACCCCACCCGTCTGCGCGAGCTCGGCCTCGCGCCGGCCGCCCGCGCCTACGACCTCGACATGAAAGCCTGGTCCGTGCGGCGGGCCCACCCCGACACCGCCGTCATCATTGGCGCATCCGGGACTCCCGCCCGCAACAACATGGCCCAGTTCTACCGGCTCTTCGATCTCTTCAAGCCCGACCTCCTGCCCCAGGCCGCGATCAACGACCTCGACAGCTTCCGCGGCGTGTTCATCGAAACCACCCTGGACCCCGAGATCGCACCCAGCGGCGAGATCCGCTTCAAGGAACGCCCCGGCGCATTCCGCGAAGCAAACCTCAACACGTACGTGCGCCTGCACCACGTCATGGCCGACGTTCGGACCCAGCATGACGTGAAGATCGAGGGGCGCCCCGTCATAGCCGGCGGCAAGCCACAGATCCATGTTATCCCGCGCACCGAGGGCGAATCCGAATGGATGGGCACCAACTGGCTCGGGCGCATCGAACGCTTCGAGGCAGGCGAGCCCGACGAGGGCGACATCATGCCTAGCATCATCAGCGACGCGGTGATGCACGCCATCCACCCGAAGCTGGTCGGAGAGGAAGCCGACGGCCCCACCGTGCTGGACGCTGTCGTCGAAAACGTCCTGCGCATCGACCATTCCTACAAGGACCGTCGATACCGCACTGACAACAACGACCCGAACTCACCACTCCACCCGACCCCCGGAGCCGGTCAGTTCATCTTCTGCAGCCTCGGCGTCAGCAACACCGACAACCGGCGCAAGGGAAAGTGGACCGCCTACGACTACATGCGCGATCGCCTCATCGCCGGAGGCATACCGGCGGCGAAGATCGCCTACATACAGGACGCCGGCGACAGCGCGGCCAAGAAGGAAGAACTCCTCGAGAAGTTCCGCACCGGCGAGATCCGTGTACTGATCGGCTCCAGCGGCACCGCCGGCGTGGCCGTCGACGCGCCCGACCGCGCCATCGCCGCACACCAGGTCACCTTCGGGTGGCGCCCGGACGAGATCGAACAAGAGCAGTGGCGAGTCTGGAGGCCGGGCAACGGGCACCGCGTCGTTCAGATCCACCAGTACGTCAAGGACATGTCGGCGATGGCACTGCGCCTGCAGCACTGCGAGCGCAAAGCCCGCTTCATCGCCCAGTACAAGACCGGTCACATCGACCTGAGCAAGCTCGATGAAATGGAGCTCGATCTCAACAAGAGCACCTTCGACATCGCCGAGCTCAAGGCCATGGCCGCTGGCAAGCAGATGCTCCTCGACAAGCACCGCATCGACCAGAAGGTGCGCCGTCTGGAGGCAGCCGAATCGCGGTGGCGGCGGACCCGCGAGCACCAACGCAGCATCATTGCCAACGCCGACAGCTCCATCGCCGACGCCCAGCGCAGCGTGGAGCACATAAGCGACCTGCTCCGGCGTCGAGACGACACCACCTTGCGCGGTCTGCGACTCAGCACCAACGAGACACCCGCGACCGCGACACAGCTGCGCGATCTCTTGCTCGGAACGGACGTACCCGCGGGCCGAAGCATCGCATCCATCGACGGCGTGCCGCTCACCGTGAGCGTCTATCCGGAGGCTGGCACCGCGGTCTTCACTGTCGAGGGCGTCTCCGGCGAAGAGGTCACCGTGACCCTCGGCACGACGGACCATCCTGCAGCAGCGGGAGCCTGGGCCGGACGACTGGCCAAAATGCTCGGAAGGCTTGATGGCGCACTCCAGGCTGCGCGAGACGAACTTGCCGGGCGCCAGGCCAGCGTCGAGCGCGCCCACCGACTGGTAGATCTTTCCTTCGACCAGGCGGAGGCCCTCACCTCAGCCCGCTCCGAGCAGGCCCACCTGCACGAGCTGATCGCAGCCGAGGCCGCCGCGAACACCCCGGACCGCGACGACGACCCCCGGGACACCAAGGATGCGACCGACCAGGAGATGCAGGCCCTGGTCGCCTCCCTGCTGGCTGACGATGAGGAGCAGGAGACCTCGACCAGCCGGGGGAGCATCCGCCGTGGCAGCGGCGGCCAACGCGTAGGGGAGCCCTACCAGCCTGTTGATGAGGACGAGCTCGGTATCCCCAGCGATGACGCCATCACCGTCCCCGACCTGCCCAAGCCGCCCAGTCTGACTGAGCTCGGCCCCAACCTCGTCTACAAACTCACCCGCGCTGGCCAGCACGTCGGCCAGAGTACCGGCCGAGAGATTTCGGCCCTCCTCGACCGGGGCTACGACGAGGCCAGCGCCGCCGTCGGCAGGGACGTCCAGAACTTCGCGCAGTACTCACCGCAGTGGGCGCAACAGGCCGCGACCATGCGTGGTGCCTTGCTCAGCGCCGAGCGCGGCGCCGACGGCGGCTGGACCGTCACCGGCTCCCACGGCTCCTGCACCACCCTCACCCCGCAGCCGGACGTGCCCGCGAGCGCGCTGCCCTACGACAGCCTCGCCGACACCTACCTCGGCGAAGACGCGGTCCTCATCCGCTATGCCCAGTGGAAGCTCGCAGCCCAACATCCCGGCCCTGCGGCGGACCAGGCACTGCGTGCCTGGACCCGCACGCTCACCGCACTCACCACCGAGCGCTACGACCTCCGGGACCACGGTCCGACCATCGAGCAGGTCACCGCTCGCGCCACCCACTTTCAGGAGCTGGCCCGCCTCGCCCGCACCGCCGCCAGCGAAGACCCCGACACTGCGGAACTCACCCAGCACATTCTCGACGAGGCGCAGACGCATCTGGAACGTCTCGGCCGACTGATGAGCGATGCCGGTCTGCACCAGCGCTGGAACGACAGCCGCCCCACCCCCTACGCCGGTCTGCCCGAACCGATGCGCGGCAACCCTTGGGACGGCGACACCGACAAGATCCACTGTGGCTACCTCCTCACGAGCGCCACCGAAACCCACGTGCTCACCGGCGCGGAGCTGCACTACGCACTCCTCGCCATCAAAGAGAGCGGCGGCCGCGTCCGGCGCCAGGACATCGACAACCTTCGCGTGCGCGCCCTGACCCCAACGTCACACGCGTGGTCCCGGCTCGACGGGGAGCTAGCGCAGGCCAAGGTAGAGCAACTCCAGGGAGCCCGGCAGGCCACCCACGTCGTCGCACACCGCATGGCCGACGACCCCAACCTGCGCCGTGCCGCCCACCTCGCCAGCCACGCAGACGTCCGCCGCGAGGCTGCCGCCTGGCTCGCCGTCCACCCTGACGCCTTCGAATCCCTCACCGCCCTGCGAACCGACGGAACCACCACCATGGCGGCAGCCGTCGAACTCATCACGCAGCAGGCCTTCCATCGTGCTCGCGCCAGCATGCGGCCCCGCGAAGCCGGCCGCATCCTCCACGAGCTCGTCAGCCAGTGGGATGTCGAACACACCAGCACGCTGCGGCTCAGCGCCGAGTTCCGCTCTCTGCACCAAGCGCTCGACCAGCTCGCCACCACCGACGTTGAGCAGGGCGGCACCAGCGAACTCCTGCGCCGCGCCTACTACCGCATCAAACAACTGGCCGATGCCACCGACGGCCGTGACCGCGCCCGGGCCGCGGAGCTCCTCACCGACTACGGCTGGATGCTGGCGGCCTCCACGGGACCCCGCCCCGCCGGCATCGAGCAAGGCATCTGGGCTCGTCACCACGAGATGGCCGAGAACCTCTCGCCCTACCCCGCCAATAGGGACACCTGGTACGAGCACACCAAGGCAGGTGGCGGCGTCGCCGACCTGCTCGGATCCGACCTCAACAAGCTGCTGGCCATGACGAGGCGGGCAGCCGAGAACAGCCCGCAGCGCATCGTGGTGCGCAACGAGCCCGATGGCGGCATCCGCATCACCGGCACCCACACCATCGTCGCCACCCCGCTGAATGAACGCTTCCCGGCTCTCGTCGAACCTCACCTTGAGGAGGTCGCAGACCTCCTGCGGACCATGCTCCGCAGTGGCGAGTACGGAGGGTTCGGCGACAAGGAAACGATCAATCAGTGGCTCACCACGCACATGGAAAGCGCCTCCGACGGCCTGCGTAAGGTCCTCACGAGCGGCCCCCGCATCGAGAGGGAGTTCCGCCAGGCATTCCGAGTCCACACCTACCAGGCCCTGATCCGGGCCGGGCAAGACCCGACCGTGGATACCTCCGCTCCCACGCCCTCGGTGCAAACGCTCTCCGCCGCCGCCCCGACCGAAGACCCGCAGTCCGAAGTCCTCACCGCCCTGTACGAGCGCGCATCCCAGGAGGCTCTACGGGACGTCTTTTTCCTGGCCGCGGTCCGTGAGGCAATGCCCTCCACCGACCCCGACGATATCTCCACCGCCCTGGTCACCTCGGGTGTGCTCGACTGGCTCGTAGGCGGCCGGCTCCGTTCTGCAAGCGACGACTCCACGGTGCTCCGTGAACACGCCCTGCACTCACTCGCCACTGGCACACCCGGCCCTGAACTCGCCGCCTTCTTCCGCCAGGTATGGGACGCCGCCCTTGGCGAGGACCCGCGAGAGCAACGGCGCAGCGAGCTGCGGTCCAGCCGGACCCGCGCCCTCGACAACTTCGTGACCCCTCTACGGGGCGAGATCACCGCAGACTTCCGCAAGGCCCACACACCCAAGACGGAGGCGGCGTGGAAGTCCGCCTTCAGGCGGAGCTACCCGCTGGAATGGGCCACCCTGCGAGGAGCCGACACGACTCTGCTGCACGCTGACTGGGCCAGCGCCACGCCGTCAAGCCTTGCCCTGCAAGCTGAAGGCGTCCTGCACGCGGCGGAAACCCTCAAGGGATGCACAGATCAAAGCGAGTGGGCGGACGAATTCACCGGCACCACCGAAAAGGCCGTCACCACACTCCACCACCTGCACCGATACCTCACGATCCTCGCCGCTGTACCGGGCAGTTGGGATCCAGTACTCCAGGAACCCGAACGAGGACTGCGACGCAGCGAGGAACGGCAGGCTCGGCCAGGCCGGTTCGCTCGCTCCGCCGAGCGGGCACGCAACCTCCGTTTCGACCCGTGGACCGCCTACCAACTCAGCAGCAACGAGATCCTCAGCGGCAGCGAAGCAACCCACCGACTGAAAGCACTGGTCGCAGGCGGAGCCCTCGTCATGGAGGAAGCCGACGGATCCCTCATCCTGCATGCCAAAATCGACGGCTACCCCATCCACCTGACACGCCTCACCGGCGAAGCCGCCCTCACCCACTTCGCCCAACTACCCCACTACGCCACAGCAGCCGCTCCGCCTGATCTGCAGACTCCTCGCTTCGCCGACGCGGGTGCCCTCGCCGCGCACATCCGGTCCGGCTCGCTGGAACTGGCAGACCCTCGAGATCACGGCAAACTCACCGACGTCCGTCGGGCCCATCTCGAGCACGTGCTAACGGACGGCGAACTCGTACTACACGACCGCCTGGCGCTCGTCCGGGATGCCGACCGCTGGCACCTCTGCTTCCCCGGTACTCTCACACCACTGCCAGGACAGCACGCCGAAGGCTTCGCGACCCAAGACCAAGCCCGGCAGGCTGCCCGCGCGGTCCAGCAGATTATCGACCGAGACGGCCATCCCTTCCCCTGGGACGCTCCGTTGGCCGGCCCCCTCTCGCGCCAGTGGCGTTCACATGACCACCGGAGCCTCGAAGACGCCGTCGAGCATGCCATCGCCAGCACCCCTGCCTGTGATCCCCGCGGCCACCACCGGCGCGCCGCCGACGAACGGCTCCAGGCCAAGGGCCGTGAACAAGTTCTACGCGAAAAGGACCAGGCGGACGGCTACGTCCTGGATCTGGCCCGCCGGGCCTTTTACCACGACGGCCCCGGCAGGTACCCGAAGGTGTCCTTCCCTCTCCTCGTCACGCGCGGCCTCGCAGACGCCCTGGGCGCAGAGAACGCGGACCTGACGGAACAACGGATCACCGTCCGCGGCGCAGCGTTCACGAGTGTCCACGCCGACGACCTGTACGAGTTCGATCCCGGCGACGACCTGCCACCGCAGCTTGCACACCGCATCATCGTCGAGCTAGCGACCTGGCATGCCGACGACGGACGCAGCGGAACCTTCGCCCAGGGCGCATTCCCAGAGGGCCCCGACGCCCCACGGCTTCCTCTGCCCGAGTTCTTCCGAACCCAACCCGACGTGCCCGCCAACGCACGGGACCTGGCACGGACGTACTACTACAACGAGACGTGGCCCAAACCACCGAGCGGCATCGATACCGGCCGCCCTGCGGGAGAGCCACGTGCTGCCGCCATCTACAAGCGGGCCCGAACCGCTATGAAGCTGCTCCAGGACGGGCAGTGCCAAAGCGGCAGCGTGCGTGAGGACTTCCTCCGGATCGCAGCCGATTTGCAGCTCCTCTCCACCGCCTACGAGCGCGGCGAGACCCACCCGAACAGCGACACCTTCGCTGATGCCGCAGCACGAGCCCGGATCCTGCGAGAGAAGCTGCTGCAGAGCCTCCGTTCGCCACACCACAACTCGGCCATCGCGGAGCACCTGCTCGACCCCGATGAGGTCATCCCTCCCTCACCGCTCGCCACGGGGCCACTCGGCGGAGTCCGCCTGTACCCCTGGCAGGCCGAGACTGGCGCCGTTGTGACAGCCACCGGCACCGTTCCGGACGGGGACGAGTCGCTGACAGCGACGGGAACCCTGCGCAGGGCGGCCTACCACGTGCGCCTGCGGGGGAGTGCCGAACAGCGGGGCACCCTCATCCACCTCGACACCGAAGAGGGACCCGCCGAGCTCTTCCTCCCTGAGCGCCACCTCGTCGAGCAGCTTCCCTCAACACTGCACCCCGCGGTTGCGTTCCCCGGCATGCCGCGCGACGCCCCCTCCGAGCCAACACCCCCGACCTTCGTGACGTCCGGCGCGACCGGCCGGACGGCCATACGTGCCTTCCATGCCGAAGGAGCACGCGGAGCCGGCCGGGTTCTCGCGCCCTCCTCAGTCTTCCGCTTCGCGCACGAGGCACTGCTCTCAGGCTTCGAGGGGCGCCTGAACAGTCTCGACAACCGCTCCAGGTGGCTGGAGAACGGCACACTCGAAGTGCTGTTTGCACGCGCGCTGGAAGGTGATCGCGGCCCGATCGACTTCCGTCCCGACTACGCCGAACCGAACCCGGACATCGAGATCGACCCGGGGAAATGGCTGCGGCACGGCAACGCGAAAGGCGTTGCACGAGCCGCCAACGTTCAGTCCCTGGTTCGACTCGCCGCTTCCGAACCTGAAGTGCGCAGTCACGTCACGCAGGGCGGAGCCGGCCCGTTCGCCACCTGGCTTGGCCGGCAAGCCCGGCTTGGCCACCCGTACATGCAGCCGGACCTACGAACCGAGTGGCTCGCTCACCCCCGCTACCGACGCGAGTTCATCGCGCTCGGCGAGCAGGAGCTCCTCACCCTGCTCGATCAGCCTCTGCCTCACACAGCACCAGATCTCCTCGCCTACACCAGCCACCAAGCTCTCGCTGATGCTCGCGCTCATCTCGACGCCCTGGCAAGCAGGTGGAATCAGCAGGCGAAGGGCATCGTCGGCGAACGGTCGACCACGTGGAACAGGTTCAAGAAGGGCTTTCAGACGGCCCGCACCGCGCCGTGGCACGCCACCGACCCCGATGGTGCCCTACACGTCCAATACACCCAGTTGCTCGACCGAGTCGAAGCCATGAGGCGCTGGCTGAACAACCAGGAAGGACAGGACACCCGCCACGGCGAGCTACTCCAGGGCATAGACGTCCTCCACCTCCACCTCAGCCGTCATGTTCAGCGGCTGGCGGCCTCCCACGGTGCCGATCTCAACCTGAACATCGAGCTCGCGACCATCACCTCACAGGCCGCCCACGATCGGGCCGCGGTGTCGGAGGAGGACCTTTCGACGGCCCTGCACGCCTGCCGTCAGGCTCTGGCACACCCGGGCGCTGATGCCGACCTGCGGCTCGACCTCGACTTGGTGACCTGGTCCCTCACTCAGCCCCGCTCCACGCCAGAGCACCTCAACCGGCTGGCCTCTCTGGCTGCCACGGCGAACCGAATCGCACACCACTACACCTCCGAGGCAAGCCAACCGCACCACGACATCCAGACGGCGGCGGCGGCCCTCGCCGGCGTCGCGCAGACCTACACCGCCCATCTGATCCGGGCCGTCCGCGATGAAACGGTCGGGGCCTCCCCCTCACGGGAGATGCTCGCCTCGATCCAGAAGAGTGCTCTGGCCCAGCCCAACCTGCACAGCGCCCGCGACAGCGACACCTGGGACGAAACCCTCGACACATGGCTTGCCAGCTCGATCCAAATGCCCAGCCCGCTCGTGCCGGCCACCCTTCTCGCCGCGCGGATCGGTGACATACTCCCAGCCCCGGTTGCCGCGCTGCGGGCCAGCATCCACCACACTCTGAACGCCTCCAACGAGCCGTACCGCAGCTACGCCGAGCACCAAGCGGCGATCGAGTTCCTGCAGGGAGCGGCCCGCAGTGTGCTTCGCGCGCGCGATCCAAGGAGCCGCGAGTGGGAATATCGAGACTTCTCGAAGAAGTGGGCTGACTTCAAGCCCTACGCCTCAAGCAAGAGGCCCGAAGACACCCAGGCACTGTCCACAGCACTTCGAGCCACGCAGAGACTCCACGCCGAGCTGTCTAAGAACGTCCGCTCGGCCAATCGCCAGCTCTGGGCCGACCTCAAGATCCTCGAAAGCCTCGCGGTGCAGCAGCAGAAGCGGCTGGCAGCCAGTGAGAGGTCGTTCCCGATCGGCGGGTCGACTCTGACGAAGTCTCCACTCGATGGCATCGCGCCCTACCGGCAGGCACGCGAACTCGGCACAGCCCTGACCGGGTTGAACCCTGGATGGAACCGGCTCCACCGTGCAGCCACGCGGCCCAGCGTCCTCGACCACGCTGTCCACATGAACCTCTTCGTAGAGGTGACTGCCGCTTACGCCCACTCCCGCGACATCCTCCTCAGGCCCGCTGGGCTCATCGGCGCCCTGTCCCACCTGCATGACGCGGCCGAGCGACTCGCCCTTCACCATGCAGGCCTTGCGGACGAAGCCGCCGCGCTCGCGCACCTCGCCCGTCACCACGCTCTGCGGACCCTGGCCACCACCCGCGACCCCGCCGGTGATGCCCCGCCCCTGGACACCTTGCTCAGCGAGCTTCACAAGAGCACACTCGCCGAGGCTCCGGGGGGTACTGTCGATGCGGCAGCCCTGCGGGCCCAGATTCCCGCACTCATCGCCGACGAGGGCCTCGGCCTGCTGCTCCAGCGCCTGCCATTTACCCACCCTGCGCGCCTGCGCGCCGAGAACTTCCTGGCCTCCTGGAGCGGCGACGGCCTGGCAGACTCGGACGACCTCACGCTGCCACTCGCGCGACAGCAGTACTTCTACCCGATGGTGCGCCTCGCACAGATCTGCGCCGACCTGCGGGACAGCCTTCCCGAGGGCGCCGATACAACCGGCCTGGACGCCCTGGAGCACCACGTCGGCAGCTACCACCAAATGGCTACCGGCCAGAGCCACCGCCCCGTGCGCCTTACTCCCAGCACCGCCCAAGCCGCGACCGTCACCGACGCCGAGGTACCGCAGGAACGCCCGCGTCGCTCGTCCGCTGCGTTGCCGCAGCCAGCGACGGAACTGACCGCCGCCCTCACTCCTCCCAGCAGCACCCCGAGTCCCAGCCAGAATCCCGACCGCACGAAATCCGCGTCCTCGGGGCGCGCCAGCACGTCGGCAGAATCCTCCGTCGCGGCCCCTGAGCCCGACCCGCCCGCCGACCCGGCGCCTCGGGGTGCAGAATCCAGAGGCGAGCAGCCCGAGCACCTTGCACCCACCCCCAGCGGGCCGCGCACGACAACCTTCGCCCCCGTATGTGCGGCCAGACCCGCCACACCCGGCGGCGGCACCGAGACCCTTCCGCGGTGGGACGAGACCCCGAACTTGCCCGCCCCGCCTGCTGACGCCGCCACTATCGACGATCTACCCGGCTACCGATGGCACCTCAGCGACGACACCGTCGTCGTGCACCACGAAGGCGAGCCCATCGGGCACGCCGAGCGTTACATCACGGCCCGCGACAAAACTCGATTCCGCTGCTATCTCGGAGACGACCAACTCACTCAGAAGTGGTCCGACGGGGCGGCTGCACACCACATCGCCACCGTCCACCATCACCTGACCCGGCCAGCCCAGCCGCCTGCCACGGACACCCTGCGCCTCGAGCACACTCCCGGCCACACCCGCGTGCACGGGACCAGCCAGGACGATCTCGAGGGACGCAGCGCAATCGAGGTCGCCGGCCATGCCAGAGCGGTCTACGGACCCGCGTCCAGCACAAAACGCCGGAGCCGAGGCCGCAAGGGACCCTTCCTGTACTGGGAAATCCCGGGCACGGACGAGGAGCGCCTTGCGACCGCTGAAAGACTCTCGGCGCTCCTGGCCAGCCGAGGACGACACCTCCTTTCCGACGCCGCGACACCGGAGCAGGCGACCACTCCAGGCGATCAGCAGGCGTCCACCGGGCCTTCTGTTCCCGCGACCGCCGACGCTGCCCAGAACACTCCCGCAGGAGCCGTAGCCATTGAGGGGATGCCTGGCTTCTGGTGGACGACCCACGTTTCGAGCAACGACAGCCCAGGAGCCGACTACTCCTGGAGGCACGAGACACTCACCGTCGGATTCCAGAGCAGCGTCATCGCTACCGGGAGCGCCGGCCGCCGCTCCTGGGCGGTCCACATGGGCAATGCCACCCTGAACGGGCCAACACCGGAAGCCGCAGCACGCCGTGTCGCCCGACATTGGCAGGACCTCCAATCCAGCCCGAGCCAGAACGGCCGCGAACCGCTCTGGATTGAGCACAACCAGCAGACCACTCGCCTTCACGGACTCACCACGTCCGACCCTCAGGCCAGGGCCGCGCTGACGACCGCAGGGTTTGTCAACAAGAGCAGGTCCGGCACAACAGAGCCTCGGGCCGGAGGCATCGGCGCACGCGAGCGTGCCGTCAACATCCTGGCCCGGACCCTCGCAGAAAAGGGTCGCGTCATCGAGGTCCACGCCAACGCCGCGGACCACAGGACGACGCCGGTTCCGGACCGTCAGGAGCTCACCGCACAAGACCTCGAGTGGCAGGGACAGACTCACCTTCGCGTCGCCGAGGACAGGTGGTCCGTTGCCGACTTCGATCCCGGTGACGAAGTCTGCCTGCGCGGTGACGCCTTCTGGCGTCGCTTCACAGCGATCGACGGCCTCAACCTCACCACCGCCGACGGCGTGCGCCGCGTGGTCACCTCCGTTTACGCCCAACGGCGCTCGGGCGTCATCACCCGCTGGACGGATCCGGCCTCCGGAACCGAACACGCGCGCCCGCTCCTCGCGCCCGTCCAACACCGGACCGACACCGAAATCGCCGAAGAACTGGCCAGCCTTACCTCACCGATTCGCAGCCCCGAGCACGAGACAGCGATCCGCAGCCGCCGCGAAACGCTCTCTACAGAACTTGAACGGCGCCGGGCAACCGCGCTGCGGCAAGAGAGCGAACGGCAGGCCGTCGTCACCCTGCTCGAGATGCCGACAGCCCTAGAGCAGCGGGGAGGCGAACTCCTCACCGACGAAGCAGGCCGACCGCTTGGTGCGATCATCCAGATGAAGCCCAACGCCTTCATCTACCTCACCGCCGACGGCCACACCACGGCGGTGGCAGGCAGCGCCGACCAGGCATGCCAATGGGCCTTCGACGACCTTGAGGCGCGGCAGGACGCGGCACCAGAGGGCTGGCGGACCAGCTTCCTGAGAGACCTGGAACCTGGCGACCTTGTGCGCCGACCTGGACTGCGCCGCACCCCGGGCACCCTGCGCTACACCCTTGATGCAGAGCTCGCCGACAGCGCGTTCACTTTCATCCGTCTGGAACGAGACGAGACCGGCACCATCACTCTCCACGGAGAGCGGGACGGACAGCCGATACAGGAGTCCGTCCACCACAGGAACATCAAGCACGGCATCCTCCGCTCAGCGACAGGGGCTTGGGCCTTCACCCCTGCAGAACTGACGCTCACCGCACTGCGCCAACGCGTCCGCGGAGCCGTCGACGCGGTCGGCGGCGCCCCGATCATGCCGGTGAATCGCGTGCCGGCCTTGGAAGCTCTCAAGCAGAGAGCGCTGGTTGCGATCCGCAGACCGCTGCACCCGGAGACCGTGAGCAGCGCCCTAAGCGATGCCGTGGACAAGGCAGACACGCTGATCGGATCACTGTCCGCAACCGACGATGACTTCCGCAGCAGAGTGTCTTCTCTCCGCGGCGTCCTCGCCACCGCCCGAGAGAGCCTGGTCACCACCGGCACACACATGGAGGCGCCCTCCCTCCTCGGGCTGACCGAAGCCTCGCCGATGGCGACGGTCACCGCTACAGCCGACCTGCTGGCCCCGGAGGAAATCCGCTTCATGCTCCGGCGCTGGTTCGGCAGCGCCACTCACAGTTCCCTCCTTGCCGACTACCTCACTGCGCTCGAGAACCCACAGGCTCACCGGCTGTGGATCAACGGGCGCCTTTACGACGCGGCGCGCGGCATCCACTTGTACCGCGGGGACCCGAGCTTTCCGGCTTCCCTGGCGACCCGCGCGCCTCAGGGAATCGACGCAGCCCCGGAGGGCCTCGCGCTGCGAACCGAGGACCGCCAAGGGCCTGCACTCACCCTTCCATGGGAGGACATCTCCGCCTGGATTCAGCCGGGCATCACCGAAGCCCTCCGTCGCGAACTGGCCGAGGCACAAGCAGAGTTCCGTGAGGTTACTGCGGACGAGCTCATGAAGGGGCCAGTGGCGGCCCGGACACGCTTGCGAGCGGCCGAACAGAACATCTTCACGGCCCTGGAGGACGTCCCGCCGCCAAGCGCGCCCCAACTCGCGACCGCATGGCGCCGATACCGCCCGGAGCCGGATGAACCGGAAGGCCTGTTCGCCGCCCCGCAGACCTTCACGAACCATGTCTTCGCGACCGAAGGGGGTGAAGAATTCGGGGCAGGGACCACCTGGACGAGTACCCGTGCCATGGACGACGCCCGGCACTCGATCGTCGACCGCATCTGGGACCTCCTCGCTCACGGCGACTGGGCAGCCTGGGCGCACGACCACCCGGAAGCAGCCGCAGCCGTCACCGAGGCGGCCCACCTCTTCCGCACCGCGTCCCGGGTCCGCCCCGCCGCGTTCTTCCGTACGGTCCTGGAGGCGGCCCGACAACTCCGTGCCCTGGGCACCACCGCTGTCGGCGACAACCCGGCTGCAGGTGAACTGGTGGCATCCGTAGCGTCCTTCGCGCAGGACCTCGTAGCCACAGCAGCCTCGTCTGCCTGGCGCCAACTCTTCCCCGAGACCCCCAGCCCGGTCACGCCAGCACAGGACGACACACAGGCCAACGCCGTCGCCGACGCACCCGCCGAGAGCCGGAACACGACAGCCGACGTGTCGGAGACCACCTCCTCGACACCAGAGCCGCTCGAAGAGAAGACCCCGCCGGCCGTCGCGCGGGAGGGTGGGGGAGGACAGGACTGGCGCGAGATGGAGCCCAGCGCATACGGCCTGCAGCGACGCACCACCGCACCCTCGTTGCTGCCTGTCAGCCCCGTGCCTGGACAAGCCGAGCTCCCCGTCACTGAGGGTGTACCTGGAGCACCGGCCGAGTCGACGAGCCCGGATGCTGACTCCGAGAACGAGGAAGAGCCCGAGGACACCACGCCCCCGTACCACCGTGACGGCTGCAGTGGCGAGACGCGGTGGCTCTACCTCGCGGCCGACGAAGACCGCCGAATCCGCCACTACCTCTCATGCGACTGCCATGGCGTGCGACTGGGCAACTTCCGCCAGTCCGCGCCCTTGCTCAAGGCCAGTAGCACCATCGCCACCGCCCGAACCGCTCAAGCGTTCGCCTTGGCCGACCGCAACAGCTACGACGTCGCGGGTGACTTCGTCGCCCTGGACGAGCTCACCATGCGCGCCCCCGTCATCTGGCGGCACGCCGCCGCGCGCCAGAAGGAGGTCGCAGCACCGATGCCCGATTCCCCGAGCCCGCGGACCCCCGACGCCCCAAACCCAGAACAGCCTCAGCCCTCCGGCACACCAGGCATCCCGGACCAGGCCCCCCAACAGCTGGAAGAGCTGCGCGTCTACTACCGGCAGCGCGCCCAGCAGACAAGCAACGGCCCGCTGAAGCTGGCATGGAAGCACCGGGCCACCGACACGACCTTGGAAGTCATGCCCGGCGGGCTGATCCGATTCGGGACCCCCCGCAACTGGCGCCTCGCACCGTCCGGCGCCGGCATGCCCTTCAACCAAACTCAGGACAGCCTCAGTTTCACCAGCAAGACAGAAGCTGAGGCCTTCGCCGCGCACCTTGCCGACGTAACGGGGGCGGACGGCACGCCACTTCCCTGGGCCGCAACCGACTTCACCCCGGCCTTCGCCAACTGGCGCAGCGATCGCGCAGAGTCACTCGACCTGGCACTGGCACGCCTCAGGGTCGAATTCGAACGCAGCCGTGGACGCGAACCCTTCTCCCTTGCAGCCCGGACCTACCGCCCCTATGAGGACCTGGGCGCCTCCCGCGGAGAGGCACCGCACGGACACCTCTGGCCCGACGAAATACCCGCGAACACCTGGGTCCAGATACCGGACCGTCCCGGGCACCCGGCACACGACGCGCTCGTCGCCTCCGTCACGGCCCTGCCCAGCGGCGAAGTCGAACTCACCCTCGAGAACGGGGACACCGTCTCCCTCCCACGCAACGATGCCCGCCCGACAGCCCAGCCCACCGACGTCACTGACACCAACGGGCGCGTCATCGGCCGCCGCATCGAGTCCACTCTTCTGCGGCCAGGCCACTGGATCCAGATCGACACCACGGTCGGCTACACCCGAGAACGGTCACTGCCCGAGCTGGAGTACGGACAGGCATACCACCTCCGCGGCCGCATCAGCGCACTCACCACCATGCCGGACGGCCGGCTGCAAGCCCGCGTGGAGGCCGCCGCCGCCGTCCACGGCGACACCTGGGCCAACCACACCCCGGAGCGCGCACGAACCCACGGCGAAGAGGCCGAGGTGCAGTGGACTCTCGGACAACGCACCGTTCAGGTCACTGTCGACCAGGCGTTGTTCGACACCATGACGGGCCCCCCGTTCTCCGTCGACGAGCACACGGACGCGAACAACGCCAAGCAGGCAACATCGGACGCCGTCGTGCTGATGATCCGGGTCGTGGACCTGGCAGCGGCACTCGTCGCCGCGACCGACACCACCTACCCGCAGCACGACCGCCTACAGCCTCTGGCGGCAGCCCTGCCTGCGCTCCTCGATGATGTCAACCGCGCGATATCCACCTCCGACTACCCCCTCATGCTGCGGGCGACTCGCACCCTCTCTGACCAGGTCGGCGAGACTCTCGACTCCATCGACGTCTACCTGCCCGCAGGCCTGAAGCCGCTCCTCGGCGCCACCCACCACCTGCAGTCCCTGCTGCTGCACCAGCGCACCGACCAACTGGCGGGCCTTCTCACCGAAGTCGCCTCCCACTGGGCGCTACCGTCTCCCCTGGCAGGCATGAGCGACGAGCAGCTCTTCGACACACTGGAAGAGTGGGAACACGGTTCCCCTCGCGAGCAGTGGACACGCGAAGAGGAGAACTGGCCCACCACCCCGGACACCGTTACCAACGGAGCACAGATCGTCGTCGTCCACGACGGAACACCTGGGTCGCGTTCACGCGTGCAGGGACTGGCACGCTTCGACCGCGCTGCAGCCGAAGTTCTCCGCGCCGCCTCCTTCCGCCCGATCACCGGCTCCAGCGGCGTCAACTGGGACACCGACGCACGCACCGAACCCGACACGCGTCAGGCACTTGCTGAGCAGGCATTGACTGGCCTGCGGGCTCTTGGCCGGGCGGTGGAACTCCGCACAACGGAGCAGCCCGCGGAACCCGCGCAGCCGGCCACTCCCTTGCCTGAAGGCCAAGCACCAGCTGCTGCCCCGCCCGGGGAGGATGACAGGCCGGCCGAACCGCAGCAGGCGGGTGATACTGAGGCCGACGCCGCCACGGACGAGGACGCCCTCAACGCAGTCAGCATCTCGGTGATCCACGGAGGGCACCCTCTCCAGAGCCTGGTTCGTGGCGTCGCCCCCGGCGACAGCCGAGCTGAGGAGGTCCTGCGCCAGGCCGGCTTCCGAAAGATCCGGCGCAGCGGTGGCCGAGGATGGGAGACACCGACAGGCTGGAAATGGGAGACCAGGCGCAGTCGCGCCCTCCAGGCCGTCCACGGTCTGAAGGCTCTCGGCCGCAACGTGACCTCCAACATAGAGGACGGCCAAACCGGGCGTGAGAACTTCAGAGCCGAAGAACGCCGCGTACAGGAAGGCCCGTTCGCCTCGCGCGAAGCACACCGCATCAGCGAGGACCAAGTCCTCAAGAAGCTGCACTCCTGGATCACTTACATGGAGGGAGATTCCCCCTACACGCGCAAGGTGCACTACCTGCAGGAGCAGGCTGCCGTCGAGGCTGTCAAAGCGACCATCGTCCAGGTACTGCAGAAGCAGCAGCAGACCCATGAGAGCAATGGCCAGCCCGGGCGCCATCTGACCGACGAGGAGATCTACGAAGGGCTCCTCGGGCACATCGCGACGCTCGACCACGACAACTACGGTCGTCCGCAAGAGGTCGCGAACAGGCGTGAGGACCTCGTCACTGAGATTCGACGCCACCTTGACCAGTGCGGACAGACGCGTCGCGCACTCGCATACACCGCGTTTCTCTCCAGCGATGCCCCAGCACCCCGGGTGCCTGCCGCAGACCTGTTGCCCGACCGCAAGCTCAAGCACGGCAACAAGATCTTGACCGGGCCCGAGGCCGTTCTGCACCTCTCCCGGGAGACGCACTACTACGGCAAGCCCGTCCGCCAGCTGTCACCGGGCGAATGGCGAGTGACCGTCGATCACGATGACGTCCGCCTCTTCAAGATGCCCACGGCGTCCGAAGAGCAGGCACTGGCCCGGTCCATCCGCCACAGCCTCGACACGCTCACGGACTTCCCGACGCTAGACAGCGAGTCCTTCCGGCAAGCCGTCCGCGAACTCCGGCAGAGTATCGACACCTGGAAGCAGACCCCGAGCGCGACGGTTGACCGCGACTTCAGCCTGCGCTATGCTCGCGAGGATCTGGAAAAGCGTCTCCACCACGTCTTCTGGCTGTTGGACAACAGCCGCCCCCTGCGCCTTCTCAATGAGACCCTGCAGGAAGCCACCGACCACGCGGTACAGGTCGAAGTAGCGCTGGAACACTCCTACGAAGAGCCGGCCGACCAGGAAGTGCTGCGGGCCGTCGCACACCGGTGCCGCAGTCTGCGCGAGCGCCTCGAAGCCACCTCTCGCACCCCCAAAGAACTGCCCACAGAACGCCGGTTCACCAGCATCGACGAGATCCGCGCGCACTGGAGGAACACCCCCGACGCCGTCGATACCCCCCTCCACACGGACAACGCTCGCAGGGCGGCTGACGACCTGGACGACACCAGCCAGCTCACTGCGCGCGGTCACCTCGTCGTTGCCCCGCATGAATCCCGCAACTTCTACGTGATCATGCACTCCGGGAGCAGCCTCACCGTCACTACAGCGAGCACGCATCACCCGGACCGGGCGCGGAATCTGGCCCAGGCGCTGGAGGACCTCGCCGTCGGCCAGCAGCCCCTCGACTGGACCTCGCCCGGCATCGACCAACGGCTCAGCGCGCACCAAGAGCTGATCAAGTCGGTCGTCACCGTTCAGGAGAAGTCGTGGTACCCCGCGAGCGAAGCGGCCGGCCAACGACGCAGCCTCCGCGCCATCGTCGAGGCCTGGCCGCGCAGCTGGATCACCCCCAACGACACCTTTGAGCTCACGGCAGGCGGCCTGGTCATCGGCGACGCCCGCGGATACAACTCAACCTGGCACATCCTGCCAGCCTCCTCCGCGCTCGACCTCGGCCTGCCCCCGATGCCTGACCGCGACCAGGCGTACGCCCTGGCACAGCACTTGGAGCGCCACCTCACCGATCACACCGGCCGTGCCCTCGACTGGGACAGTCCCGCTCTCGCCGCGCAACTCACCACGTTCAAGACAAGCAGCGGCCTGACCTTCCACGAAGCACTGCTCGAAGCCCACCGCACCTTCACCGCAATCCCCACTCCCGCCGAGGAGCAGCCGACAACGCCCAGCCCCGCCGCAGCCACCGACGACGTCTCCGACCAGCATGCGCAAGAGACCCCCGAACCCGAACAAGCCGCACCGGCACCCACGGCCGACGACGACCACGCACACTTCCTTCTCGGAGAGTCCGTCACCCGCAGTGGACACGTCCTCGGCAACCACAAGAAGACCTCGGCCCAAGGTGACTTCCACTGGATCACCGTCCGCGCGCACGACACCACTGTCCTCGCAGTGCGCCTCGACGCCACCCCATACACCCCCACGGACCTGCAGCCGGGGCAGGAAGTCACAATCACCGGCACGGTCGCCGAACCCGCACAGCGACGCAACGGCCGCACCCAGACCCTGCTGCGCAGTCCCCTCATTACCTCGCCCGACGCCGTAGCACGGCCAAACGCATCGCAGGACTGGCCCGACCTGACATCCATGCAGCGCGACGTGCTCCGCTCCCTTCCCTACGCGCAGCGGAGCATGGCCTGGGCTCCGTCCTCCTTTGAACCTTCCTTCGAAGTACTGATCGGGGACCAGTGGAAGACCGTCACGACGGTCAACGCCTTCACTCTCCACACTGGCCCGGACCTGCACGGCTTCCACGAGATCCTGGCCGTTCGCGGCAAGGACCACCAGGACCACCAAGTCGCACTCACCACCGTCGCCGACGCTATCGACGAACTGAGGGAGCCCACCGACGACGAACTCCAGACCGAGCTGCCCGCAGCACCCTCGTTCGGTCCCCCTGAGGCGCTCAGCGACGTCGACCTCCACCGAGCGATTGCCCAACTCACGACGTGGCTCGACGCCGCCTACCCTCATGCCCTAACCGAGATCGATCCCGAGGAGATGGTGACGCGGTGCGTCATCACCATCCAGGAACTCCGTACCCGACTCGATGCTGAGCGCGCTCAGCGCAGCACCCTCTCTCAAGACCTCGCCAACGTCGGCACGATGACGCTTGAGCGCGCGCGCAACCATCTCCACCTCGGCGCCCGCGACGCACACGGCCGCATCGCGCTGCTCGGCCAAGACGATGCCAGCGTCGCGCACATCGTCCAGGACAACAACGGGTACCGCGTCCACCACAGGGACGGGAGCGCAGAAAAGCGCACCTATCAAAGCCCGCACGGAGCGATGGCCGCCTACTTCCGCGACCATCACCCCGCCGCGAAGAGCTCCCAGGCCAAACCGACCGCACCGCGCTTCGCCAACAGCGTGGCCTTCCGGACCTACCTGCGCAGCCTGCCCGACGCCCGAACTACAGCCGAGCAGCGGATCGTCGAGTACTGCCGCCGCGCCGCCGGCAAGGAGGCGAAGGACGAGAAGGGCAGGGCCATCGACCTCGCCCCGGTACGTCTTTCTCCCGGCAAGCGGATCGCCTTGCGCCGAGGCGACACGAAGACCCGAACCCGTGCCGACCTTGAGACCTCACTCAAGCAGAATCGCGCGAAACTCTGGGACTCCGGCGACAGTGCACCACGGATCGTTTCCAACTGGGTTCTTCAGTCGCCCCATCGGCTTCAGATTATCGCCGGCGTCTTCCCCGTCCGCACCCTTCGGGAGGCGGAGACTCTGGCCACCGCGCTTGAAGCTCTTAGGGACCACGAGGGGAAGCCGCTCGACTTCGACCAGCCGGGGCTCACCGAGCGCCTGAGGGGATTCCGCGACGCAGACGGCCGGAACTGGCCGACGGCCGTGGCCGTCATCCGCTCCCTCACACCGGGCCTCGACGCCGACGGTTCACACGCGAACTGGCTCCTCAAGAACGCCCCCGAGCACGCGCCCGTAGCCCTGACCGCACTCAACGGCACACCGGACGTCAACGCTGTTGATCCCCAAGCGCCCATCGCCTCCGAGGCCGCACCGTTGGCTGAAGAGCCAGCTCGCTTCCCCACCCCGCAGCCTGCGGCAGAAGCGCCTCCTGCCGCGCCAACGCCCCAGGAGATCGCCGAGACCCGCAAGGACGCTATAGACCAGCTCGACACCCTGCAGCCGCCATTCCTGTCCCACCTCGACTTGGAACGCGCTCACGTCACCACGGACGGGTCGTTCCTCGTCGCCAAGTCCACCGCGAAGAGCAAGCCCCTGTACCGCAAGGGCAAGTGGTACACCGTCCACGTTCCCAGCGGCACACTCATCTCCTCTGGCGACGGCGATGACACCAAGCGCGACGCCACCGAATTCGCCGACCTCCTGGAGCAGGCCACCACCGCCGACGGCAGCCCCATCAACTGGGCACAGTTCACCACCAGCGACGAACTGCGCTACACCCAGAACGCCCCCGGCTACGCCTTCGACGAGATCCTCAACAAGGCCGGGATCCGCCTTCAAGTCCAGCGAGCCGCCGCAGACGACGCAGCGCTCGAGGAACAGCGTCCCACTGACCCCGACCAGCGCACCGGGCCCTTCCGGCGCCGCAGCGATCTGCTGGCGTACTGGGCTCGAGGCCTCGACCCGGCACTGCCCGAGGCCCACCGAAACGCGCTCCGGAACATCGCCACCCAGAACCCCGAGACTGTGCACCTCTCGGCGGACGGGCAGTTCGCGCTGATCTCGGCAACGCTCGGATGGCTCGTTCTGACAGCCCGCAGCGACGTCAGCCTCATCCCGGCCAGCGACCCCAATCACCAGGCGCGCACTACCCACCCCACCCGCAAGGCTGCCGAGGGCTGGGCCGCACTCGTCACCACCCTGCGTGACGCCGACGGCCAACCCCTCAACTGGGCAGCCCCCGATGTCCGCCCGGACGAGCGCGGCACTGACCGCGGGGAAACCTGGAAGCTCGCCTTCTTGCGCATCGACGCCGAACATGCCGCTCAGTTCGGAGACCAGCACCGCAGCGCCGAACGGCGCTACAACCTCGAACGGGAGCGGACGGACAACCACGCCGGCACTGGACGGATCTGGGGCCGAGAGATCCAGGAGGGAACTGAACTCCGGCATGAAGCCGACTCCACATTGCCGGAGCGAGTACTTTCCATCAAGGACCGCACCGACGCCCAGGTCACGTTGTTGACCACCGCGGGTGTACGAACAGTCGGATCCGATGAGCGGGTGCCCCTGGCGACGGGGGAGCCACAGCGGGCCGCGGTGAGCGACGACGGGCTGCATCTGGGCACCCGGGTCCTGCCGTTCGAACTCAAGACAGGCCAGCGCATCCAGCTGCAAACCCCGGCGAGCACCCTGTACGGGCGAGCGCTCCTCTCCGGAACGTTCGGGGGCACGCACCTCATCACCGCCTGGGCGACCGTCACTTCGGTTTCTGCGGACAGCGGCGAGATCCGCCTCGACGGGGTCCGTCTGTGGGATGGCAGCGGACGTCCTCTCGCCCGCACCGACGACAGCACTCTCGGACTGCGACGCTTCGACAGCGACGGTCGGCCCCTCGTCCAGACCAGCGACAGCATCACATTCACCCTGAGCGACCTGGACGGCCTTGGCCAGTTCGTGCAACTTGACGATGACGCACCCGAACCCGGCCAGAAGTATGCCCAGGAAGCCGGAGCACGCCCGGACACGCCAGAACCTCACGAGATCACGCCGCAGCAGATGCAGCCCGGGGAGCACGTGACCTTCTCCGTGGGCAGCGGGGACCTCGAATGGCCAGCCAGCACGCGGAACCTCGCCAAACCCCCCGAGATAGTCAGGATCCAAGGGCTGGTGTCGCCTTCATATGAGGGCCACGGGGGCTCTGCCGGCCTGGCCCAGGTAACCCTGACGGACACCGAGACAGGGGTGGTTCTGGCCGCTGACGAGCCGTACATCCGTGTCACGCGGCTCCCTGCCACTGTGCTCGTCAACCCGAGCCAGTACCGCGACGACCTGCGGCCTGAGCGACGCACAGCGGATCAGCTTCGTGTCGGTGACCTCGTTGTCCGAAGCCGCGCCGGTCATGCCGTTACGGGCATCTTCCACGTCACGAACCCCAAACTCCACATCGGTCTTCGTTTCGGCGAGGACGAGTACCCCTACCTCCCCGAGGCCGGGGAGGAACTGGCGGTAGTTCCCCGCGAGCGCCGGCGTCCTGAAGACCTGCGACCGCTGCTCGGGCCGCACCCTTATCTCAGCGCCCTGCAGGTCGACATGAACCACATCGCCGGCCCCAACTCCCTGCTTGCCCGGCTCAAGGAAGAGGCTGTGCGGCGCCCGGACAGGGTGCCCGGACTCAGCGTGGCTATGGACGCGGTTGAAGTGGTGCTCGCCCCACTGATGAGTGCGGGTACCGGAGCCGACGGTTGCCGCGAACGAGCTGCAGCGCTCCGCGCTGCCTTGTCCTTGGTCCAGCAGATTAACGCCGAACTACCGTTGTCCGTCCGGACACAGTCCGGCATCGGCGAAGACGTCCTCGACCTGTGCACAGCCCTCGACGTTCAGGCCCAGCGCCTTGATGCGGACGTCGCGAGCCTGGAGCGGCGGGCCGCCGAACGTGCTGCCGCCAAGACGGCGAAAGACACCGAGAGGCCGGAGACGCCACAGGATGAACCCGTGGCCGCGCCCGGGCCACAACCTGTCCGGGCCCAGGACGAGCAGCCTGTAGCTGAGCCCGCGGTCGAGGGGGCGCTGTTCGCGGTCGAGGCGGTCTCCAGGCCAACGCGCCGGCCGAGTATCGCAGAGGACCTCGCCGACGTGCCCGCCGAAGCCACCCGCACCCAAAGCCCCTCAGCGTCGCCGTCGCCACGCGAGCAGGACGGAACGACTGTACCGCCCGCCCCCAGCACAGCCAGGCCGTCCCAGCCGCGTCGCCGCCATACGCCGCCTACTCATGGTCCCGACTCTGAGACGCTGTTCGGAATGAGCGCAGTTCAAGGCTCGGATGGAAAACCGGCAGTGGGCCCCACCCCCGCACCAGCGGTGCTCGCCGACGTCATGTCGGACCCCGGGGGCATCGACACCTGGGCTGCAGACGGCGGACGCTCCGCGACAGAATCTGGCGACGCGCCAGAAAAGGCTGTGGCTTCCGGGGACCACGGCACTACATCGGTTGAGATCAGCGCCGTACCGCCGGTAGAGCCCACCCAAGCCGTGGACCAGGACGTTGAACCGGCGGAAGGACTCCGGGCCGATCAGGACACATCCCCGACACCGCCCCCGCCGTCCTCGTCCACCGCCAGCTCCGCGCCATCATCGGCCACAGAACCCGAAGGCGAAGCGCCGGGAGTATTCCATATCGAGGGCTGGCCCCACGGCGGTCGTCTGAGCGGAAGGAGGCGACAGGCGTGGCTTGATCGCGGTGCAGCCCTGCCGAGGGACAACGACCCGTACACGGATCCGAGGGCCGAAGCCACACGCCATATCTCGAGCCCGAAGGTTCGAAGCGATGCCCGGGCCCTGTTCCTACAACTCAACCCCTTCGCCGAGTTCGATGCCGCACTCACCAGCGCCCTCAGCCGCACACGCCACTCTGCTGTGCGCGCACTGGCCGCCCAAGCGGGCCAGGCCCTCCGTGAGCAGCTCACCGTCTGCGCCGACGAGGCACGCGAGCAGTTCGAGACGGCCATGACCGCGCCCGGCATCCTGAGTTTCGAGAACGGATCCGGGCGCGACGTCCCGACGGCACAGGCCTATCAACGCAGTCACAGCGCACTCATCCATGTGGTCGAGCAGGCCGAAGCCGAAGCGAAACGCCGCGGCATCGACGTGGGTGCGGTCACAGCGGTGCTGGCCCACGCTGCGGGATGGGACGGCAGTCTCAACGACGGTCGACTGATGAACACTCGCCGCCTCAACGCACCGGTTCACGCCGCTTACCGCTCCGCCCATGATCGGCTTGCCTGGATGCTTCAGCGGGTGGGCTGGATGGAACAGCACAACAAGGCCCGGGCAGCCTTGAACCTGTCCGTTCTCCACACGCCGCCCCACGCGCCCGGAAGCACCACGGACGCCACCTTCTGGCCCTCCCTCGCCGCCGCCCAGCGCCGCTACACGCGGACAGAACGCCGGGATCTCACGTCCCTCGCTGCCGCCTACCTCTCCAGTGACGCAGACCAAGTCACCGGGCAGGAGGCATGGAAGGAGGCCTTCCCCCTCGCTCAGTTCGAGGAGAACGCCCGATCGGTGCTCGACCGAATCACTAACACGGACGAACACCGCCTCGTTGGCGAGGTCCAACGTGCGGTCCACGCGGACCTCACGACCCTGCTGGACTCCAACCAAGAACCCCCCACCATCAGCCAGATCGCCGAGATCGTGGCGGGGCATCGCTCCCGCGCAGCTGACGAAGCCGAGATGCTCGGTCTCGACCCCGACCAGGTATGCAGCCACCTCGACTACATCACCGGCTGGGACGGATCGATCGCCGTCACACCCGAGGGGCGTGCCGTCGCGAACTACACAACGGCCTTCACAGTGAGGGACGCAAGGACCGCGACTGGAACGCCGGAACAACGCAACCGTCGACGCGAGTTGGTCGCACAGCTACCGGACCCCAACACGCTGCGCAAGGTTCTCACCGCGCTTCAGCAGCCGACCGACGACGCGACGGCCCCCCAGACCCAACTCGCCCCTGCCCCCCAACCATCCGCTGACCAGGAACCGACACTGAAGGCAACCGCGGCCACTGAGGACCCGGAGTCGCTCACGGCTGCGCCAGAACCTGCCCAGCCCACCACCGAGCCGATGGAGAAGCCCATGGCTGTACCCCCTCCGGCTGCTCAGCCCGCAAGGGCGGCGCAGCCCCAAACCGCCAGCACCCCCCGGCCCGCCGCCGGCGAAATAGTCGTACTCACCGTCAACGGCGACTCCTACGCCTTCCAGGACCTAGCCTCGGATCGACTCTCGGCCGATGTGCGTAACGCCCTCCACCATGGTGGCGCCCCAGCCGCACGCGCTCTTTACGGGCACATCGGGAAGCGCCAGTTGCCACTCTTCTGGGAGGCAACACCCGCCGGCATCGTCTTCAGCCTCGAAGACCACCAGGAGCCCGTCCTGACGGTGGCACCCACCGAGATGACGCCGTTCAACCCCGGCCAGCGCCCCCCGCGTGGAGAATCGCCCTACCCTCAGCTGATGACGGCCATCGCTGCCCGGCTGAAGGCCACCGGCCAGACGACACCACCCGGACCTAAGCTCGTCCCGCAAACACCCGTTGGCCCCAACCAGGCCGCCCGCGCCGCCGCCCAGCAGCTGAGCGACGACGCAAGCCAGGCCGTCGACCGAGTCACGCTGGAACAGATGACCGCCCAGGCTGAGGAGCACGGGCTTGGTGAAGTTCCGATCGACACCCACGGCCCACTTAGAGTGGTCCAGCTGCGGGTGTGGCTGCAGAGCCAACTCAACCGAGTCGACGCAGACATAGGCGCGCAGACACAGGCCGGTACGCCCGCGCCCGAGGTCACTTCGACGGCAGCACCCCACGCGGCGCCCCAGCCCCGGGCCGCAGCCCAGGCACCGGCCGGGCCCCGACCCGATGCCGCCGCACCGGCCGTCCGTACTCAAGGCGGATCCTCCACCGTAGAGAGCCCAGCTTCGCGACGCACAGCCGCGCCGGCGGCCGTGGCCGATGGCGCCGAACGCGAGCAGCAGCCGGTCGCCACGGAACGGATCTACGCCGCCCTCGACGCCGCCCTCCCCCTCTTTGAACAGGCCCTGACCACCCCGGAGGCAGAGGCCGCCCAAGGGCACCTAGCTGCGAAGCGCGGAATCAACGACCCGAGCGAAGCTCGGCGCTGGAACCTGGGATACGCACCCGCGGGACCGCACACCCGGAAGTGGCGCGCGATCACCAACGAACTGCGCAACCAGGGATTCACCAAGGACGAACTGATCGCCGCCGGCCTGCTGAACATCACGGAGAAGGGAAAGGAGGTCGACCAGTTCATCGACAGCGTGGTCCTCCCCATCCGCGATGCGCAGGGCCGCGTCGTCTCCTTCATCGGCCGAGCCCTCGACCCCAAGGCGATCGAGGACTACGGCAAGTACCGCTCCAAGAACACCGTCGTCTTCAAGAAGGGCGAGCAGCTCTACGGGCCGGATGGTTGGCACACCGCCGCAGCACGCGGCGGCCCGATCTACCTAAGCGAGGGGCCGTTCGACGCCAACGCGAACACCGCCGCCTTGGACGCCGTGGGGCACACGGACGCAGAGCGACCCGGCGTGTCCATCGCCCCCTGCGGCACCGCCCTGACTACCAACCACATCGCCGAACTCGCGGCCCTGCACGATGGCCCACAGCCCCTGGTGTTCGTCCTCGACAACGACCGCGGCGGCCAGGACGCCCTGCTGCGCCAAGCCGCCCTGGCCGCCGAGTGGGAAGGCGCGATCCACGCCGTCTTCATCAGCGGCGCGAAAGACCCCGACGAACTCCGACTGACCCAAGGCGACGCAGCCCTCCACCGGGCACTCACGGAAACGCTGGTCCCCCTAGACGAAGCCCTCGCGCAGATCGTCGAACTCCGGGCCTCCGAGACGCTCAAGAAGCTGCAGGACGAGAAGAGCCTGCTGCCTCCCGTCGACGCCGCCCATGAGATCGGCGTGATGCTCGGCGCCGCACGGCTGCCGGAATCAACCGTGATCAAGCTGGCACTACATCTCCAGGAAACCCTGCAGATGGGAGCCGAGCACACCACCTACGCGGCCTTCGCCGAACGTAACCCCCACGAGAGCCCCGACTCGGCCTTCCGGCGGGCATCCGAAGCCATCCACCAGGTTATGGAGGAGCGCCAACGCGCCCAGCACGCGACACACTCTCAGGAGGAACTCCCGATCATGGCAGCGACCGACACCGCTGAGCCCGCAGTGCCCCTGCCCGCGGAGCAGCTGGCCACCGACCTGGAACCGGTCATTCAGGCCGCCGAGTCCACCGAGACGACCTCCGCAGCATGGGAGGAGGCCGCGCGTACACCGATCCGCCAGCGGCTTGTGACCAACGCCCAGGAGGCGGACGCCACCCTTGCCGCCGCAGGGGAGCAGGTCACACTCCAGGCCCCGCTCGACATCCAAGCGCTCATGCAGGAGTTCCAGACCCTCACGGCCCTGGAGGACCGGGCTGTCGGCGACCGTCCCGCGCTCCGCGAAGACCAGCGCTACCGACAGATCCATCTGCTCGTTGCCGCTGCCAACGCCGCACTCACGGTCATCCGGACCGATACCAGCAGCAGCGAGACCAACCGTCAGCGTCGTCAGGCCGCACTCACCTCAACGGTCGCACGTGCGATCAGCATCAACACCACCGCTCTCTCCGAAGAGTTGGGCCGAGACGGCATCAGCAACCATCCTGTCCCCGACACCCTGCGAGCGCTCACCCGCGCGGCAACCGACACCGCCGACCAAGCGGCCGGAATCCTCGAGCCCGGCACCGCGCTGACGCACTACCTGACCGTCACCCGCGAGATGGACAAGCTCGTATCAGCCCTGGAAGCGCTCGCCCCGCCAAACCAACGCCGCATCCCGCTCCCCAGCTGGCCCGAATCCCTCACCTGGGAGGCCCTGCGAACCTCGTTCCCGAGCGTGCGCCGCTCGCCGGCGGCCCAGGCGACTGCAGACCTCACCCGCCGCTGGACCCGCCTTGATGCTGCGCTGGAACGCTTCCAGGGCGACAAGAGGCTCAACGGTCTCGGACGGACACTGAAGATCCGCAGCGCAGAGATCATCGCATCCCTGTCCGGCTACCTGGCCAAGGTGTCCGAAGACAAGGGATGGCGGCTCAGCACCGCCCTGTGGGAGGGAGTCCATCACTGGGCAAGCGAGACCGTCGACCTCCTGCGCGGCAGGATCAGCGAAGGAGAAAGCCGGGCACCTGGCCACTACACAGGCAAGAAGCACAACCCCGTCTATGAGACGGCCATACAGCAGGCGCGCGCGGCCTGGAAGGAGCTGGGCGAACTCAACCCCGACGACCCTGAGTCGCCCAAACTCCGAGCCGGGATCCACGCACAGGCGCTCTATGCCAGGCTCGGCTACACGGCGGAGAGCGGTGAGAGCAATGGTCTCGACGCCGCCCTCGACCCGTCCGAACGGCTCGGCTTCCTGCTCAAGGACGTGGATGGGCCGGCCCGCCTTGGAGAATGGACGCGCATTCGCACCGCTGTCCTCGAGCTTGCGGACAGCCTCTCCGAACGCAACCCGCGGCGCCCGCTGCTCGAGGCATGGGCCGAACGCATTCACCACACCATCAACGGAGACCGCACACCGGACTCGGCCACCGCAACGCGGCTGACCGTCACGGACATCCACGAGTTCGCGCAGCGAGCCCTCGCCACGCAAGAGCCCTCGCCGCTGGTACTGGCTGACGACGCAGAGACCTTCGGACGCGCGCAGCACGCACTGGTGGTCATGGAGCGGCTGGGCATTGTCTCCGAGACGTCGGCCACACGTGCTGAGGGCACCTCCCGCCGAGCGATGCTCATCACCGATCCAGACGAACTGCAACACGCTTTGTTGCGCGCCGAGTCCGAGCTCGTCACCTACCGAGCGAGTCTGCCGGACACCTCCGTACAGGAGGGGCCGACCTCTCAGGCCACGGCAACCGCTCCGGCAGAGGCCAGCACCGTTGACGCCGCGGCTGCCGCAGCACCGGCCCCGGAGCCGCCCTCGGCCGAACCGCCCGCAACTGCGCCCCCGCCCACCGGGGCCCATCCGGCATCAGGGCCCGAAGCACCGCAAGCCGCTCCGGAGCAGCACGTGAGCGCACCTGATGCGGACCGGCGTCCGCGGCTGTCCAACCACGACCGTGTGGCGGGTCTCCTCAAGGACAGCGGCGAACGTGTCAAAGCCCTGAAGACCGAGCGCCCCCAAGAGCCTGCTGTGCAAGGCGCGAGCCCTGCCGTCACACCGATCCGCCCCCAGGATCAGGCAGCGCAACAGCCTCAGCAACCGCTCGCAAGGGCAGCGGGCGCCGGCCGCGGCTGACAGACGACCGGTCACAGTCCCTAGGAAGGAGAGGAGCGCGCCGATGGACCACGAGGCGGAAGCCGACAGCGCAGATATCAGGCGACGGGAGCGTGCTCGACGTCATATCCACGTCGTCACCGACACCCAGATGCGGCTGCGACAGTTGGAGGCCGCGCAGCGGGCCGCCCGCGCCACCCAGGCGCCCCCCGAGCCCGTGCCGCCGCAGCACTACTATGCCGAGTTGCAAGCGCCGACCAGGGCGGCCCGAACACGCTGAGAGGCCCGTTGTAGGGGAGGGCCCGGCTACCAGACGAAGTGGTAAGCCGGGCCCACCCCCACAACGGGCCGATGCTCAACTGCCCTGGGGCGGACTCACCTGTCCCCGCACCGCGTCGCGGTATTCGGCGCTGCCGGTGAACGGCACACGCGTGCGTGGCTGGTGATAGCCGTTCGCGCACTCACCCAGGTACATCCGGGGAAGACGCTCGAGTACCCGGGCCAGGCCGTCGTGCCACAGGTAGGGCCCGGCTGCGGCGTCCTGTCCCGTCGGGTTGTAGGCGGACTCCCATCCCGTCCACAGCGCCGTGAGCTCCTGGCGAGCGGCGCCGTGCAGGTACCAGCACTGGCGGGGGAGCTGGTCGGTGGACAGCTCGAACTCGTCGGCCAGCCACAGAACCCAGTCAACGAACTTGTCCCACAGCTCCTGGTACTGGTCCTCGGGCACAGTGCGCCAGTCGATTGCAGCACCTGGCGCCCGCTCGCCCTCGCCAGATGCTCCGACTGCCGCCGGACCACCGCCGGCGGTTCCGGCGGCAGTCGGCTGGGGAAGCGTGCTGAGCTGCTGCTCGATCTCGGTGAGCCGATTGGTGATGATTCTCTGTTCGCCGTTGAACGCATCCAGCGCGTCGAGTAGCGGCTGGAACGGGTCCTCCTCCGGCTCCTCCAGGCCGAACTCCTCACCGTCAGCCACTGTTTTGCGCCTCCCGCAGGGCTGCGTCCGCCGCGGCCTTGATCTCCGCAGCGCGAGAGCTCTCGTGGATCCGCTCGAACTTGACCCTGGTGACCTTGGTCCTGCGGTGCACCACCAGACCGTGCCGTTCGGGAATCATTCGGATGTCGGCCGGCTCCAGCACCGCCCGGCGGCGGGTCGACACAGATACCGACATACTGTCTCCACTGTCCGATATCGATTCTGTGTCTTCTTCGAACTCCCCAGCCAGGGCGCTGTAGGTCTTCAATTCCTGTTCGTCGCTGACACCGCCAAGAATCACCTTCACGGTGGCCGCCGCGAACATTTTACGAACACCGATCTCACCCCACCTTTCCTGAGCTTGAGCAAGATTCTGGAGCACGGCGACAACGAATATATTTTGAGACCCGCTGACGCTCATGAGCGACGGAATCTGGGGAAGTGGTGCGACGTTGGCCAACTCATCGCCGAAGAATCCGAGCGGCGGATCGAGCCGCCCGTTCGGCATTTTCGCGGCAACCTTCTTGGCGGTGTCCAGGATGGACCTGGTGAACGCTGCCATGATCGGGGCGAGGCTGCTTCCCTCGTCCTCCTCGCCGATCAAGAACAGTGTTCCGCCGGTGCGTAGCCAGTGCTCGATGCTGAACAGCGTCGGATCCTTCGGGTCCGCTGCAAAGATCTGTGCTACCAGCGGGTCATACAGCGCAGTGAAGCTCTGCTCCGCAGTTCGCCACGAGGCGCTCCGCTCCTCAGGCGCGGCGGCGTGCTGCGCCGCCAGGGCGCGGGCGAGGTCCGACCGGCCGTGCCTGGCGAGGATGTCCACGGGCTCGCGAATACTGGGCGCAGTGGCCCAGCGCAGCAGATTCATCGCGCCAAGGCCTTCCAGAGCGGCCGCGTGAAGCCAGCAGGTAATCAAGATCTGCGCATTCATCGCGAAATACCCGCCGTTCTTTGTGCCCTCCTCGGATTTCGTGGTGGATGTGAGTGTTTCGGCACGCTTTCGCGCCGTGGTGAAATCCTCGCAGCCGTCGACGAGCGACCAGCGCAACTGGTGGGGCCATCCCGAAAGGGCGGTCGGATCCAAAACCTGAACCGGCCCGTGCCGTTCCCGCAGCTTTGCCGTGGCGTAGAGGATGTCAACCTTCGAACTGGTAGCCAGTACCGTGCCCTCGAAATCGAGAATGCCCGGCATGATAATCTGGCTCGTCTTACCCTCCCGGGGAGGCGCAATCAGGAGGATCGTTTCCTCGATAGGTACCCAGAGCGGGACCCCCGTTGGGTCGGAGACTCCGATGTGCACGGCGACTGTCTTGACGCTCGGCCTGGCCACGGACAGCTTCTGATCCTCTTTGCGAAGCCTGGCTGGTAGGAGGGACCATGCCGCGGTTGAGGGCCCCGCCGCCTTCGCCAGCTTGGCCAGACTGGGACGCAGGGCGGGAAGCCTGGACAACGCGTAGCTCTCGCCAAGAGCGGCCTCCAGCTCCCGCCTGGTAGCCAAGCCGTCAGTGCCCTCGGAGTTCCACGCCGACCACCTGCGCCAGACCTTGCGTCCGACGACTGCGGTTCCAAAGGCGGTGGCAAGCAGCACGGGATAAAAGATCAGTGCATGACCGACCCCGGCCCCGGGCGGGAAGGCGTTCCCAGGGTTCAAGGGGTCGGCCGACAGCCTGACCAGAGCCTGGCCCGCTTGCGACCAGGAAACGGAGGCGAGTTTGCCGTGGTTCAGCAGGCCGGAGACACCTGCAGCCACCCACATCAGGAACGACCCGGCGACCACTGCGGCAATCGCGAACAACCACCAGCCGTCACGGAACAGGTGGAGTCGTATCCCGCTGTGAGGTGTGACAACCTTGCCGTTCACGCGGAGCCCCCCTTGCGCAGAGGCACGATGGGAGCGGTGAAGTTCCCGGTGGGCGTAGTGCGCTTTTCCGCCATCCTGCTGTCGGTGTTTGTCAGCTGGATCTCCGTCTGCGACCGGATGTGTTCCACCAGCAGCACCCGCTTGCCCACCTGCCACACGGCTCTGCCGGGCGCGCACAAATTGGCGGGGTCCGTGATGGCTGCCACTGCCCACTTGGGTAGCTGCAGGTAGTCGGCCGTCAGCTCCGCTTCATGCTGGTCGAGGTGGTAGATGACCCTCGTCGCGCTGAGTTTGAGGATGGCCGCCGCTTCAGGGGCATCGGCGATCAGCAGGTCGCCGAGGTGATGCAAGATCGACCAGAAGCTCAGCCCCAACCGGCGGCCGTACCGCATGAACTCCTCGAACAGCCGCGCCACTGCGCGGTGCGAGAGGATGTGCCAGGCTTCTTCGACGATCAACGTCCTTTTGACGTCATCGCCTTCCTTCAGCCAGCCGAACCGGAGCCACGGCCCGATCACCGCCATCAGGAGCGGCATCGCGACACCTTCGCGAGGCAGCTGTGCCAGATCGAAGACGATCAGCCGAGCATCGAGGTCTATGCCCTCGCTGGTGGGGCCATTGAAGAGACCAGCCAGCTCCCGATTCGGAGCGCAGAGCTTGTCCAAAGCGAGTGAGGCCGGCTGGCCCCATACGACCAAGTCCTCCGCGCTGATCTCGCGCTGGCCGAGCTTGGCCGCTACAGGATGCGTCAGCGCGTTGTGCACGTCGGACAGCACCGGCACCCGGTCCTCGGCGGCCGCGACCCGCAAAGCCACCGAGTGAGCCTGGGACAATGCGAAGTCGGTCTCCGACGAAAGGGCGCCCGCGAGAATCTCGACCATCGAGGACAGCACGCGGAACTGGTGACGGGCCGGGATCCGGGGATCCAGCGGGTTGAGCCGAACGCCCTGTTCGGAACCGCCGTAGACCAGACGGATTGGGGTGATGCCCAAGCTGCGGGCGATCTGGTCCCACTCTCCGCGGCCGTCCTCACCCTGCGCATCGAGAATGCAGAACGACCTGTTTCGAAAGCGCAGTTGCCGCAGAACGTACGTCTTCTCCAGTGCCGACTTCCCATGCCCGGACTTACCGAGAACCAGCACATGCCCACTGGCCAGACGTTCGCGGGCCGTCGGGTCATACAACACGAACGGGTCGTAGATCCACGCGCGCCCGCTGTAGATCTCCCGGCCGATGATAACGCCCCTGGGGTCCAAGCTGGGTGCACCCACTGCGGGATACAGACCACAGGCCTGCATCGTCGTGGTGCGCACCGCACGCCGCCGGGTGGCGGACTGAGGCAGGATCATGCGCAGCATGGGTCACCGCCGCCCTTCAGGAAGAATGCCGCCGACCAGGGGCAGCGTGTTCGCGAACGCGCGCCACTGCTCTTTGTCGCACCACTCGAGCGTCAGCTGACACTTGGCGGCCGCAGCCCGGATGTCGTTCTTCTGCCGGATCAGCGCGTCCTTGTCGGAGCTGGTCACCGTGACCCAACCCGTCAGCCGCACCCCCGAGGCGCCGGCGGCGATCTCCTCCACGGTCCCTGCCGCGGCGCGGATCTCCCGCCGCTCACGTGGGTCCTGCAACTTGCCCGGCGTGTCGTCGGCCTGGCCAATCTCAGAGGTCACATCCGAGAGCGCATCGGCCAGTGCCCGTTCTCCAGGGATGAGCTCCATGGTGACGCCGACGGTGTAGATCATGTCCTGGACGTAGAGCAAGAGCGGTGCCAGGAAGTTGACCCCGACCGGCATCGTCGGCCACTGCTTCACCCAGGCCGTCGCGCTGAACCACGGTTCGTCCGCCTCGAAGCCTCGGGCGGCTATGAGAGAGTCGTCCCGTGCGTCCACCTCGGCAGGCCAGGCCGTGGACCGGTCCATGCCGCGGTTGTCGTCGAGCCAGTGCCCGGGCGCATAGCTGTGGTGGAACAGGGAAGACAGCGCCGCCTCATCCAGGCTGCGCACCCAACGCAGCTGAGCACGTCCCAAGTTGCGGATAAACGTCTCGATTTCCTTGCCAAGGACGATGCCGTAACCCTCTGCCAGAGTGCTGTACCGGCTGGCCTCCTCGACGAGCTCGCGGCTGTAGGGGATGCCCAGGGCGAGAAACAGCCGGCGGTCCTCTGCGGAGATGGCCACCCGCTTCAGCAGCTGCTCGTAGGATGCGTCCAGCCAACTGGCGGCGCCGGGATCATGCCGCGCAGCCGCATCGCGGATGTGGGCGTTGGGATCCGTGGGGATGATCTTGGAGAGCCACTGCACCCGCTGGATGCGTCCACCGGACTCGGCGGTACTGCGGAGCAGGAACTCCCAGGCACTGATCAGGCTCTCCTTATCCTCGGCGTCAAGGCCGCCGAAGTGCTTCATCCCCTCGACCTCGACCACCGCGGTGAACATCGCTTCACTGGGCTGCAGGAGGATGGCCACGGTGCCGAAACCGGTCCTGGCTTCGAACCACTCCATACGCGGGGGAACACCGGCCGGCGCTGTGACAGCTGCGGGGCGGCCATCGCCCCACCGCCCTGCGAGGGGCGCCGTGGACCGATACAGCAGCGAGCCGTTGCGTAGCCCCCGCCGATACGAGCGCTGGATCTCAAACCACCGAAGGTACGTACGTCCCCGGAACGGAATGAGCACCGCCCACGCAGTGAACAGGGCGACGCTGAGGACGCCGACGATCTTCAGAGGGAAGCCTGGCAGTGCTGCCAGGCAAATGACGGTCAGGATTGCTCCTGCGCCGAGTACCAACTGCTCGTCGGCCTCGAACTTTCGGCCGAGGAATCCGCGTGGGCGGGGCCTCGGGAATGTAAATGAGCGTGCCACCGCAAGCTCACCTCCAGTTCAGATGAGCCTGAGTCAGGCGGGGGACGAGGGGTTGCTGTCGGGCCATTCATCGGTGGGCGCCGGCGGAGGAGCCCCCCCGCCGCCCGACAGGTCAGCTGTCTGCGGTGGTGGAGCCTGCGGTGCGTCGCCGGGGCCTGGCGCCCCGCCTCCGCCTCCGCCTCCTCCGCCCCCGCCTCCGCCTCCGCCTCCTCCGCCCCCGCCTCCGCCTCCGCCTCCTCCGCCCCCGCCTCCGCCTCCGCCTCCTCCGCCCCCACCACCGGGCTCGGGGGTTCCGCCCCCACCACCGGGCTCGGGGGTTCCGCCCATGCCACCGGCGCCGCCGGGCTGCTCGGGACCGCCCTCCGGACCGCCCTCGGACCCGCCCTCTGATTCGGCGCCCCCTGACATGCCACCGCCGTCACCCATGGATCCAGCGTCTTCGTTGCCCATGTTGGCGCTGTCGAAGCCCTTATCGACCGCGCCCTTGACCGCCTCCTTGGCGTCGTCGGCCTTCTCCTTGACCTCTTCTGCGCCCTTGACGGCAAGCCCCGCGGGACCGGCCGCGGCGGCTGCTTCGGTCCCGGCGCCGGCCTCGGCTTCGCCGCCGTCGCCCGTACCAGGGCCATCGCTGCCACCCGAAGAGCCCTTGTCCTGCATCTCGTCGTCGCTGTTGCTGCCGCGAGCCTTGGACCAGGCCTCCTTACCCTTCTGCATCGCCATGTCGCGGTGCTGAGCCAGGTTCTGGATCTCATCACCGAACATCGGGAGGAACTTCGAGACCTGCCAGGGTGCGTAGCCAGCGATGATGAACAGCGCCAGGATGATCAGCAGGGTGCTGAGGACCTTGCCGAAGCCCTCCGGCGGGTTGCGGAACATGCCGCCGAACAAGGCCGGGATCATGGCCAAAACCACCATCATGACCCACTTCGAGATGATGATGCCGGTCAGGATGCCTATGTACTTCTTCGTGTGGCCCCACAGATCCCTGTCGACAAGGCCGGCGAACACGACCGGGCCGAAGACGACACCGATCAGGATCAGCGCGTTGCGGGCTACGAGCATGAGGAACAGGCCCAGCCCTACGGTCAGAAAGAACCCGATCAGGGCCAAGGCGATGGGCAGCCCCCACCCGGGGGTCGAGAGCGCTCCGAGCAGCACCACGATGAAGGCGCCGGTCAGAGCCATGTCGGCGAGGAACGGCTTGAACATGCTGATCGCCATCTCGTCGACCAGGTCCACAACGGTCGCGACGATCGCGGGGGCGAAGGCCGTCACGATCACCGACAGCAGCAGGTTGCCGATGGACTCTCCGATGGCAGCCCCGGGGTTCACCCCGCGGGCGACGCGCTTCACGATGGCGAGCAGCCAGGCGATGCAGGTGAAGATCGTCGCCAGGGCGAAGACCATGCAGTACAGCTTGATGAAGCCTGGGTTGCTCCAGTCGATCTCGAGCACGGGATCACATCCCGTCCGTAGCGATGGCCTCGACCAGCTTGCCGACGGACGGCGAGGACTTCTTGGCGAGGTAGCCCAGCGGATCCGTGGCGAAGTCGATCGTGTCGCTCACCGTGTCGATGGCGCCGTCGACCCCGTCCTTCACGCCCTTGGCTGCATCCCCGGCCACCTCGCAGACCTTCTTGGCCTTGTCACAGATCCACTTGGCCCCGCCGATCGTCTTGTCGATGACCCCCTTGCCGGTCTCCTTGATGTCCTTGCACATGCCCGAGGGCAAGACGCAGGGGAGGTCGATGCCGCCGATCGCGGGCGCCGCAGCAGGCGCAGCCGCAGGCACGGCTGCGACGGGGGCAGCGAGCGCAGGTGACCCAGCTCCTACCACCACCATCAGCGTGAGGAGGAGCGCCGCCAGGTGGCGCGCGGTGCTAGCCGACGTACGGCGGAGCATTGAACTCCTCCTCAGCTGTGCGGAATGTCTCCATCGAGGACGGCGAGGAGCCGTCGGACTGGAGCGGAGTGGGACCGTCGGCGGACGCGATGGAGGTGACCTTCCAGTCACCGTCACGCCACTGGAGGTTGTAGGTGTAGGTCGTCCAGCGCGCGGACACCGGCAGCTTGGCCTTCTCCGTGGGGACCCCAGCCACTGAGGTCATCCAGACATCGACGGACGCCACCTGGTCCGAGAAGCTAGAGATCCGCGTTCCCAGGCACGCCGAACGAAGCAGCAGCCCAGATGCCTTGGGGTCCTGAAGGCCGAACCCTGCGATGAGCTGTGCAGTCGCCTGGTCATCGCGAGTGATCTGGCTGGCTACCGATTCGGGCGCCATGATCTGCCCGATCAGCTTGTCGCGGTAAGGCTTGTCCGTGATGTAGGAGCGACTTGACCGCGCGATCTCGAAGTTGGCGGCCGCAGCCGCCACTCCTTCCTTGGACTGCGGATAGCCGACCGGCACACCATCAGCCTTCTGGGTCGCCTTCGTCTTGCCACCGCTCCCACCTGGGTTCGCCGGCGGCTGGGAGGCGGTGGAGGTGTCCTGCTTGCCGTCCTGGGAGGAGCCACCGGACTGGCCAGTCAGCGAGACCACCAGCGCCACGAACAGGACCGCCGCGACGAAAACTCCGATGAATAATACACGCACCGGAGGCCGGCGCCTCTCTGGCCCCCCCCTTTCGGGCTCGGGAACCAGCATCCGAGTACCGGATGCGGCGCCATTGGATTTCTTGCGCATCAGACCCCCATGCCGAAGACGATTCCGAAGAGCGTCGACATGGATGCGATGAGGAACAGGCCCGTCAAGGCGCTAATCACCATCGTCTTCCCCTGCTTCACGTCCATCGTGTTCTGCTGGGAGTTCCCGACGCGGATCTGCCAAGCGCCCCAAATCGCCATGCCGAAGAGAATCAGCACGACGGCCGCCATCAGAACCTGAATGATCGTCTGTGCCTTCTTTCCCACCGCACCAAACGGACCCCAGTCCGGGCTCAGCCCGTTCACGAGATCGCCCACGCCTGCCGCCAAAGTGCTGGCGTCCTGTATGGCCCCGACCATGTCTGCCTCCCTGCTGACTCGGCGCCCAGAATCACAAGGCGAGCGCCGCACTATTGCCACTCGGTCCGAAAGGCAGGAAGAAATACACGGCCGATAAACGGTCTTCACCCAATTCCCGTGACACGGGAAGGGCTTGACCATTCACTCGGTCAGTGAAGTAAAGTCCCGCCTTGGATTCTTCGGACACCTCCGTGACTAGCTGACGGCGCACGACGCTAGAGGCCAATTCAGCACGCATCGCCCTCCTTTCCGCCTGGCGGGCACGATGCACTGCCGCTGCCCGCACCACGGGAAACCCGCTCTTCGAGCGGCCCGTCCAGCGGGCCGCTCGGAGGGGTAAATGCGGAAAGCACCGCTGATCGGAATAGTCCTGCTCAGTCCAGCCATCGCGGTGCTCGCACTCGTGCTGCTGCTGGCCGGGGCTGGCGGTTCAGACAACGACATGACGATGACCGGGGCCAGCCAGTGCATCGTCAAGGCATCCACAGCTGAAGGGGGAACAACCCAGCGCCCTCAGGTCCCGCTCAGCCCCCGCGGGGCCCAGACCCAGCCCTCCTGGAACGAGGAGCAGACGAAGAACGCAGCCATCATCACCAACGTCGCCCGAACGAGGAATCTCAAGCCCAGGGCCGCCGTCATCGCGGTGGCAACTGCCATGCAGGAGGCAACCCTGCACAACCTGCATCACGGAGACCGCGACAGCCAGGGTCTCTTCCAGCAGCGACCCAGCCAGAGATGGGGCACCGTGGCACAGGTAACCGACCCGATCCACGCGTCGAACAAGTTCTACGACGGGCTGGTGAAGATCCCCAATTGGGACACCAAGGACCTGGCCCACGTCGCCCAAGGGGTGCAGCGCTCGGGATTCCCCGACGCGTACGCAAAATGGGAGACCAGTGCCGGCAAGCTCGTCGCCCAGGTCTGGGGCGCGGACGTCATTGACTGTGAGCAGCCCGCCGACACCGCGAACGCCGGGAAGGAAACCGGCGCATGGCAGGCCCCGGTTGGCATCAAGTCGTCTCACAACTACAGCGCCGGCGGCTCAATGTGGTCCTCGGGCACACATACCGGCGTCGACTTCCCCGTCGCCACTGGCACAGAGCTCCACGCCGTCGGAAACGCCACGGTCGTAGAAGCAGGTTGGGGAGGCCGCTACGGAAACAACATCGTCCTGAAGATGTCGGACGGGACCTACACCCAGTACGCCCACCTCTCCCGGGTCGACGTCAAGGCAAACCAGAAGGTCACGACCGGTCAACTCATCGGCCTCACCGGTGCAACGGGCAACGTGACAGGCCCGCACCTCCACTTCGAGGCCCGCACCGGGCCCGCGTATGGCAGCGACATCGACCCGGTGAAGTACATGCGCCAACGCGGCATCACCATCTGACCCACGTCCAAGAGGAGCGCCATGACCCCGCAAGCCCCCGGCACGCCCAGGCCGCGCAGCATCTCCACTCACCTGGCCATCGGTCTGGACACCGTCACTGTCGATGGCAGCGCCATCCCCGTCCCCGTGGGACGTACCCCCACGGAGACCGCCCTCGCCCACCTCAGAGCCGGCGCCCGGCCCGAGCTCGTCTTGCGAGCCCACGTCGAACAGGAAGGTTCACCGGAGACCCTGCACCTGCCTGTCACGATCCCGGACCAGGTGCCACCGGACCGCCCGCTGCCTGCCGGACTCCCGCCCGAGCTCGAAGCACGACTGATGGCTACCCGGCAGCTCACCGCCCACGGCGGACCCACAGCGGCAGCCGATCATGCCCAGAGCCTCGTCATCGACCTGACCATGCAGTACGGCGCCGAACATGCGGTCACCCTCCACGCAGCCGAGGACTGGGCGAACCTTGCGTGGCTCACCGGAAACTTCGAAGCCGCCGCGGAGACCTGGCTCTGGCTCGCTGAGACCCGCAACGATCAGAGGAACCCCTGCCTCACCCTCCTATGCGCCGACAACGCCGTCGCGTCATGGCGCCGCCAACGGCCCGAAAGCGCAGTTCAGAGCCAGAGCGCACTGGCTGAGGGAATGGCCCGCATGGGCCTGCTCCGACATCACGCCGCTCTGACCGCAATACCAAAGGGCGAGGGCTAATCCAAGTCCCGTATGATCTATTGACTTTCGCGGCTGGCACACCATGTCCGGCCCACGAGCAGGAGGAGGAGTGAAGCCGTGAAGCGACACAGACTCACCTTCGCCGACCTCGTGATGGTGGTCGGCCTGCTCTACTTCGCCGTGACCATCACCCTCGGCATGACCTACATAGGCAGCGGCTGGAGCTGGCGCATCGTAGCGCCGGACGGCTGGTACTCGCTGCTTAGCTACACAGCAGCTGGTGCCTTCATCGCAAGAACCTGGCGGCACCGACGCCGAAATGGCTCTGCAGCCAGTAGTTGAGCATGCGCCCATGGCGGACCATGGCCGGCTCGCGTTACTGTGATGATCCGACGGGCCAGCAACCCCTCCAGGCCGCGACAGAATCGATTGCGGCACCTCGAGCACCTAGTGCAGGGGTGGTTGCTGGCCCGTCGCTTTGACTGAGGTGCCACCACCCTCGCGAACTGGCCGTCCCGCCCGACGGGACGGCAGGTACTACCTGCAGCACCGTGCGGGACAAGTGTTCCCATTCTGGCTGCGCTCCTCGCGCGCACTATTCCAGGAGTGCAGACTGGGTACCCGGCCCACCCGGCCCGTTCCCACTGATGGAGGCTTCATTGTCCAGAGCAACAGCGATCGGCCGTGCCTACCGCCTTGCGAAGCGTCCCTCGGGACGATGCCCCACGCACTATCGGGCGATCGGGAGGAGAGCCGCAGTCGCTACGGCAGCACTGAGCCTCTCGATCGCCGCCGGCATCGCTGCAATCGGCGCGCTTTCGGCCGGCGCCGTCAACCAGGCAGCCCTAGGAGACCCGGCTTGGGACTCCGCCCGCCACGTAGTGCTGGCGGATCCCGCCTGGGACAGCACCATCAAGCCCCCGCAGTAGTACAAGAACTGACGCGCGGGTTGGCGCCCCACCAGGGGTCCGCCCTGTCGGCAGGCCTCCGTAGACGGGGGTGTTGCAGCCGGGCGGCCAGGCCGCTCCCGCCGACGGTGAGCGACGCGCGAGCTACTCGCGCGTCCACATCCAACCGTCAAAGGCCATCCCCGACGACCGGCCAACGGTTATGAACGGTCTCCGATCCGCTCGCGACGACGCACCTTGACCGAAACCTGCCGAGCCTTCAGTCGCGCAGAGGGCCGTGTTCGATGGATCCCGGGTTCACCCTCACAAGTAGCGCCAGCAAGACATTGAATGCAAATTAACCAACTACATAGATTGCGGGTGCTTGCCGTGAGCGCGACAAGCCTTCACCCTCCTAGTAACCGGAGTACCCCGTGAACTCTGTAGTGAGCCAGTCGGACCCTGGGGTCGTCAACGAACCTGCACCCGACTCCACCGGACCCTATGCGCTGTACGTCGAGCGCGAGGGGATCGCCATCGGCTGGGAGTTCTGCGACCAGCTCGGAACCCCGGAAGCCGCTCGCGCCCTCCTGCCCGATGTGCGCCGCGAGCTGGCGACACTAAACGGGGCAGGGCACTTCCACGGCATGAGCTATATGCATCTGCTTCGCCACGCATCGGTCGGCTGTGACTGCCTGACGACGGAAGCCCCGGACGAGGACTGCCAGGTACTGGAGACCTTCGCCCCCCACGAAGCAGCCAGTGCCACGGACGATCAGGCCGCCACACAAGGCTGGGCGAGTGCCGCCGCGGCGAGAGCCGCCAGCGCTTCGGTAGCCCGCCCATCCGCGCCCGCCGCAGCTGTCTGCTGGGACGACTACCCCATTCAGGTGTCCGACGATCCGGCAAAGTACGAGCTCGAGCTACTCCACGTCGGCTGCGGCCAGCGGCTGTGCGACGTGGAGCACGGCGACACGCTCCTGCACCTTCTCGGCATGGTCGAGGACCACCACGCTGCGATGTGTGGAAGCCCCCAAGTGCCCCAAGTGCCCCGTCTGTGACGAACCCGCCGATTCCGCGCGTATGGTGCGGGCCGCCATGACGGCCCGCACCACAGAGCGCGAGGAAGCCTCGCCGGCCCTGTGCTTGTCCCCGAACTCTGCGCCTGACATGAGAACTGCGCAGCGGACGAGAAGGGGCCGCCAGGCCGCGCGGCCGGACTCCGCGGCTCGCGCTGCATTCTGAGCAGAGCGACCTACACGTAAACCGGAGCCGTTCCCAGGTCGCCACCCGCCCTCTAGATGTCTTCGAGCCCCACTTTCATTGAATGTAGTGCGTTAATTGCATAGTTTGCAGGTGTGGCCGGGAAGTCCGGGCACACCGAGACGGAGGCACAGGATATGGAACTCGACCTCAACACGTTCTTCTCTTCGGAGCCGCAGAGCAGCGCGGCGGTTGGTACCGTTGCCCGCGTAGCACCCACAGTCGAAGGCATCACCGGGGCGAGAAACGCCACCCTTGACGACATGGTGTCCCTCCTGCGTGCTCAGCGGGGCTCGAAGGTGGACATCATCACCTCCGCCGCCAACCTGCGCATGGTGGGAGGAATGCTCCGGATCGCGGGGGACCCGACGGCTATCACTGCGAACGGCGTGGGCCGCGCGGAGGCACTCCTGCTCCCCACGGAGGTCCTCGACGAGCAGGCGGGAGCCAAACTGGGAATCCCGGTCGGCTACCTCAAGAAGACCCGGCGCGAGCAGATCGGCCTGTACGACGCGAACATCAACGGCTGGCTTGCCAGCGAGCCGAAGCGCAAGTTCATGGTCCGGACCCTCCAGGACCGCAGCCGGGGCACCGGTGTGGCGCGTGCCCTGATGAGCGACAAGTACAAGGTGATGGACAACCTCGACGTCCTCATAGCCGCGCTCAACGGTGTTCACCAGGCCGGACACCCGGCTGAGGTCACCAGTTGCGACCTGAGCGACCGCAGGATGTATGTCCGCATCGAGGCTCCCCAGGTGGTAGTCGCCGCACGCGAGCTGCTCAAGGACTATCGGTCCCCGTTCTCCGGGCAGACCGGGTCGGAACTTCCCGAAGTACACGCCGGACTGGTCATCACCAACTCCGAGGTCGGCTGCGGAGCCGTGAGGATCGTTCCCCGGGCAGTGTTCCGTGTCTGCCGTAACGGCATGACGATCGAGAAGGACACCATGCAGGCCGTCCACGTCGGCGCCCGCATGGAGGAGGGCACGATCGACTGGTCGGTGGCAACACAGACCAAGGAACTCGAACTCATCACCTCGAAGACCGCCGACGCTGTCGCCCACTTCCTCTCCCACGACTACGTGGAGCGGATCATCGAGAGCGTGACGGAGCAGGCCGCGACCGAGCTCAACGACCCGGGCAGCACCGTCAAGGAAGTGACCAAGCAGCTCAACATTCCGGACGAGACCGCGGACGCAATCCTGCGCCACTTCATCAAGGGCGGCCAGACCACGGCCGGCGGGGTCATGCAGGCCTTCACTTCCGTCGCGCAGACGGTCAAGGACGCAGACGCAGCGCACACCCTGGAAGCCAAGGCCCTCGACGCCCTCGCCCTCGCGGCGCGCTGAGCCGCAGCACCCCTGCGAGCGGGGCCCCGCACCGGCGGGGCCCCGCCCCTCACTCACCCCCAGTGTCATCCGAACGGCGGCGCGCCGGGGGACCCACCGCACAACCATGGAGTCAGCCGTGATGCCTACCGTCCCCAGCGCAGCACCCCATCGTCCTCGGACCGTCGCTCAGGCGGACCCGGTCGCAGATCCGAAGTGGCGGGAGTGAATCGAGTACGAAGAGACAGACCGGAACACCTACTTGGGGACCCACGAGCCGTCGTGGCTGGCCCGCGATGAGTTCGGAGGCAGCCGCGCCGTCCGGCGACAGACTCTCTACCGGGACTTCGACACCGCCGTCCAGGATTTCCTGGCCCGGGACGCCGAGCGACGCACTCGCCAGCCACGGCCGCCCAGGGACACCACCAGCGACCGAAACACGATCGCCCACCTCCGTCGAGAGAAGGGCGAACTCACTCGTCACCTTCATCTCTATGAGGACTACATCCGCTGGCTGACCACGGAAAACGCCCGCCTGGCAGGGGAACTTGAGAGTGCCACCGGGGTCACGCACCTGAGCCGATTCAGAACGGATCGGAACCAGTAGAAAGTTCTTCAGATCCAGGCTCGGGCCGGACAACGGACACCTACAAACCCTGTCCGTAACTGTTCGATCCAGGACTGGATGTGCGAGCCCGAGATCCTCGCAAGCACGGGCAAGACTAGGCGGAGTTCTGCGGCCAACCGAAGGCGTTGGGCCTTCGGCTGTGCCAGCAGCATCATGACGAACTGGGGGCCGAGATCCGCTACTGGGCGCCAGGCAACGCCGAAGGCCTCGCGCTGGTACGTACGATCCATGGATGGTCGGTCTATGACCAGTACGGCGACCTCTGCGCGTCCTCCGACGACCGCGCGTTCCTGGAACACACCTACGGGTTCTCCTTGGCCTGGGAGGGCAGTCGGGGAGAGCCCGTACAGCCCGCCGAGGTGGAGTACGCCCCCTAGCGACGGCCGAGTGCCTGCGCTGAAGAACTGAACGGACCCGCCCATGCGCCAATGGGGCTGCACCTGGCTCCAGTTGCAGTGCGTGCGTCGCTGACGCAGCTGCCCGCTGGCTGCCCCGGATTCCGCCCCGCGGGAACAGGCAGGGTCGGTTCGACCGGCGGGCGGGCCGTCCGGCGTCCGCCGGCCCGTGAGACGGGTCCGTGACCCCCCGAAGAGCGACCCGTGGTGCAGTGTCTCGCCCGTGTCCGCCACCTTCCGCATCCCGGCCCCAGCGCCCGTTCGGTCAACGCATCAGGTCGCTTGGCCCGCACGTTTGGTGTCGGCAGACTCCCGGCCCAGATCGGGAACCGAGTTGCTGGGCTTCCTTCCTACGGAGGCAGCAGCAAGTCATTGAATGTAGGGACTCAAGTTCATAGTTTGTAGATAATAGTGGGGTGTTCGCCCTAGCCCGTGCGCACCCCTCGGTCTTCCTGCCCACGACTTCACCCCAGTGAAAGGAACCCAGAAATGCCGCTGTCGGTCACCACCGGTTCAACCTCCCAGCGAAAGCCCCAGCCGAGCATATGTCTTGGAATTGGCGTTCTTTCCTGGACTTCCTTCGAGCGGCAGAGCGACCGTTACGGTGCCGTCCACCTTAGTTACGGACTCCCTGACGTGGCGTCTTTCGAGGCTGCTCCCACGGGGGAGCATGGCCGTCTGAGCGCCATAATCATCGAGACCCGCCCATCGATACACCTTGGAGATCTGGCCAGGGGATTGCCTCCATCCAAGATGGAGGCCGACGAGGAAATCGTATTCGGCGAAGGGGAGCTATTCACCGAGCCTTTGGGGCGCGGGAATGCCCAGACTATCGGCGTCAAGCCCTCGGATGGTCGATCTGATGACTGGATGGACCCCTCTGCGCTGTACCGGTGTCACAACCAGGTCGTCCGACTGCTCTTCAACCCACTTCACTGAGGCGGGCGGGACTGCGCTCCATTCGAAGCCGCATAACCAGCGAGTCCCCTTGGGGGCCGGTTGGGGCGGGGATAGTGCTCGACCTCTGCCCCAACTGCGGCGCCCCACGCACCGTGATCTCTCGCGACGTGGCCTTGACACCCCAGTCGCTTGTCACCCGGGCCTAGAGCGTACCCGCTAGACCGCCCACGGCATGCGTATAGGAAGTCAGTTCCCTTCATCAGTAATCCCTCGCACCTTGCAAAGGACCCTTCGTATGCCAGTCGCTGCGATCTTCCAGCTCGCGTTCTCCCTGATCTATCTCGCTTTGATCGCATCCACCGCGCTCTCGAAGAGGTCATTAACCCCTGGATTCTGGCCGCCTCCGCAGCCACAGCTGTCGCCGCCTTGCTCGCATCCCTATCGGGAAACACTGCGCTGGCCGTCATGTACATCGGCATGACGAGTACCTGGTACATCCTCAGCCTCGCAGGTAAATCCGCCGTTCGTCGCTCCGGCCAGAAAGCCAGGGAGCAGGGGATTCACCCCGATACCCAAGCGTTGGGTGGTGGAGCGGACCTACGGCTGGCTCATGCTGAACCGCCGCCTGGCCCGCGACTACGAGACACTCCCGGCCCGCTCCGAAGCCATGATCCACCTGGCCATGAGCGACCTGATGGCCCGCCGCCTGACCGGCGAGAGCACCATCTCCTGGCGCGACCCGACATCACCGGATCAAGCTTGCGTAACAGGATGAAAGAACGGGAGGAAACGGCCTCTGAGTTTCGCGCTCTCCTCGCGGGTGCAGACGAGCCGCCGCGGGACCGCGCCACTGGCGAAGGTGTCGTCTACGGCAGCCCTCCCGGCTCGGGAGGGCGGGGCCGCTCCCACTCGGTGGCTGATGTGATGTTCGGTCGCATTCCTCGCTGATCCCGACTTCACCGAAGGTGCCCGCCGAGCCCCCACGGCGCGTGATTCAGGCGGGCACCCCGTTCGAGCCAAGTCGAAGAGCACTCAGGGTCTTCGGGATTCCGAGGCCCTGGGATTCGCATCTCGACGCTCCGTCAGCCGCAGACGAGTGAACGGGAACAGGCGGCGAAAAGGGGAGCCGGAATCGGCCTGGCCCGGCGCCCTTCCCTCGCGCATGCCCCGAGCTCGACAGGCCACAGATATTGAATGTGGAGATGGAGATACATAGATTGCATGTGTGGCGAGGGGGTGGTGCTCACCTAAGTGAGCCGCACCCACCTCACCCCGGAGCGGGCACCCCAGCCCAGCGATCGTGACCCGCTTCCCACCGCTCAAAGGCTCTACGCGGCGCCTCTTATGAAAGGGAACCGATCCATGTCGCATCCCGAATCCGTCAAGCCCGTCGGTGCCAGCCCGACGAAACCGACTGTGAGCATCCTTGTCCAAGAAGCCAAAGCCTTCGGCGTGACCCGGCTGGCCGACTTCCTTGACCGATCCGGCCGCGAGATCACCGATCTGTACCGAGGAAGCATCTCCTGGACAACAGTCCTGCGGCGCGCAGAACTCGTGTCCGCACCCGCTGCACCAGGAGAGCAGGAACTGCTCAAGCGCATGCATGTCTTCCTCCATGCTGACGATGCCGAACGTGCAGGTGCGTACATCAGGCTTGTGTCCGACGACGCGCCTCTGTACGGAAGCCTCTCGGAGCGGGACAAGACCCTCGCCCGGATGCTCTTCTTCAACCTCTGGGACAAGGCCGGTGGCTTCACCTCCTATGAGGAGGGGTTCGACGCTCTGCGCGAGCAGCCCGCCGTCCGAAGCGAGATCGGCCAGGTTCTCACCCATCTCATGGAGGGCAAGGCGCTGCGCCCGCCCATGCCGCTGGCAGGACCGCACGCCCACATCCCTTTGAACGTCCACCATGACTACAACCGCTCGGAAATCCTGGCCGCCCTGGGCGTGGCCCGCCTCGGCGGGCAGCTGCCTGGCTACTTCGCGCAGGGCGTCCTGTGGGACGCGGACAATCGGACGGACGCTCTACTGATCACCCTCAACAAGAGCGAGCGAGATTTCTCTCCGACGACGTCATACAAGGACTACCCGCTGAGCCGCACCCGGTTCCACTGGGAGTCGCAGAACTCCACTGCTGACACCTCGCCCACGGGGCAGCGCTATCAGCAGCACGTACAGCGAGGAAGCCACATCCTGCTCTTCTTGCGGGCCGACAAGGACACTCCGACCGGCAAGGCGCAGCCGTGGACTCTTCTTGGCCCCGCGACGTACGAACGCCACACGGGCAGCAAGCCGATGGCGATCACGTGGAGCCTCCACCACCCTCTGCCCGACGAGATCTGGACCTCCCTCCCGTCCGCCGGATAGGCAGCGACTCGCTGAGACGCGGTTGGAGGGGCGTTCTCCCTTCCGCTCCGCACGTTGGGGCATGCCGACCAACAACATAGTTTGCTGACACCGGGGCGGAGTGGTTCTGTGCCTCTCCTGCTGCTCCGCCCCGATTACCGGCCCGCACAGCGACACCCGGCCTCCCTACGGCCCGCTCGCCCCGCGGGCGGCGCCGTGCCATGGCGCCGCCCCTGCGCACCCACCCGCCTGTGCCTGGCTCCTGTTCTGTGCTGCGCAGTTCAACGTCAGCTTTCCGGAAAGACTTTCACGTGACCCGTCCGACCCGTCCGCACTCTGATTCCGGGCGTCCTGCCGCCACGACGTGGTGGTTTGTCGAGACCCGCTCGGGCACGTAGATGCTCACCCTCTGCCCGGACAGTTCCTACGCCCCGGTCGACGTCTGGGAGAACGGCTACCTGGTCCCCGTCAGGTCCCGGGAGTGCTGCACGCCTGCCCAGCGGCCCGACGTCCGCCGTGAGGTCGTCCCCGACTTCAGCGCACACCGGGCTTCCTGCTCCGTACCTGCCTGGCACGCCGTGTGGGAGCTGCGGCTGCACCAGGAGGCCCCAGCGCGACGACAGCCGCACCCGCTGCGCCTTGTGGCCGCCTGAGACCGCACCGCCCCGTCGCCCCCGCCGCCCGAGTGCGGCGCCCGGCCTGAACCGCCCGGGGCGCGACCCCCCTGCCGCGCCCCGTTCCACTGGAAGGACCCTCCTGTGACCCACCCGCACACCGATTCTGCCCGCCCTGCCGATCTCGCGTCATGGACGATGATGCTGCGCGCCCAGCGCGGCGCCGCGCAGGAGATCGCCCGGCTCGTTGCCGACACCGTGCTCGTCCACTTCCCCGAAGCCGCCTACTTCGTCCTGTGGATCGACTATGACGGCGATCTCGCCACAGACCTCTTCCCCGAGAGCGTCCGCGACGCCCAGGGACAGATCCTGACGGACTTCGACAGCTCCCGGCTGCCGTCCCTGCCAGCCACGGACCCGCTCCGCGCCCGGTGGGGAGGGTACGACCCGGCCGACGCCGTCCAGGTCCGCCACGTGCTGCGCAGCCTGCGCTTGAGCGGGGGCGAGTTCGACAACTTCCCCGAGGACCTGCGACGTGACGGCGACGACGAGGGCTACGTCCCGTGTCTGCTGCTCTCGCCGCAGGCCCGCCCCGATCGGTGGGACACGTGGGACGCCGAAGACGACGACGACCGCGAACGCCTCCTGCGCCCCTACAGCGCACAGCGCCCGTCCTCCGGTACCGCTGGCCCGGAGGCGTGAGGGCCCGCTCCGCTCCCGCCACTCCCGGGGCGCGCCCCGTTCCTCGGGAGCCGCGCAGACTCACCCCACGACTCAAGTCCGTCAAAGAAGGCCAGGGCTGCCCGGTCTCCGGGCCCGGGGTGTGACGGCTCGTGCGGCCCCGGCCCCGGCGGGCCGGGGCCGCACGGAGAATCAAAGACTCGACCCAAGAAGGTAGGACCCAATGACGGAGATCACCAACGGCTCACACGCCGCCGACGGCATCGCAGCAGAGGCGAGCGCCGACCCGCACCCCGACGGAATGGCCTACGGACCGCACCGCATTGCCAACGAGGGAGAGGACATCGAGCACACCGCCTTGGACGGTGGTGCGTACGGCATCCGCGCTTTCGCGTGCGACCGCTGCCACAAACGCGCCATCCTTGCCGACTTCGCACACGGCCGCGTCACGTGCACCGATGAGGCCGAAGCGGACTGGTCCCGCGAACGCGCTGATCATCTGCTGGACGACGTGACGTTCAAGGGCGCCACCGCATACGAGTTCACCTCACCCGACGAGCACGGCCGGCCCAGGGCGGACACCTACGACCGCCCGACCTCTCGTGAAGTGCTCGCCCTCTGGCTGCGCGCGGGAGGCAGGTTCAACTGGTACAAGCGTGAGCTGCGTGTGGCGTGCTTCGGTGCCGTGCACAACGTCAAGCCGGGCGTCGAGGAGCCCCCTCCCGCCCACGGCCGCATGCCCGCCAGCGAGTACGTGGCCGTGGGGGAGCTGGGCCCGGGCGACACGTTCGTGACCCGCTGCGCGTTCACTGTCCTCGCCATCGCTGGGGGCACGTTCACCGCGCTCGGTTATGACGGGCAGGCGATCACCCAGACGGTGCCCGAGGGCACCCGCGTATTGCGCACCCGCCGTGCTCAGCGGCCCGAGGCCGGGTTCCAGCTCCCGGTGCCGGATGGCAGCAGCAGCGGCTACGCCGCGTTCTACGCGTCGGTGTTTGCCGACCCCCGCGTGACGGAGCTCGACATCGAGGCTCGCTACGTCTGTGAGGTCAGCGAGGACGGTGGCCGCACATGGACCAAGGACGCGCACCCCTATGCGGTGGTGGGCGGTGGGCATGTCCAGGCCGAGGCCGCGTCCGCGTTGTTGTCTGGTTGTCTTGTGGTTGCGGGGGGTGGCGTGCGTGTGGTTCGGGGTCCGTCCGGGGTGCTGACGCGCTGGACGCTGGCCGGGGAGCCCGATCAGGCCGGGAGTGTGGCGTGACCGGGTGACCTTGCTTGCGGTAGCCGCAGGCCGGTCGTGTGCCTTTCCGGCTGGCTATTGAATGACGTTCTCGGTATGCATAGTTTGCGGGTGTCGGGGTGTTGGCGGGTTGGTTCTGCCGCCCGCGTCCCGGTGCCTGTCCCGTTCAGAAGCGGGACCCGACCTTTGGGAGAGTTTGATGACCGATACCGCCAGTTCCTACACCGCCGACGCGATCGCGGCTGGGAGGAGTCTCTACCCGTATCCGAAGCCGGTCCTGGACACGGGTGCGCTGGCCGAAGCGATTCGGGTGCAGGCCCGTACCTGGGTGACGGCCGCGTTCGGGCTCACGGTGCCCGGCCCCGAGGAGTTCGCAGCCGCGCCCGTCGAGACCGTCGCGCGGTTCCTCGGCGGGGTGGCCGAGCACGTCCGCATCTGGGGCGTGGAGGCGGGGGGTGACGCCGAGCCGTGGGGTATCGCCCACCTGCTCAACGCTCACGCCGACAGTCTGTACGCCGCCCATGGGCGCGGTGACGGCCACCTGCTGGGGGCCCTGTACTCGCTCATCGCCGCCCGCGCCCACGTGCGGGACGGCCACGAGGGCAAGTTCGCGCTGGACCCCTTCGTCGACGACCGGCGCCCCATCACCGAGACGGCGCTGATCGAAACCATCCGCATGCAGCTCACCACGTGGGTGCCCGACACGTTCGGGACCGTCGTGCAGATCCCCGCCCGGTGGGAGATGCGCCGCGCGGCCGACCTGTCCGATGTCCTCGTGGATGTGATGGGGGCCGCGGAGGCGAGGTATGGCGACGTGGACGACGACGACAGCATCCGGGGTATGGCGCACCTGGCCAACGGCCGCGCCCATGGCCTGAGGGCCGGTTACGGCTACGGCGACGTCTACCTGTTCGCCGCCCTCAACTCGCTCGTGCTGGCCGCCGCCTCCCTCGCCTGACCTGGGCCGCCGATGGGACGTGTGGCACGGGCGGCGGCGCTCACAGCCGCCCGTGCCACACGCCCTGGCCAAGCCGGTGCCGAAGCGAGAGCGATCACCCTGTCACCGCACACGAGGAGCACGATCCGATCATGGCCATGCACCGCTTCCCCCACTCGTTGACCGGGACGGCGCCCGGCGGCGCCTGGCGTACGGGCGCCCTGCTGATCGAGTCGCTGACGCGTCAGGGACTGCACGTGCGCGTCGTCAGGCCCTACACGACGTCAGCGGAGGAATACCTGGTCTGTACCGCTCCAGGCCGCGATGGGCGCAGGGTATGGGTCGACGCGTACGACAGCGACGGGCGCGGGGGCCACTACGACATCGGGCGCGACATGCTGTGGTCCCTGAACGCGACCGTCATGGACGACAGGGGCACCCGGCACGTTTTCTGGGGGGCCGACCACCCCCATTTACGGCCCGTGCAGCAGGCGGAGACGTGCGCGGTCGCGGTCGCCACGTTCTTCGGACTGCCCGTGGTCGAGCTCGGTGGCCCAGTCGCCGAACCCGTGGCCGCCACCGGCTGACCCCCGGGCCGCGCACGCGCCTGCCTCGGTGCGGCGGGCGCGCGCTGAACTCCACCGCCCACCTGAGGGGGCGGCCCGCAGGGGGAGGCGGACAGGGGCCGCCCCGGCCCCGCCCGTGTGCGTCCCGCCGCAGCGCGTCGGGCCCGCGCGGCAGCCCCCGAGGGTGGGGGCCGGTCCCGGCCTCACCGGCAGGCCGAGTTCCGCGGTGCCGCCGGGCGACGGTGCGCGAGTCCTGTTCGGCCATGGGGTGTTGGTGGTGGGGTGCTGTTCCTTGGGTGGTGGTGTGGGGCGGCTCGGCGTCCTCGTTCGTTGAGTGAGTCTTGTCGATAGCATAGTTTGCGGTCGTCTGGGTGGTGTCTGCCGTCCCGCTCCGGCATCCGATCCCTGTAAGGAAGGTCAGCCATCCATGAGCATCCCGAAGTGGACGATCAAAGGTATCGTCGACGACTTCGACACGTGCGGTTGCTGCGGTCGTCGCGGACTGAAGCGCACGGTGGCGCTGATGCCGCTGGACGCGGACGGGAACGAGGACGGCACTGCCGAGGACGTCGCGTACTACGGCACGTCGTGCGCGGCGACCGCGCTGGGCTGGAAGCAGGGCAAGGTGATCGATGCCGCCCGCGCCGCCCAGGCCGAGCGGAACCGGCGCGACGATTACGCCCGCCGGATGATCAGTACCTACGCCCCGCTGGAGTCCGCTCCCGTCGGGGATGCGGCCCGCGTCTACTACAGCCGCAACCAGACCCGTCGGGACACGGGTGTGAAGGCGACCGAGGAGGTGGCGAGGCTACTGGCCGAGGCGCGTGCGATTCTGGCTGACACCACGACGGGCCCGGCTCGGCCTTCGGGTATCGAGGATTTCCGCCGGTACGTCGTGATCCTTTCCAGTGGTGGGCAGGTCTACCTTGGTGCGGCGGGTGCCGGAAGAGGAGACCGCGCGCCGGGAGCAAGCCGCTGCCGCCCAGCGTCGCGCCGACGAGATCCGGGGCAGTGTCCTGGTCGTGGCCGCGCTGGACTCCGAGGCCGCGCGCACCGTCGCCTACGCCGACGAGTTGACCCGCGAGTGGAACGCGAAGGCTTGGCAGGCCGCCCGCGCCGGAGTCTGAGTGACGGCGTTCTTGCCGTGCGTGGCGGCCGGGCGGCGCGCGGCTGTATGGCGGAGCGGGGCAGGCGGGACAGTGCGGGTCCCTGCGGGGCGGCAGCCAGGAAGGGCGTCGCGGCGCCGGCCGCGAGACGCTGTAAGCGAGGGGCGGACTGGTGCCGTCCGTCGACGGCGACCGCAGGCGGGACCGGACGAAGCCGCCCGGTCGGCGGCTTGCTGTCCCCGCCCCGGCGCGGGCCTTGTCTGCTGCCGCCGGCGTTGAATGGCTTCCATCTGGCCCTTACGTTCGTTTCTGTCCAAGTCGCCGGGTCCTGCGGCGTATCGCCGTACCGGCCCGGGTGCTGCCGGGGTAGTCCCTCCCGGCGGTCCCGGCGGTCCCGGCGGTCCCGGCGGTCCCGGCGGTCCCGGCGGTCCCGGCGGTCCCGGCGGTACGGGCGCCGCCCTGCACCACACCAGACCAACCGGAAGGACGTCATGTCCCAGAACATCTCCGACGCAGCCGCCGCCGCGATCGACCAGCTTGTGAACGCCGCGGATGCCTTCGTCGCGGCCCTGAAAAACGCGGCCGACCAGGACACCGTGAACCGCGGCTACTGGGCCGGTTACATCGCCCAGATCAAGCACGTCACCGAGCACGGTGCCGCAGCCCTCCAGGCGCCGCAGGCGCTCTTCCTCGACGCGCCCGAGGGCAGTGCCGACCGTGGTCGGCTGCTGTTCCTCTTCCACGCCGAGGAGACGCTGGCCCCGGCCGCGGAGGTCGTGTTCGAGGCGTCCGCGGCGCTCGGCTGGGACGAGGTCAAGGCCATCCGGCTCGGTGTGTCTCTCGCGGAACACCGAAACGCCTGACCTGCCGCACGCACCGGGCTCCCGCCTGTTGCCGGGCGGTGTTGCGGCCCCCTTTTTCCTGGTTCATGCGGGTGGCGGGCAGGGTGCGGCGAGGCAACGCCATCTATTGAATGACGTGTTCAGGAAGCATAGTTTGTGGGTGTCGTGGTGGTGGGGGGGCGCCCGTTCCAGCCCCGATGTCGTGTATGCCCGCGCCCCTGAGAGGGTCGGATGATGACCCTGCTCGTGCCGCTCGCCGGTTGGGCCCGGCCGCAGCCCGGCTGGATCTTCGTTCACGGCCCCGTGGACCGGTGTTCTGGTAAGACGAGCCGCTGCGCCATCGACAAGGTCGAGAACGGCACCGTGTTCTGGAACGCGGACACCGAGGACGCCGCCCGCGGGAACTGCGCCAGCCCCTTGTTCATGTTCGCTCAGCAGGTGGCGCGCGGTGAGTTGTTC